>DATDAP010000559.1:0-40266 GCA_036525335.1 Microlunatus sp. | reverse complement strand
GGGTCACTGGCTGCCGTCAAGGAGGTCCGGGGCATCATCATGGACCGGGTCCGACTGATCGAGGCCATCGCCCTGCTCAAGCACCTCGAGGGCGGCCGCAGCCACAACACCGTGGTGATCGGGGCGACCTCCGGCTCCGGGGACAAGGCCTCCTACATCGGCGCTTTGGCTGCTGCCGCAGGCGACACGCCGTTTCTCCCACCAGATGACGCTCCCCCATCGGGAGCGCGGACTACCGTCATTCCGAAGGACCCGACAAAGGAGTAGCCATGGCAACATCCCGTTCCACCACGGCCGAGAAGTCCGAGGACCCGAAGGTGACCAACACCTCGACTGACGACGACACGACTGACGACGACGACCTCAGCATCTCGCAGCCGGCGAGCTCGAACCTGCTTCCGCTCACCGCTCCGGACGCTCAGGGCATCAACCGTGTCGTCGTCGGTTCCGACGACGGCTGGGAGCCGGCCGAGACCGACCCCGACCCCAAGCTCGTGAAGCGCAACGAGAAGCGCGTCAAGGAGCTGAAGGAGGCCCAGGACGAGCGCCAGAAGGCGCTACGGACTCGCGAGGAGAAGTCAGGTGCCAAGCGCTCCGACGATGCCTCGCCTCTTGAGCCGTGACCGTGTCAGCGGCCAGGCTCAAGGAGCTGGCCGACGAGATCGACCTGATCGGTTCCTGGTTCCACCAGCGCTCCCGTACCGCCAGGTGCCAGGCGATCGCCGCGGAGCTTCGTGGTGGCACCGCCGCAAAGGAGCCTCCCGCGCCTGACCCGGCCCCCAAGGCTCGGGCCAAGACCACCGCCAAGAACTCCTAGCACGACGGAGAAGGGCCCAGCCGGAGGAGATTAGCCGGCTGGGCCCTTGCCATGCACCCCAACACCCCTAAGAGAAGGAGTCATTGAAATGATGTCATATCCGTGGAGGACCCGATGAGCAGCGCCTGGGACAGCGGCTTCATGGTCCGCGAGCCGAGCTGGCACCGACAAGAGAACGCGGTGCTGAAGGAGAGCCCGCGCACCTGGGAGGCAGCTCGCCAACAAGCCGGCCTCCTGTGGGAGGTTCAGACCGGCAAGGTCCACGTCGACTGGATGGGCCCGGACGAGGTTGACCCGGAGACGTCCCTGCGACGGACCACCGAGGTGCCCGAGTATCAGGCCATCTTCCGGGACGACACCAACGCGGTTCTGGCGATCCGTCCCAGGAGCTATCAGGTCATCAACAACGCCCAGTTCGGCGATGTGATCGACGAGGTGCTCGGGATCGAGGAGGACGAGCACGTCGAGTTCGAGGCGCTGATGAGCCTCTACGGCGGGCGGCAGATCGTCGCCCTGGTCTTCTTCAGCACCCCGCTGTCGATGCCGTGGGACAACAGCCCGAACTTCACCTTCTGCGCGATCAACAGCCGGCACGACGGGCAAGGCGGACTGAAGCTCTTCCCGACCAACATCCGGATCCAGTGCGGCAACACCTTCAACACCGCCGAGATGACGGATGGCCGAGCCTACGGGCGGACCATCCGGCACACCTCCAACTGGCAGGAGCGGATCACCGAACTCCGCCAGGAGATGATCGCCGCTCGCGGGGAGGGCCAACGCTGGGTGGAGTTCGCCGAGCAGCTGGCACTGTGGAAGACCACTGCCCGCCAGGAGGACACCTACCTCAAGCGGATCTTCCCGGTCAGCGACGAGAACGGCCCGCGCAAGAACGACAACCAGCTCGAGAACCGGGCCGCGGTCAAGACCATCCTTTCCGGCACAACCTGTGAGCACATCAAGGGCACGGGCTACGGTCTTCTCATGGCCACGACGGAGTGGAGCGACCACTACCGGACCGTCCAGAACCCTGACACCTACGTCTCGCGTCAGCTGCTGCGGGTCGAGGAGCCGAAGGCTCGGGCGGCTCGGGTGCTGCGGCAGATGGCCGGCATCAAGGTCTAGGAGATGGGGACATGCCAGCGACTCCCACGATCGAGCAGGTCTTCGCCCACATCGACGCGTATGGCGACATCGGCTCGGCCGCGGGAGCTGAGCTGTCCCTGAACAACGGACAGCACATGACCGTGCAGGCGGGCGGGGACCTGGTCGAAGCGTCCCCGTTCGCCGCCTACACCGTCTTCCTGGACCACGACCCGCCACGGTTCTGGAAGCGCTTCGGGAACGACGACCCGCTGATCTACCTGCACGTGCCGCGGTTACTGGTGACCCACCACATCATCAGGCACGGCGGGGCCCATCAGATCATGCTGATCCGCGAGACCCCGCCGACGCCGGCGCCGTTGAGCACCATCGAAGAGGTCCGTCAGGTGCTCGAGCAGTTCCTCGGCCGGCCCATCCAGCCAGGCGTGCTGCACTAGGCGAAACGCTTGCATTGGGTGGTAATACGTGTCATACTTGTACCACAAGCAGGACCGGTCACCATGCCCGGAAATGCTCAGGCCTCTCGCACAAGCGAGGGGCCTTTTCTCATCCCCCCCACCAAGGAGACACCCCGTGTCTGACAACACTGCCCTTCCGACAGGCATCGACCTCAGCCTCACCATGAGCGTCGACGACCTCCGCGCGATGCCATCGCCGCTGGAGTACGACCCCAACACCATGCGGATCCTCGAGCGCGAGCAGACCGCGCTGAGCCTGGCCCCGATGGTGGCCTTCTTCCGGCGCTACCCGGACGACATGCTGCCGATCGTCACCCACCGGGTGATGGCGCTCTCGCTGGACTTCCGGGTCTACCCGATCACCCAGAGCACCCAGCAGGTAGTCGATGAGATCTGGGCCTACCTGATGCGCAGCAACCCCCGACTCGTCTCGCTCGGCTGGAACCAGCTGAGCACGGTGCAGCAGGCCTTCCTGGTCAACTCGCACCTGCTGCCGCTCGAGTTCAAGTCGGCAGAGTTCATGGCCACCCGGCCGGCCGACGACTTCGCGCTCGTGATGACCGAGGGCATCTCCTGGGAGCTGACGTCATGAGGGCCCGGTGGCGCTGGCTGCTGGCGCTCGCCCTCATCTTCGGTGCCTACTCGGCCGTGTCGGGATCGACCACGAGCACCTCGCACACCGCGGAGCAGACGTATCTCGCGGAGATGCACGCCGCCGGGCTCTACGACGACCAGGAGTCCCGCGAGTTCGCTCAGGCGATGTGCTTGGCTACCACGGTGACCGAGGCCGAAGCCACTATCCTGCAGGTGCTCGACCAGCACCCGAACGCCGGACACGTCTTCGGGGTCGCAGCCGGCTTCGGGGTGCGGGCCTACTGCCCCGACAAGGCTGACCTCTGGGTCGAGGCTGGCGAGCGACTGGCGGCGACGTCATGACCGCCTCGCCGACGACCCCGGTCGAGTTCATCGGTATCCCGGTGCTCGACCCCGACAAGGTCAAGCTGTTCAAGGCCGAGTACCTCAGCTACCTGAGCGACGCCGACGCGGCGGCCGACAGAGGTGATGCGGACGCCTGGGCCGAGTACCAGACCGGAGCCGCGGCGATCGAGTGGGTGTTGCGGGTCCTCTACGACAACCCCTGGCTCGCCGAGGAGATCGCCACCAGGTTCCGGGTGCCGCGCAGTGCCATGGAGATGGCGACGTGAGCACCACGATCCCGACCGAGTTCACCGGCACCCCGACGCTGACCCCCGAGAAGGTCGAGACCCTCAAGGATTGGTACCGGACCGACCTCGGGGATGCCGACAAGGCTGACGAGACTGACCTCTGGATCGAGTACGCCGTGGCCGCCGAGACCATGGAAGCCGTGCTGCGGCTGCTGCACGACATGCCGCTGGAGGAGGAGCCGACGTGATCGACAAGACCGTCTTCTGGTTCCTGGTCGCGCTCTACTGGGCGATCCGCGGAGCCATCGTCGTCTTCGGCGCCTGGTGGCTGTTCCGCGGCTGGCAGATCTGGTCCAGCACGGACTACTCGACCATCGGTGAGCAGAAGGCCTACCACGTGGTCCTGCTGGTCATCGTGGGGCTGGTCCTGTTCAGCGGCTACATGTTGACCTCCGAGCTCTTCGAGCCGGAGGAGGACTTCGACGAGGAAGTCACCCAGGCAATCGAGAAGGAGCAGTGATGGCAGAGCGCACCACCGTCAACGGGATCGTCTACCTCGACGGCGAGATCGACATCTACGCCACCGAGACGTTGCGGACCCGAAAGGCCCTGTGGAACAGGGACTCGAGGCTGGCCCTCGAGCAGGCCAAGGCGTTCGCCACCTACGGCGAACTCCAGTCCGCCGGCGACACGCTCAAGGACTGTTACTTCGGATTCGTCAGGCGGTACGGCCCGGTGCCTACGGCCTGATTCGTTTGCCTATGCTTGCGGCTGGCAATATAGCCGCGTAGTATTACCACTGAAAAGGGAGGGGATCACCTCGTCTACGGACAGGCAAAACCCCTCTCGGTTCACTGGTACTTGAATCCCCTCCAGGGTTCAGAAGGGCCCGGTTGCTTCGGCGGCCGGGCCCTTTGCCATGTCCAACACCAAGCACCAACCCCAAGGAGAAAGACCATGACTGCAGGTGCAGCAAGGCTCGAGCGCGAGCCTTCCATCCGCCTTGTCCCGAGCGACAGCGCTCCCGGACTCGGCACCTCGGTGCGCAACGGAGTGCGCACCTTCTTCGGCAAGATCGCCGGCTTCTTCTCGAGCGCCTGGAACTGGCTCAAGAGGACACTCCATCTGGACGCGGTCGGTGATCGCGTCGCAGGAGGCTACCGCTGGGCCAGGGTGCAGGGTGGGCGGATCGTCTCCCTGCTCGGCCCGGACGGCCTGCTCGGCGCTGGCCTGCTGGCCACCTCGACCTCCTACGGCCGCAAGGCAATCGGCTTCGTGCTGCGGCCCATCGGCTGGGTCCTCGACCTGTTCGCGAAGGGCTACACCTGGACCGAGCGGGCACTGGCGAACAAGTCCGACGGTGGGATCCGCAACTGGATCAGCGACCGGATGCGCTCGATGCGCGAGTTCCTCTTCGGCGAGCCGGCTCTCACCGTGGTCGGTGGCCGGTCCACCAAGTCCGAGCGTCGGGTCGGCGTCGTCAACAGCGTCATCCTCTGGTTCGCCCAGACCTTCGGCGGCCTGCTGCACACCGACTCGGTCGCGATGCGACTGGCCCGCACGGCCGGCACCCTGCTGCTCGGTCGCCGCGGCGTCATGATGCTGGCCCTGCTGCCGCTGGGGGCGCTGCTGACCCCCGCGATGATCGTCGGCACCGGCCTCATGCTGTGGGGCGCGGTGGCTCCGTGGGAGTCCGAGGTCACCTCCACCTGGAACAAGTTCCGGGGCCAGGCCAAGACCGCCGGCACCCAGGCGGCCAAGATCGTCGAGGCCACCGAGGCCGACCTCACGGCGGACATCGAGACGGCCGGAGAGGCCGTGACAGACACCTCGAACGGCTCCCCGGTGACTCCGGTCAACCGGGCGGCCCGGCGCGGGCACCCGGCCGGCAAGGCCAGTGTCCGGCGAACCACCTGAGCAGTGGCTCTCTGGGACCGGCAAGTCGCTGACCTGCGCTCCGTCGGGGTGCAGTTCAGCGACGTCGAGCTAGAGTCCCTACGGGACCCGGGCGACGGGATGCGGGTCGCACATCTGCATCCCGTCGTCGACCCGTCCTCCCCGGACGGCACGGTCTGGTACATGACCGACGCCGACGGCGCCTACCTCTACCAGGCCGAGGTGCTCACGCTGACCCATCCGAACGCGATGGAGATGGATGGCTGGCCAAACCCCAAGTCGGTCCCGGTCATCGACGCGATGGACAACACCTGGGACATCCTGAACGAGGCGTTCCCGTTCTACCTCGCCATCTGCGACATGCCGGATATCGACGACGGCCTCTCTGCCGAGGGATGGCGCCGGACCGAGGAGGTGCACCCGTACCCCTTCTGGTCCTGCTATCCGCTGGTCACCGCCGACGAGGTGGCGGCCGCAATTCGGCTGGTCGGGCACGCCGAGCGCCGGCTGCGGGCCTCGCTCTGGGACGACATCCTGCAGATCTGCATCTTCGAGGAGCACACCGAGTTCTGCCTCTCCGCATTCGACGTCTGGGACGTCGTCAACGGCTGGTCGATCCTCGGTGACGACATCTCCGAGCAGATCTGGAACGAGACCTTCGACGAATGGAGCGATCCGCAGGATGGTCCCAAATGGGTAGCCGCGGCGGTACAGCGGCTGATCGACGCGAACTACGTCGACAACCCGCGTTGGACCGACGTGCGCAAGCGGATGAACGTCAACACCCCGATCGCGCTCAGGCCGATCGAGGAGTTCGCCAACGGCGACGAGGAGGCACTGCACATCTGGCGGGCCATCACGGCTCGATCCGAGTACGTCCGAGCACTGCTCCCGCAGTACTACCCGAACAAGATTGCTCAACGAATGCACCAAGCAGAAGGGCTGTACGAATGCTGACGATCCTTTCCATCGGACTCGCCGCCATCATGGCGCTGCGCTCCTACAACAACGCGATGTCCACCAACCCGGAGGCCACCACGGCCACGGTCACCCGGACCACCCAGGCCCTCGCCGTCGTGATCACCATCGGAGAGGCCATCTGGGCCGTCTTCGAGGCGCTGCGCAACCGCTCTCGCGGCCGGTTCTCCGGCGGCGGCCAGCAGACCCCGTTGCGCCCCTCCTCCGCCACCTTCGGCTCGCGCATCGGCGGGCCGGACGGCGAGGACTAGACCTCCTTGGGATGAGAGGCCCCCTGGCTCCCGCTGCAGTCCTCTTCTTCCTGTAGCGGGAGCCTCGCGGGGGCACCGTCCCAAGGCCCACGAGCACCACCTCGACCCAAGGAGATTGCCATGCCACGAACTGCGAAGACCGCAGCAGCATCACCCCCGTCGACCAACGGGGCGACGTCCTTCACCCCGGTCAGCAACGACGCCGCCTCGGATGTCATCCTGTCCGAGCCCTACCAGGTCCGAGTCACCATCCGTGGCATCGTGCCGATCCTGTTCCACCGCTGGTCGGTGGAGGCCATCGCCGAGAAGGCCGCGGCCCCCAAGGGCAGCGAGATGAAGAAGACCGACAACGTCGAGTCCTACGTCTACCGCGACGAGGACGGCAACATCTGCCTGCCCGGCGAGTACCTGCGCCAATCGGTCGCCGAGTCGGCCCGCAACATCCAGGACCCGCGCTCCAGCCGAGCCTCGGGCAAGACGCTCTACAAGACGTGCGTCGTGCCATTGACCGAGCTCGCTCCGATCCTCTACGAGGGCAAGCCGATCGGTCAGTGGGACTTCTTGGACACCCGTCGGGTGATGGTCCAGCGCCAGGGCATCAGTCGCACCCGGCCCGGTGTCGCCAAGGACTGGCAGGCCACCGTCGAGCTGCAGGTGCTCACCCCGGAGTACATCAACTTCAACCAGCTGCACGACCGGCTCGTCGCTGCCGGCCGGTACGTCGGTGTCGGCGACTTCCGCCCCACCTTCGGTCGCTTCAGCGTCGTCAACATGGAGCGGATCACCTACGACTGAGGTCGGGCTGGGCATGGCCTGGCGTGGCAGGGCTAGGTTTGGCAGGCCTAGGTCTGGCACGGCAGGGCTCGGCTTGGCATGGCTTGGTGTGGCCCGGCGAGGTATGGCCTGGTCTGGCCGGGCTAGGCACGGTGTGCCAGGGCAGTGCAGGGCAGAGCTAGGCAGGGTATGGCGAGGCCGGGCAGGGCAGGGTTCGGCGTGGTCTGGTGTGGACTGGCTGGCCGAGGGATGGTCTTGCTGGGCAAGCCATGGCCTGGTCAGGCCAGGCGCGGTTCGGCTTGGCAGGGCAAGGCTGGGGATGGCACGGCATGGTTTGGCTTGGTCCGGTTCGCAGTGGCCAGGCTAGGTTCGGCTGGGCGGAGCATGGAGTGGCAAGCCGAGGGTTGGCACGGCAAGGCTCGGTCGGGTTCGGCGGGGCTAGGCACGGCGTGGTCCGGTCGGGTTTGGCGCGGCTAGGTCCGGCAGGGCTAGGCGCGGCTGGGATTGGCATGGCAAGGCCTGGCAAGGCCTGGCACGGCAAGGACAGGCTCGGCCCGGTTGGCTCTGGTGAGCAACGGTCGGGCATGGCGCGGTCCGGCGTGGCGTCGGTTGGGCTTGCCGTGGCAGGGCACGGCACGGTTAGGTCCGGCAGGGTTTGGCCGGGCATGGCGGGATCGGGTCGGGTGTGCTCTGGCTAGGTGTCGGCACGGCGCGGCGCGACAGGGCAAGGTTCGGCTCGGTCAGGTCCGGCTTGGTCCGGCTAGGCAGGGCTGGGCACGGCAAGGCATGGGATGGACCCCGGCCCCCGCTCCCCTTACATAGGGGGAGCGGGGGTCCGGGCCTCCCCTTTTTTTGCCCAAAATCAGGGCGTGGAGGGCACCTGGATGCCGATGACCCACTCGCCGACGTCGACGGCGAAGGTCCCGCCGGTCGGGTAGGAGCGAATCGGCACGACCATCTCCCGGCAGACCAGCACGTTGCTGAACGGGCCGGTCATCACGCCCATCGCGGCGATCGAGGTGCCGGGGGCGAGGGCCCGGAAGACGGCGTCCTCGTCAAGCGTGAGGCTGTACGCGCTACTGCGGACCCAGAGTGGGTCCAACCGGGCGTAGGCCGGACCGAGCACCTCGACCGAGGACGGGTCGACCCCGATCGGGTCGGAGAAGAAGACCGCGACCCACTTCTCCAGCGCCTCGACCTCATCGACCCAGCCCTCGATGATGCTCGGGCTCCACCGTCCATCAGTCATCTCAGCCTCCTTGGCCGGGCTCGACCCGGAACATGCGACCGACGAAGAAGACCTCTTGGTCCTGCTGGGCGTCGCAGTAGATCATCGCGTAGAGGTTGCCGGCCTTGGAGTTGGTGAAGTTGCGCTCGATCGAGTACTCGTCCCAGGTCGAGTCACCGTGCCCGGTCAGGTCGTAGCTCCATTGGCTCTCGTCGATCAGCAGCCCGGTCGGGACGTCCCCGGAGGCCATCGAGCCGGGGAAGTAGCCGGCCTTCTCGTCGTAGGTGCCGTAGATCCGCACCGGCCCAGCGCTCTCGAAGGACATCGGGTCGTTGAGCCCGGCCCGGACCCCGGTGCGCAGGATGCCCTCGAAGGCGTCCTTGACGAAGGGGTAGCGCTGGTTGGCCTTGTATGGCGGGAAGAGCTTGGCCTGCTCCACCGGGATCGCCGGCATGGTCAATGGGTTGACGCTGCCGAGGTACCAGAGGCTGAAGTGGAACGGCACCCGCAGGATCCGCCCGTCCCGGTCGTAGGCCGCGACCTGCAGCAGCCGGATGGTGCCGGCCTGGCTCATCCGGACCGGGATGCCCACCGCGGCGCCCCATGGGCTGCGCTGCAGGGCCCAGTTCTTGGTGGCGTCGGCCTGCGCCGGCGCGATCCGGATGTAGCAGCTGCGGTAGCGCTTGTCCTTCGGCGGGTGGGTCATCGTCCACGGCGTCCACGGGAACGGGGTGAACTGCGGCATCCCGTTGAAGAGCGGGATGGCGTTGAGGACGCTGTTGGACGGCACGTAGCCGCTGCCCTCGCCGTAGGACCAGGGCCACATCTGGTCCGGGATCGGCGGGCGGTACTGGCCGGCCACCAGCGAGCGCGAGATGGCCAGGGCGTCCCGGCCACGGGTGCGCACCTCCTGCACCGTCAGGGCGTCGCGGAACTTCGTGTCGATGGTGAGGCTGACCTCGCCCTCGGCGAGGTTGGCGCTGCTCTCGGTGATGTGCGCCATGATCCCCTTGCCGCCGATCCCGGGCAGGTGCAGCGACATGCCAGCGCGGACCAGGAACCGGCTGATCGGCTCGCCGCCGAGGGTCGGGTCGGTCGAGAGCGTCACCGTCCCGGTCATCCCTGGGTCGGAGAAACGGGCCAGGTGGGCCCGGGCCACGATCGCGGCGTCGTCCGCCTCGAGGCCCTGCTGCATCTCGATCATGACCTCCTTGGGCATGACGTCCCGGTCGAACCAGCCGTTGCTGACGTTGGTCGGGTAGGTCTGCCGCAGGCTGGCCGCCGGCTGGTAGTACGTCGTCGTCCCGTCGCTGCTGACCTGCATCCCGCTGTAGCTGACCCCGGCCAGCGACGTGCCCTGGGCGTAGACGTCGGTCAGGCACTGGTCCCAGTCGGTGGTGAGCTCGAACTGCACGCCCGGGGAGGCCGGGTTGACCTCGAGGCTCTTGGGGCTCGGTGAGCTGATGAAGTCCTGGTGGTAGAGGACCGGCTGGCGGTGGCTGTCGAGCATCAGGGTGAACCGGCCGCGCTCGGTGTACATCGCCCCGATCAGGGACTGGATGTAGTTGGTCAGCACCGGGTCCATCGAGCCGGTCTCGCGGGTCAGCAGCCCGGACCACTTCTGGCCCATCCGGACCCCTGCCGGGATCATCCAGCTCGGCGCCTTGTAGACCGGCTGGTAGGACAGCGTCCACCACGCCGGCCAGACGACCCGCAACGGCATCAGCCGCAGCGCTGGCTTGCCAGTGAACTGCCTCGAGATGGCCCACTCGTAGGGCAGCGGCCGCGAGGTGTACTCGCTCTTGGCCAGCCAGTTGTCCAGCTGCAGCATCGCGCCTTTGGCCTGGATGCTCAGCCCGCTCGAGCTGGCGACCCCGAAGGTGGTGATGTAGCCCTCCCAGCGGAAGCTCGGGGTGATCACGCCGGCGTTGGTCC
The DNA here is from genome assembly GCA_036525335.1 of Microlunatus sp. GTDB lineage: Bacteria > Actinomycetota > Actinomycetes > Propionibacteriales > Propionibacteriaceae > Microlunatus. The sequence continues at coordinate 29,662 of DATDAP010000559.1, read as the reverse complement.
GGTAGCCGCTCGGGTAGTTCGCCGGCAGGTCGCCGTTCCAAATCAGGTCGACGTCGGCGTGCTTGACCGCCCAGGTCAGGTCTCCCACCCCGAGCTCCTCGAACGCGCTGACCCCCTTGACGGTGAACTCGAGGCTGCCGGGGCCGAACGGGTCGCTGAAGGAGTAGTTGCCGATCTCCACCGGCACGCCGCGGAAGCGGGTGAGGTTGATCGGCGCCCCGCCGGGCGGGCGGACCAGCAAGATCCAGCTGCCCGCCTTGGAGGTGTCGTGGCTGACCGCGTTGATCGCCCGCTGGCGCTTCACTTCATCACCCCGTAGATCCCGTCGAGCCGGTTGATGATCGACCAGAATCGGTCCGGCCCGGCCGGGGTGACGTGGTCGACCCCGAGGTCGAGGACGTCCATCGTGGCCATCTGCAGGTTGCCGGCGTCGTTGTTCCGGCCGAGGTAGAGCCGGAAGCCGGACGCGGTCAGCGGCAGGTGGGTCACTTGCACGATCGAGGCCTTGTCCGACACGACCGCCATTCGCATTGCCTCCGCGCTCATCGAGACCCCGATGATGACCGGCCGCTGACCGAGGTAGCCGGAGGCGATCCGGACCACCTGGTGCTTGGTGCCGACGACGAAGGAGACCTGGTCGCCCTCGATGTAGACCCCGAACGGGAAGGTGTCCGGGTCCGGGGCGCCGGAGATGAAGCTGGACAGGATGAAGGAGCGCGGCTGCGGGTCGGGATAGATTGTCACAGCCATCAGCACGGTCAGCCGCGGCCCGGCGGCGAAGCTCGCCGTCGTCTCGGCCCAGGCGTCACCCGGGAAGACCATTGCGGGGCGGACCAGTTCGCCGTTGCGCGAGCTGATCACGTTGTCAGCGTCGACGTACGGAGCTGAAGCGACGTTGAACTTCCAGTCCATGCTCGAGGACTCGTTGGAGTCCCAGACGCTCATCCCAGTGCCGAGGTCCGGCCGTGCGGTGATCTTGGAGTCCAGTGGCCGGTAGCGCAGCGCCATCGGCAGCGCCACGTTGACCGGGTCGTCCAGCCCGGTGCTGGGCGCCCCGCCGGTCAGCTCGAAGGCCGGTTCGGCGCTGGTCAGGTAGATCGGGGCGCGCTCGGGTACCCGGCCGGTCAGCGCGTAGGGGAACTCGATCAGGGAGTAGCGCTGCTCGAGGGTCGGGATCGGGTCGCCGACGCTCGCCAGCATCAGCGTCGGACCCTCGGCCGGCAGGTCGAGCCCATGCTCACCCATCCCCGCGGTGATCGTCATCAGGATCGGCTCGCCGCTCTCCATGTCGAGGTCGATCATCGGGTAGAGCATCAGCGACAGGGCGTTGGACATGCCGTTGTCGTTGATGACGTAAATGTGGAACTCGGTCGGCTCGGTCAGGGTGATGCTGGTCGGCACGATGAACTCGATGATCTGGTGCTCCACGTCCACCACGGGCGGGGCGACCGACGTGCCGGGGAACATCACCTGGCTGCCGTCGTAAGCGTTCGGGCCGGCCGGGTAGAAGGCCCACTCCACCAGCGTGGGCTGGCTGTCCCCGAGCGACGGGTATGCCGTGATCGTGCCGGGGCCGAGGTAGAACTTGCCGTTCAGCTCTGGCTGGTTGTCCCCCAGCCCCTCTCCGTAGGCCACGAAGTGCTGGCCGAGGAAGCCCCACTTCTGGTAGACGAACCACAGGATCGGTGGCGCCACCCCGGTCCCGACGTCGCCCTCGTAGACGTACTCCCCGGTGTCGGCGCTCGAGCTACCGAGGAAGGGTTCCTCAGCCTCTTCCCAGTCCAACGCGGGCTCGAAGTACAGCAGCGGCTCGAAGGAGATGTTGTATCTCAGCCCGTTCGGCCCAGCCTTGACGCCAGCCTGGGCGTGCACGGCGTAGTCGTACATGTTCGTGCCGGTGTTGCCGTCGAGGATCGCGAACGGGTAGAAGTCCGGGTCCGGGACGGCGACGTTGGTGATCCCGGGTGGTCGGGCCGTCAGCCAGACCATCTCGCCGCCGAAGATGGGGATCGGGGTCGGGTGCCAGTACTGGCCGTAGATGTCGGGTGTCCCGGAAGAGATCGCCGTCTGGGCTCCGCCGACGACGAACCGGTAGGTGCCCTGCCACCTTGCTCCGGTCCACGCTCCGACATCCGACTCGCTACCGGGGGACTGCGCGAGCACGGCCGGGGCGGTGGGGTAGATCATCTCGTCAGGGAACCGGCTGCTCCAGAACCCGGTGTAGCTGAAGAGCAGGTCACCGGTCCAGCCGGCGAACTGCCCGACGACGGGGCTGCCGTCGAGGGTCGTGACCCAGCTGGTGTTGTTGTCCTCGTCGTAGATCTCCCGTGGGTCGTAGCCGGAGCTGTCGGGCAGGACCGGGGACACGTGGTTCTCAGGGTGGGCCCAGAGCAACCCAGGAGCGTCCGATATCTGGGTGCTTCCTCGATAGCCGTGCGCCAGCGTGCCGGTGTTGAAGTAGGGGGTGGTATTGGTCGAGGACTGGCTCGACGCGATGGTCTCTCCGGCGTACTGCCACTCCCGGGCACTGCCGTTCTCGGACGCGAGATCGGTCTGGGCGCGGCCCTGCGAGATCGCAGACGCGTCGTCGTAGCCGTGCTCGTCCCAGACCAGCTCTGCGGTGGTCATGCCGCCGTTGCCAGTGATGTAGCCATCGCCGAGTCGCTTGTAGACCGCAGCGAAGGCGTATGTCGTGGTGGGTTCAGGGGCTTCGGTCCACGCTCCGCGCGGGCCGCCGACCGGCCAGACCCGCATCTTGACCTGGATGATCTGGCTGCTGCCGGCGATCTGCTCGAAGAGCAGCGTCGGCTCCTCCATCTCGGCCAGCAGGTCAGCCGTCGTGATCGAGGTCGGCGGCGAGACGAAGGTCTGCCCTCCGGAGACGGTGTGCTCGCCGAGGTCCTCGGTGCACACCGCCGCGCTGTAGTTCCAGTCCGGGTCGAGCCCGGAGTGCAGGTGGAAGGTGCCAGCGGTCGCAGCACCGAGCTCGAGGACCCAGCTGACGACAGCGACGTCGGTCTCCTCGAGGAACCAGCCGGTGTAGTACGAGCCGATGGTGAAGCTGTTGCCGGCGACCGTCGTCACCGACACGCCGTCGAAGTGGTAGTAGAGGTCATAGGCATCAGCCGGGACCGTGCCGCTGACCGGCTCGCCCCAGTCGAGTCCGCAGGACTCTCCGTACCACTCGCTCATGGCAGCTCCACCCAGACCGCTGCGCCGGCGAGGATCCGCTGGGCCCACGGCCCCGGGTCAGCATCGCTCGGGGTGACCCGGCGCACGGTGATCGCGTTGGACCGAGCCGCCGGCGCCAGCTGCGGGATCGTCACGTTGGAGGAGAAGGCGCTGCCGCCGTAGGACAGCATCATCTGCGGCGGCACCGACGGGGTGGCGTCGGTCAGCGCGTCGACGCTGACCGTGATCGTGCGGGCCGTCCTGGCGAAGGAGAGGTTGGCGACCCGGAAGGTCTTGTCGGCCGAGCTGGACAGCGGCGCGTTACCCCAGTCGAAGTGCCCGCCCGGGACTCGCTGGTCCAGCCACGGGTGCCAGATCGCCAGCCGGTGCGGGTTCGCCTCGAAGGCCGGTACCCCGAAGCAGTGCAGCGACTTCAGCCGCCAGGCGGTGCTCCCAGGGGTCTGCGGAGTGACCTCGATACGAAGCGCTCTGAGCCCCGTAGCGGCCGCGGGGGTCGAAACAAGACGGATGTACCGGCGGTAGTCGCCAGTGGCTGTATGCCCCCACCAGCCCGCTGTGGTGCCGTCATTTACCCGGTTCACTGGGAAGACCTCGGCCCAGGTCCCGTCCTCCCCGTCGGTGGTGTCCCGAGAGCCCGACACGGTCACGTCGACCCAGTCCGCGCTGACCTCCTGGGCGAAGCCGAGGTAGAGCCCCTGCACGTCGCGCAGCTCGGGGAAAGCGAGCAGGTAGGCGTCGATGTCGGTGCTCACCCCGAGGTCGTCGGACGCCTCGTTGTTGAGGATCAGGACCTGCTCAGGGGTGAGCGTCACCCGGTCGGCGCCGTTGACGACGAAGAGGGTGGAGCCGTCCCGGTCCAGCAGCATCCGGTTGGCGGTGACATCGGGAAGCGAACCGGCCATCAGCTGGTGTCCGTGAAGCCGACGATCATCGAGCCGGGCGGCAGTCGCGGCGTGATCCCGGTGCTGGCCTCGTAGGGGCGCAGGATCGAGCCGGTGTTGATCACCTGCAGCCCGACCGGGTCGATCAGCACCCACCCGGCGATCAGGCCCCAGGAGTTCTCCAGCACCATCTGCCACTCGACGAGCTGGGTGCTATAGAGCGTGCCGAACCCGGTCGGCGCCCAGTAGGCCGCGTCGAGGCCGTACGGCTGACGCTCGTAGCGCGGGTCGGAGGGCTCGGCGAGCTGGCTGATCTCGGCGTTGTTCGGGGCCACGTGCCGGGTCAGGGCCACCTCGAGGGCGGTGATCGGGACGTAGTCGCTCGGGGTGAACAGGGCCCGGACCCCGAGGTCGCGGGTGTACATCGTCATGGTGTTCGGCATCAGGCCACCACCTCCTCCTTGACCACGGTTGGCTGGCGCGGGACCTGGGCCCGGACGGTGGCCATGGTCGCGTGCAGGTACTCCTGGGTGGTCTCGATGGTGTAGTCGGCGACCGTGCAGCGCCAGGTCTCGCGCAGGTTGCCGAGCTGGGCCCGGACCTCGAACTGCAGCTGGGACAGGGCGTCGGTCAGCGCCGTCACCCGCTGGTCGAGCTCGAGGATCGTGTCGCCCTTCACGTAGACGATCAACGGCTCGACGATGACCTCGCGGACCGCCTCGTTGACGAAGGCGCCCTCGACGTAGGCGCTGGTGACCTCCTGCTTGCGCCAGGTCACGGTCTGCTGGGCGCGGGTGTCCTTGTGCACCACGTAGCCGCTCGCCGGGTCCTCGAGGTCGATCCACCCGCCGACGCCCTGGATCGAGAAGGCGACCTCCAGTGCCATCAGCTGCCCCTTCGTACGCCGCGGGTCTGGGTCAGCCGCTGGCGGGTCTGCTGGGCCTGCAGCTTGCGCGCCATCTCGTTCGGGTCCTGGGCCGTGACGCTGATGTGCGCGCCGGCGAAGTCGTTGCGGCTGTCGTAGGTCACCGCGCCGGAGTTGTTGATCGTGATGTTGATCCCGCCGGCGGACTGCACCCCGCGGATCTGCTCCATGCTGACCGAGCCGCCGCGGGCCGCGAGCGCGGTGACGCTGCGCCACTGGTCGTCAGTCAGCACCTTCTCCGGCTTGCCCGAGTCGTTGAACCCAGCCCCACCGTGCGGCATGATCCCGCCGGTGTCGAAGGACTGGGCCTTGAGGAACTTCTTGTAGCCGGCGACCAGCGAGTTGTAGACCCCGGGCCGGTTCTTCATGCTGGAGAACAGCTTCTCGATCTGGTCGGGCTTGAGCACGCCTGCGGTCGCCCCGGGCAGCTCTGCCGCCGGCGCCCCGAGGGTGAAGTTGTAGGCCGAGGCCGGGTCGCCGAGCCGGGTGCGCATCTCGAGGTGCAGGTGCGGGCCGGTGGAGCGACCGGTGGAGCCGGACCAGCCGAGCAGCTGGCGCTGGGTGACCTTGTCTCCGACGCCGGCGAACAGCCGGGACATGTGCCCGAGGATCGAGTAGGTGCCGATCGAGTTGAGCATCCGGATGTGGTTGCCGAAGCCGGTGCTGGACCAGCCAGACTGCAGGATCGTGCCGGCGTACGGGCTGTAGACCGGGGTGCCGGTGCGGACCGGGTAGTCCAGCGCCCGGTGGATCCCACCAGAGGGGTAGTGCCCCCAGGGGAAGCCGGGTCGGACCGGAGCCACCGGGTTGACCCAGCCGCCGCCGGCGTAGCCGCGGACCGCCTCGAGCAGGGCTTCCTTGGACACGCTGCGGTTGTTGATGGCGTGCATCGCCTCGGTGCCGTACTTGCGCACCGCGTGCACGTTCTGGACGAACTCCCCACCGGTCAGCCAGGTCAGGATGTTGTCCTGCTTCTCGTGCATCGAGCGGCCGGTGACCTCACCGCCCTCGGCTCGGGAGTTGAGCGCCTCGGTCTTCGGGTTCGGCCGGATGCCGACGGTCGTGGTGAAGGTCGGCCCGTACGGGCTGTAGAGCGAGGCGACCCGCGGCAGCACGTTCTTCTGGACGTCGGCGATGAAGAGGTTGGTGTCGTTCTTGACGATCTTGCTCCAGTTGACCGTGTCCCCGCGCATCGCCTTGACCAGGTTGTTGTGCAGGGTCTTCATGTCCCCGACGATGACCTTGTCCGAGTCGACGATGTCGATGTGCATCCGGCCCAGCTGGGTCTTGATCGAGTCGCGCATCCGGGATAGCCCGCGGTCGCGATCCTCGGTCATGCGGGTCATGTTGACGCCCATCGCGGTGCGCATGACGGCCAGGTTGTGCTCGAGGTCGGTGTTCATCCGGCGGTGGCTCTTGTCGAGCTCGAACCGGGCGTCGCCGAGGCTGATCCTCAGGTCGGTCAGCTGGTTCTCCAGCGACTTCTTCAGGTCGGCTTCCTGGTCGGCGAAGCTGCGCAGCAGGTCCTCGCGCTGGCGGCGGATGTCGTTGTTGGACTCGTCGGTGTAGAGCGCGCCGGCGGCCTCGGCCTTCGCCTTGGCGACGGCGTTGATCTGAGCCAGCACCTCCGGGCTGATCTGGGCGTCGGCGACGAGGTTGCGGACCTGCTGGGCGTTCTCCGCCTTGTTCAGGCCGAGCTGGTTGATCGCCTCGTTGGTCAGCCCCATCCCCTGCAGCTGGTCGAGGTTCTTCTTCTGGGCCTTGAGAGCGTCGACCTGCTCCTGCAGGTTGCCGATCAGGTTCTTCGCGTCCCAGGTGGCCTGGGTCTGGATCCGCTTGTACGGGTCATACATCTGCGAGGCCGAGTCCTCGATGGCCCTCCGCAGCTGGATGTTGAAGTCGCGCCAGGCCCGCCGACGGACCAGCTGGAACTGCACCTCGGCCCGGGTTGCCTGCCGGTGGAAGTCGCGCATCGCCCGGAAGCGCTGGTCGCGCAGGTCCTCCTCGGAGCGCGCGATGGCCACCCCGGCCTGGTGGCGCATCTCCCGCTCCTGGACCGCGAAGTCCTCGCGCATCCGGGTCTCGGCCCGCAGCGAGTCCTCCTCCGCGTACTGCTTCGAGCGGGCGTAGTCCTCCCAGGCCCGCAGCGACTGCTTCTGGTAGTCCCGCTCGAGCTGCAGCCGAGCGGCCATCCGAGCGGCCATCTCCGACTCGCCCTGGGCTACCGCGCCCTGGGCCGCCTCGACCTCCTGGCGCTCCTCCGGGGTGCGGATCGGGCCGGTCGTCTTGGCCTGGGCCAGCTGGTAACGCCGCATCTGGGCCTGGGCCGGGGTCTCTCCGGCGCTCATCCCCTCGTACTCGGCCTGGATCTCGGCTCGACGTTGGACCTGCTTGAGGATGATGTACTCGCTGGAGGTGGTGTCCTGGATCGCGCCGGCTGCCTTGAACGACTCGATCGCGACGTCGTTGAGGCTCTTGCCGGCGTCCTTGAAGCCGAGGACGACCGCGTCGATCGCGGCGACCTGCCGGTCAACCGACTCTGGCAGCTCCATGTACCGGGCCATCGCCTGCTGCATCGGCAGGTTGGTCTTGCGCACGTCGAAGGCCTGGCTGAGCGTCGGGGCCTCCGGGGCCATCTGCTCGTAGCCGATCCCCGGCAACAGCTTCTTGGCCAGCCCGGCCACTCCCGGCACCGTGGTGCCGCCAGCCGCGAAGAGATTGGTGCGCTCGGTGGCGATCTTGGACTCCGGCATCCGCTGCTGGATCAGCAGCATGACGTCGAGGGTGCCGTCAGCAGTGGTCGCCGCAGCGAGCTCGTCTTCGGTGAAGACGGCGTCCTTGAGCCCTGCCTCCAACGTCGGGACGAAGTGCTTGAGGTACTCGTAGACGAGCGCGTTGTCCCCGGTCTTGCGAGCCGCAGTGACGGCGGCGTTCATCAGCTTGGCCTGTTCCTGCCGGGTGACCTGCGGTCCGAACTTGGCAGCCTGCATGTCGGCCTGCTTGGCGATCCCGGTGGCGGTGTCGGCGACGTTCTGCTGGCTGGTCTCGGACAGCGGGCTGCCGTACCAGATGCCGCCCGGGGACCACGGCTGGCGGAACCAGCTGGGGTTCATGTTGCCGGCGGCCGAGGCCCGCTCCTGCCACCAGCCACCGGAGCGTGGCGCGTTGGTGATGCCCTGCACCGACCCGCCGATCAGTCCCGGGGTCAGCGCGCCGCCGACCGGGCCCTCGCCGGCCTGGAAGCTTGCCGGCAGCTGCTTCATGACCTCGCGCACGACGTCGGGCTGCAGGGTGCGCAGCATGTCGACCTTGATCGCCTGCAGCTCCTGCGGCTTGACCCCGCCGGGAGCCAGGTTCTGCAGTTGGGCGGCGATCTCCTCTGGAGAGCCGAGGTACTTGCGGATCGCCTGGTCACGGCTGTTCTGCGCCGCGGCGACGTCCCGTTCGGTGATCTCCTTGGTCGCACCGTAGCCGAGCGCCTTGCTCCGTTCCCCGAGCTGGGCGGACAGGTCGGCGCTGACCTCGCTGACCTTCTTGGTCGTGGAGGTGGCCGCCCCGACGCTTTCGCGGTACGCGTTGAGGGCGCCCTCGATGTCGAGGTCGAGGACGGCCTGGTTGCTGGCCTGCAGGTTGGAGGTGCTCTCCACGATGTTGCCGACCAGCATCCCTGCCCCGGCCAGGGCAGCCGTCGGGCCGAGGAAGCCGGCCATTCCCTTGAGCAGTCCACCGCCCGCCCGGGCGGCGTCACCAGCGACCGTGCCACCGAACTTGGCGGTCTCCTTGGCCATCATCCCCATGGCCTTGAGGTTGGTCTTGAAGGTCGCCGTCTCGCCGGTGGTGGCCAGCAGCTCGGAGTGGAAGGCCTTCATCCCGGCGGTCAGCTTCTCGAAGGAGCTGGCTCCTGGCGGGGCGGCGTAGCTGGCGTAGGCCGCGGCCTGCCGGAAGCCCCGGCTGGCGCCCATGCTGGCGCTGCGCTCGAACGGATCGTTCTGGGCCGCGTTGGAGTACTGCTGGCCGACCATCCCCATGTAGGACTGCAGGAGGTTGCTGCCGTAAGCCTGCCCGCCGGTCCTGATCCGGGACAGCACGCTGGGCCCGCCTGGCGGGTTCCGTTCCTGCCAGCGTCGGGCGGCGCCGGCGCTCTGGTCGTAGAGCCACCGGTTGATCGGGCCCATCCGGTCCTCGTCGTAGGCCTCTTGGGCGTAGCCGCCCAGCCGGCTCATTCGGCCCTGGCTACCAGTGACGCCGGTGATCCCGGCCATCACAGCGCGGACCGGGCCGGAGGTGGCACCCTGCCGACCCAGCGCGAGCGCGCCCAGCGGACCGAGCACGGCCTTGCCGGCGACCAAGCCCATCCCGCCGTAGGTGGCCGCAGTGCCGAGGGCCTGCATCGGGGCCGAGCCGAGGAGCTCGCCGAGCCCGCCGGTGACCTTGGTCATCGCGTCGGCGAAGGTGGTCAACGGACCAAGCAGTGGCCGGCCCATGGCCTCCGCAACCTGGTCACTGGCTGAGGCCAACCGGGTCAGGCTGTCCTCGAGGCCACCGAAGGCTGCCTCACCTGCCTTCTCGGTCGCCCCACCGCCATAGGCGGAGACAGCCTGCGCTGTGGTCTGTTGCAGCTGTCCACCGGCAACCAGGTTCTGGATGGCCCGTTGACCACGGACCCCTTCGATGCCGATTCGCTCGAGCATCCTCGGTCCGGAGGGGCCGGCTCTGGCGATGGCCTGGGTGACCTCGTTGAGGGCCTCGGCCGGGTTGTTCTTGAAGAGCGCGGAGAACTGGTCGGCGGTCTTGCCGACGAGGTTGGCGTAGGTGGCGATCTCTGGGCTGCCCTCGCGCACCGAGCGGGACATGTCCCCGAGCATCTTGGAGACGGCGTTGGAGGCGGCGTAGCCCTCCTCGCCCATCTTCGCGAAGGCTCCGGAGATGCCGAGGATCCCGGTGGCCCCGATCCCGGCAGCTTGGGCCATCGGGGCGATGTTCTTGGAGAAGGCGAGGATGGAGGTGGCGCTGGCCCCGGACTTGGCGGCGACCGTGGTGAGGCTGTCGCCGAGGTCCTCGATCCGCTTCGGGTCCAGGTTGACGTTGCCGGTGGCCCGGGCGAGGTTGGTCATCCCCTCGGCCAACGCGTTCGGCGCCTCTCCGGTCGCCCCGGACAGCAGCGCGATCGACTTGGACAGCCGGATGATCTTCTTCTCGGAGCCCTCCGCGGAGATGCCCGACTTGGAGAACTGCTCGACGAGCTGGCGAGCGGCGTCGGTGCCCAGCGGCAGTTCCTTGGCCAGGCTCCGGATCCCGCCGGCGAGCTTGTCGACCCGGGCGCCGGTCACCGTGGAGGTGGCGGCCAGCTGGGACAGGTTCTTCTGGGTCTCGGCCGACCTCGCGGCCAGCACCGTCATCCCGCCGAGCATTGCCCGGGACGGGGTGATGACCGCCATGCCTTTCTGCAGCAGCGTGGTGCTGGTGGTGACCTTGGCGAAGCTGGCCTGCAGCTGCTGGTTGGCCGCGTCGATCTGGTTGACGCCAGCGAGATATCCGGAGGGATCGAGACTGACTTCAATGTCGTCGGCCACGAGCTACCCCCTCCTCTTCGGCCGTTGCGGTGGGTGGAGCTCTCGCTCGAGCCTCAGTCTCTCAGCCTCGGCCTTGGGGAACAGTCGGACCGAGGTTCCAGCAGGCTTCGGCGTGTCGTCTTGGCTGAGCAGCTCCTTCTTCTGGCAGCCGATGCAGGTGTCGAACAGCGGCTCGAAGGCGTACGGGTCCTCGTCCCACTGCCACCGGCTCGTGCCGCACATCGAGCAGCGGTCGGCGTTCTCCATGACGGCAGCACTGACCCGGGCCCGGTCCGCTGGAGACCACCGGCGCAGGTACTCCTCGTAGGGGATCCCGCGCTCGAGGCAGTAGTTGACCTCCAGGGCGAAGGTCGGGTCGTACCTCAGCCGCGATCGTTGAAAGGGATGTCGAGGCCGGAGTTGCAGACCCGCTGGGCGTAGAGGAACAGGGACGTCATCTCGCCGCTGCTCCAGGCCTTGGACTTGTAGATCTCGGCCGCCTCCTCGTAGGACAGCGGCGGGTCATCGCTGACCGCGGAGATCAGGGCCGGGGCGAAGGTGTCGATGTTGAAGATCGCGCCCTTCTGCTTGTCCGCCGGCTTCGGTGGATGGGCTGCGACGACCTCGTCGTACTCGTCGGGGTTGAGCGCCTTGAAGCGCATCCCGACCTCGATGGTGGTGCCCTCCTCGTCGACCGTGGTGATCGTGAACTCGATCTTGCGACGAGGCTTTCGGGTCAGGTCGGCGAAGGTCGCCTTCCTCGGCTTTCCGTTCTGTACAGCCTTCTCGGCAATCTGCTCTACCGTCTCCGTGCTTCCGGCCATGACTTCGCCCTTCGTGGCGTCCAGGGGTGGTCCTCGAATCCTAGAGCCGCGAAGGGCGGGCTGACCGGCGCCGGATCAGACGGCGATGACGGCGTCCTCGTTCGGCTCCTCCGGAACCGAGCAGGTCAGGGTGAAGGTCTGCGCGGTGTTGGACGTCATCGCGCTCGGGGCTCGGGTCGTCACGCGGATCGGCCAGACCTCGACGTGGTCGTCGGCGATCGGCAACCGGTTGGCTCCACTGCCGCCGAACCTGGAGACGTAGATGACGCCCTGGGTGTCGCGAGGGAGGGTGTTCCAGGCGAGATCGTCGTCGACCTCGCTGTCTCGGTACATCTCAGCGGTGAACTGGGCCGTGGAGGTACCAGGGATGCTTCGCTCGAACAGGCTGGACAGGTTCGGGATCGGAACCGTGTTGCCGGTCGCGTTGGCAGTCAGGCTGATCACGAACTCCGTGAGCTCGACGGCAGCTGCCACCTCGGTCGGTGTGGGGATGAGCTCGACCGACGCCGGAAGGGCGGAAGCGTAGCCGATCCAGCAGTTCTCGTTCGGGATGAGAGTTGACATGTTTGGGCTCCTTCGAGTGCTCCCGGTACGTCTTGATGGTAGGGCGTCAGGTAGTCCGGACCCGGGATAGGTGCAACGACACGTCGTCGGTGAGTCGCCAATGGGCAGGGGAGGTGGAATCGTCGCGCTCGGTGGCCCCCATCCGGGCAATCTGCACCTGCTGGACGGTCCAGTCGACCCCGTCCAGGCTCACCTCGCGGGGCAGCGCGAGGATCTGGTCGCGCACCGTGTCGGCGTACTCGTCGACGCTGGACTCGTTCTTGCCGTGGAAGGTGACCGCGTAGGCGACCATCCAGCTGGTCCGGTACCGCCCCAGGCGCTCGGGCTGGCTCGGGCCGGGCGTGGTGGCCGCCCCGGTCTTGAGCACCGTGTAGGGCACGAAGGCCCCGGAGCCGGGGGTGCCGTTGGGCCAACCGCCCTCCGGCGGGGCCACCCCGCGCCCGAGCAGGACGGTGGACTTCAGCAGGTCGAAGATCGTCTTGGTCAGTTCCGAGCGCTTGATCACCTCGTTGCTGCCACTGGCGATGGTGGGGATGCTCATCGTGACCTCCGGGTGGTGGTGCGGACCCGGATCTCTGCCTTGAGCTGGGGGACCCGGGAGTTGAGCTGGCGCTCGATCATCGAACGGTATGCCACCGCTCGAGGGCCCTGGACGGTGATCCGGACCCCACTGGGCTTGGCGACGACCCGCACCGAGAGGCTGTCCCCGGAGCGGGTCGCGTGCACCCGGACGCTGGCCGCTGCGGCTCGGGCCTCTGCCTCGAGCAGCTGCTGGGCCTCGGTGGGGACGGCCTTGAGGTGCGCCGTCTCCGCTGCGATCGCTGCGGCAGCCTCCTCCGGTCTCACGTGGCCCACTGGTGGCTCTTCGCGGCGCCGGTGCAGATCATGTTGATCGAGCCCTGCAGCCGGCCGCCGACCCCGACGCTGGTGACTCGGAAGATCCGCCCGATCATGTCCGCCTCGGGGTTGGCCATGACGACCAGGATGTCGTCGATCCACGGCTCCGGGCTGCCGCGGGGGATGTAGACCATCAGCGTGTCGTAGTACTCCGGCTCGTCCCCGATGGTCAGCGTCATCGGTCCGCTGCTGGTGGTGATCCCGGCCATCGCCCCGAGGCTGGGGTCGAGGTCGTCGGCGTAGACCACGGTGCCCTCGTCCGGGTCGTACTCGCCCTCGTCGGGCTTCCAGGAGCCGGGCCGGGTGATCCGCACCAGCGAGTTCATCGCGCCCTCGGCGTACGGCGGGATCAGCGTCTGGGCCAACCCCATGCTCTTGCGCACGATCATCATCGACAGGTTCACCACGGGTACTCCACCCACGGGGTGCCCCGCCACCCGCCGTAGTCCTGCTGTCCGGCCGCTGGGTTGTCGTGCAGCCCGATCGAGAAGTTGAGCGGCGCGATCGAGTAGTCGATGGCACCGCCGACCATGATGTTGTCCAGCGGCACCTCGGCGCCGATCTGGCCGGCCACGTACTCATTGCGCAGCTGCATCGCCAGATCGCGGTAACGCTGGGCCAGGTCAGAGGTGTTGACGGTGACCCCGTCGACGGTGATCGAGACGATGCCGACGAACTTGCGGCTGATCGTGTCGGCGGCCACCGCGGCCACGTAGGTGACCGAGTCGTACTTGGGCAGCCAGCGCTCGAGGAGGAACTCGATCTCCTCATCGGTCAGCAGCGGCAGGGTGCCGGGGTCGGTGTCCTGAAGCAGGAAGCGGACTTCGTCCTTGTCCGAGTCCGCGGGGTCCCCGGAGTAGGTGTACGGCATGGCCTACTCCCTTCCGACGGCTCCCTGCAGCTGCTCCTGCTTCTGCGCGGCCGCTGTCCGCGCCGCGTCCTCAGCCTCCGCCTCGGCGATCAGTGCCTCGAGGGCCTCGAGCCGCTCGGCGTCGACCCCCGCCTTGAAGGTCTCGAACGGCGTGTAGTCCTCGCCGACCCGCACCTGGCGGATCCGGCGGGCGTTGACCCAGGCCTCGACCCGCGGCCAGTCCGCGGCGCCGGGCACCTCGATCCCGGGCGGCAGCTCGTACTCGCCGACCTTCAGCGGCCGGCCGCAGCTGATGTAGACGCCCGTGGGTGGCTCACCCTGCTTGGTTGCAACAAGCAGGCTGGAGTCCTTGCGGCCCCGCGGTGGCATCTCAGAGCGCCTTGCGGAACTGAGCCGAGACGTCGGTGGGCGTGGGCGTGCGCAGTCGGGCCCGCTTGCGGTTGTACGGGTCCACGTTGGGGATGATGATCCGTCGTCCGAGGAAGGCGGAGAGCCGCTTGAGCCCCTTCACCGTGGCGTTCGGGACCGTGTCGCCGGGGTTGTAGGTGGTCCCGTTGACGGTGAACTTCTTGCCAGCGGTGTACGAGGCCGGGACGGTGAGCTTCATGGGATCAGGCTACGGCCGATGCCAGGAAGAGGCCCATGTCGGTGCAGACCGGCTTCATGTCGTAGGACTGCTCGGCCTCGACCCGGTCGCTCTTGATGTGCTGCATCCGGAACTTGGAGACCTTGACGCCCATCGAGTTGCCGCCCATGTAGCCCTTCCAGGTGAAGGTGTAGCCGGCGGACGGGGTGAGCAGGGACGGTGAGCTCGGCGCATACGCGAAGAGCACGCCCTTGGGGTTGCCGATGAAGCTGTAGCTGGCGGCGGCGTCCTGCAGGGCGGCGTCCGGGATCTGCGGTCCGGTGGCCTGGGTCGCGTACGTCACGTAGAGCTCGTCGACGTCGAAGAGGGTCGCGATGAGGTCCTCGGTGACGATGCCCTTCTGGGTGTACTTGATCCGGTCCAGAATGTCCGGGTGCTGCTTGAGCGCCTTCATCACGTAGGGCCCGAGCACCGCGACGTTCGGGGCGAAGCCGGTGAGCTGGCGGAAGTCGATCAGCCACTGGGCGACGTCACCGATCGGGTCGGAGCTGGCCTGGTCCCACTGGACGAACTGGGAGGCCGAGGGAGCCGAGGTGACCCCGGTCTTTTCAGTCGCCCACACGCCGGTCTTGAAGTAGGAGTTGGTCCAGTCGATGTCCCGCTTGAGCAGGTGCTGGTTGGTGATGAACTCCGTCGAGTCCCGGTCGAGGTTCCAGACCGAGTCCGCGTTCGCCCTGGTCTGGTCGTCGATGTCCTTGTGGACGGCGTAGACGTGCGCGAAGTAGGTATCGGTCGTGGTGTTCCAGCCGGTCCCTGCCGACTCGGTGCTCGGAGCACGCTTCTCGACGTCGGTCCGGCGCCAGTCGCTCTTGCTGTACTTGTAGAAGATGTTGGACTGCTTGTCGACGGGCAGGCGTGGAAAGACCTTGTCCGCGATGTAGGAGTCCGCAGACTGCATGTAGGCCACGCTGACGTTGGTCAACGGGACGTTGACGTGCAGGTCCGCCACTGTCGGGTTGGGCATCTCAGACTCCTTGTCAGCGAACCCGGATGACCGGGATCATCTCGCCGGCCACCGTGGCGGCCTTGATCGCTTGGTACTTGCCGTTGGTCGCGTCGGTCACCGCGGTGCCGGTCGCCGTCGGCGCGACAAGAGCTCCGGCTGCGATCGCCGCGGAGGCGATGACGTTGGAGATGCCGTAGATGCCGACCGTGGCCGCGGCCCCTGGCTTCTGCGGCTTGTTCTGCAGGATCCCCACGGGCAGGTCCGTCGCGGCCGTGCAGAGGCCGACCTGGTGGGCGCCGGTGATCTTGACGAAGCAGTACATCTTGCCGGAGTTCGGGCTGGCCGAACCGGGCTGACCCGCGACACCGGTGTAGATGCCAACGGTGGCGTCCGCCTCGAACGTGACCGACTTCAGGCTCTCTTCGTAGCTCATGTTCTGCTCCTCAGCGTCCGAGCGCCTGCTCGGCCTCGTAGGCCTCGTAGGCCTCGGGGTTGTTGTCGAAGATCGCTGTGACCGCCTGCTCGGGGGTCATGCCGAAGTCGTTCTTTGCCACGGCATTGCCAGCCAGTCCGTAGACCTGCTCGAGGACGTCGGAGTCGCCGCCGACGGTGGACATGCCCCGCTCGACGAAGAGCTGCTTGGAGATCTCGCCGGCACCGGCGAGGAGCCGGTCGAGCAGGACGAGGTCCTCCTCGGGCAGCGCCTGGCTGGCCCGGAAGAGCAACGCGCCGAGCTGCTCGTCGTCGACACCGAGCTCGTAGCTCTTGGCGATCTCGGTGTACTGCTCGAGGTCCCGGTCGTCGATCAGCTGGACGACCGCGCTCTCGAGGATCTCGTTGCGCTTGGAGACCTCTTCGGCATGGTCGAATGCCTTGGCTACCAGGGCGTCGCGCTCCTCGTCGGTGACCGCCTTGGAGATGTCCTCGAGGAACTGCTGGCCAGCGCTGCGGCCGGCGGACTTGCCGACCCCACCGAGGGCATAGCCTCCGCCTGCGCCGGCCGTCGCGGCCCCACCGAGGGCGTAGCGGCTCTTGTTGCGAGCGACGTGCTCGCCGACCTTGGAACGACGTGCATAGGCGCTCATCGCGCCGGAGCCCTGTCCGCTGACGAGCCGTCGGGTGGCCTGGCCAAACCCGATGCCAGCCTTGCCGACGCCCTCGAGCTCGAGCTCACCCTGGTCGTAGTCGTACTCCTGGGTCTGCTCACCGCCGTCAGGCTCTACGTCGTCACGGACCTGGTACTCGTTCTCGTCCTCGTCATAGACGAAGTCGCCCACCTGGAGCTCGCCCTCGTCGACTTCGTTGCCTTCAGCGTCGAAAAGCCTGGGCATGTCTTCCTCCTGGGAGTCGTTCTTCGCGATCGCGACCAGTCCGTGCTGGTTGGCTGGGCGATCGACCAGAGAGATCTCGTCGATCTCCAGGCCTGAGAGCCGTTTCACCATACGTCCCATGTCGTCCTCAGTTTGTATGCTCGGCCCGGGCTGGCCCGGGTTCTACGAAACGACACGCCGTCAGCCGAGACGGCGGCCGCTCTTGCTCGCCGTCGGGATGGCTGAATGTGGGGAGGTGTTGCGCCTCCGTGGACCGGGTTCGAGCTTGCTGACGTGCAGCAGCGAGGTCGCCTTGCCACCGCTCTTCTTGCCGGTGTAGCGCTCGAGCCTGGTGGCCTTGCCCCCACCGCCACCGGAGTTGCGAGTGTGGTGCAGGGCGTTGGCGTGGCTGACGTGCCTGCCGGTCGGCACGAGTGCCTTGACGGACTTGGCACTGCTCGGTGGCCACGCCACCGGGTACGCCTTGCCGAAGACGACGACCTCCGCGAAGGGGTCTACCAGGTCTAGGTACATCGTTGGTCTCCCTCGTTCTGGCACCCAGTGTGGATCACCGTGCTCATCTCCACGCGCCGCCTCGCCGGGACTCGGCGTAACTGCGCAGGCCTAGTGCTCCGCCGGCACCAGCCGTACCTCCGGCCAGCAGGGCTGCATCCCGTCGGCGCAACGCGAGGATCCTCTTGCCGGACTCGGTGTCGCCGTACCGCTTGATGTTGCTGACGCCCTTGACGCTCTTGCCCGGCACCCGGGTGGTGATGTCCCGAACGGCCTTGGTGGACTTGACCGCCCCGCGGCCTCCGAGCACCAGCCCAGTGGCCCCAGCCCCGGCCAGTGCGGCCTGGCCCATCCCGAGCCGGCGCTGACGACGGTGCTCCGGGTCGTAGAAGCGGGACTTGGCGACCTTCTTCTTCTTGCGGCCGAGCGAGGCAGCCAAGCCGACCGATCCGGTCGTGCCGCCGAGAACGGCCCAGCGCCCGGTGCTCACGTGATGACGAGCCTCTTCCGGGCTCATGGTGTAGCTGCTTCGGGCCAGGCGCTCGGCGGCGCCCCTGCCGATGCCCTTGGAGAACTCGGCCTTCTTCACGTCGTCCTTCTGCCGGCTGCCGTGCCCCTTGCCGCCGTTGCCGAAGGAAGGCTGGTAGCCGCGCTTGCCGGAATGGGACTCCTCGTGGGCGTCACCGATGAACTTCCGCGCCCACGGCTCTCCCTCGTTGGCCTTGGCGTACACGAGTCGCCGCTGGGCATCTGACTTGAAAGGCATGGCTCACCATCCGTACGCGCGTGGGCGGACCGTCATCGAGACGGGCCGGTAACTCGTAGTGTGCACCGGGCCGGCGTGCCCGGCGAGCAACAGGCCCGCCGTGGCGGCGAGCTCGGGGCGAAGTGCTGCCGGGACCCGGTTGATCGCGTCGTTGATCCGGCGGACCTGACGAAGGCTGTGCTCGGCCGGGGCAGTCCCGCGGCGCAGCGCGCCCTGGGCGGCCATCGCGTACTGCAGCGCGGTCATCGCGTCCCGGTTGTTCTTCCCAGTGGCGATCTTGAGCCCTCGAGCCAGGGCCGCCCCGAGGACCGGGGAGCGTCCGAGGCCCCAGGCAGCCAGACCTGCCCCGGCCCCGAGCTGCAGCACCCGCAGCGGGGAGAGCCGCTCCTCCCGGGCGTAGAGCGCCTTGGCGACCTTCTTGTTCTGGTTGCCCTGCCGGCTGGCCAGGTGCGCCGCCCCGATCGCTCCGGTCGCCGTGGTGGCAGCGCCGATCGCGGTGCCCTTCTTGCCGCGGGCGATGTGCCCGAGCGCCCGGTTGGTCCGCCAGGCCGGGGCGTCGGTCGGGTAGTTGCGGTACATCTCCGGGGTGAACGCGCCGTGCTTGGCCTTGACCGGCTTCAGCTTGCGGTTGAGCGCGGCCTTGGTGGTGCCCCGGTTGGCGCGCAACGCCTTGTGCTTGAGGCCGTATGTGACGCCCTGGTAGGCGCCCTGCCCGGCCCAGCCGCCGGCCGTCCCGGCAGCCACCCGGTTGGCCGCGTCGTCGTGGCCCTTGCGGTGCAGCAGCACCACGGTGCCCGCCGAGCCGCCACCGGTCAGCGCGGCCGCGGTGGCGAAGCCCTTGCCGCCGGCGAGCAGGCTGGACTTACCGACCGGCTCACGCGCGGCGCGGCGCAGCTCCTTGGTCTGCCTGGCCCGGTTGTAGCCGGCTCGGTTCGCTCCGATCACCGCGGCGGTGCCACCGGTCCCGAGGGCGCCGAGAGCGATCTTGCCGGCATGCCGGTGCACGAACCGGGCGGTGCGCACGAGCTTGGGGTTCTTCGGGTCGACGTCGGTGGCCATCAGCGCGCCGCGGGCCAGTGTCCAGCCGACGCTCTTTCCGAGCACGTGCCGCTTGGTCCGGGAGTAGGCCTCACCGGCCTTGATCCGCCCGACGCCCTGGGAGATGCCCTCCTCCTCGTTGGCTCGCATCCGAGACAGCGAGCCGAGCCCCGCGGCGCCGGCGTAGAGCCCGCCGATCGCGGCACTCGTCTTGCCGGGATGCCGGGCGATCGTCTGGCCGACCCTGCGGAGCCGGCGGACCGGCACGGCGACCTCGGGGTTGTTGCTCAGCCTCAGCCTGGCTTCGGTTCGGCGCAGTACCTTCTGGCCAACCCGGGTGCCGGCGATCTTGGCGTTGCTGAGGCCGACCGCGGCGGCTCCGGTGGTGGCAGCTGCTCCGCCGTAGGCGACCGACTCGGTGGCGATGCCGCGGCGACGTCGCTCCGCGGAGAACCGCTCGAGGGGCTGGCCGGGGCTGTACTCGGTCGGCTTCGGGGCGCGCTTGGTGACCTGCTGGGCCTTCAGCCGGCGCCGGGCCCGCCCTTGGGCGTTGACCAGGTCCTTCTGGCTACGCTCGTACTTCTTGCGAGGACCAGTAGTCCCGGCGTAGAGGACCCCGGTGCCCGCCAGGATCCCGCCATAACTCGTTGCCTCGACCGCGCGCGGGTGACGCTCCGCGTAGTCCCCCACCTTGTCCGCGAAGGTCCGCTTCACCCGAAGCGGCATTCCGGAAACGTCGTGCACGCCTTTGACGTTTTTGACGTGCCGGATCCCGGGGTCGGCCGCGTGAAACGCTGACTTGCCGACGGCGTTGAGGATCTGGACTCGCTTCTGGTTCTTCTCGGTCCGCTTGCGGTAGTTCCGGCGAGCGAACGGGGTCCCGGCCGCGATGAGGCCGGCAGAGCCCGCGGTCGTGCCGATGACGACCTTGCCGAGTCCCCGGTTGTACGGGGTTCGCCTGGCGCTAGCCGCTCGCTCCTCGTCGAGGAAGTTCGCGTGGCTAGTGGCTGCGCGCAGGTCCTCCTTGCCCTCGGCGCCCTCGAAGATCCGGGTCCGGGGGCCGTGGTAGCCCTTCTCCCCGGGCTGGTGGACCCTGACGTTCGGCGGCAGGTCGTGGATGCCGTGCTTGGCCCGGGCGGTGGGCCCAGCGGTGATCTGGCGGGGCAGGCGAGGCATCAGCCGACTCCCATCAGCTCGTCGAGGTCCTGGGCCTTGCGCAGCCCCTTGCCGTGGATGCTGAAGCCGGTCCGCAGGCCCTTCTTGACCAGGTCCCATGCCTGGTCGTCGTGGATCTTGTAGCCGACCCACCAACCACGCGGGGTGGACTCCGGCAGGTTCATCGCCTTGACCTTGTCGTCGGTGATGACGAACGACTCGACCATGTCGGAGACCTTGTGCGGGGAGTCGGCCAGGGTGGCCCGGCGGTGCATGTCGCCGCCGACCCGAGAGGCCCGCACGTAGTTGTAGGCCGCCTCCTCGAGGTCGTCCAGGTCGATGTAGTCGCCCTGCTTGTCGACGACCGGGGAGCCGTTGACCTTGCTGACGCTGGCCCAGCCGAAGGCGAGCCGCCGGTCGGTGTCGACCTTGGAGAAGGTGCCCTCCCAGAGCACGTCCTCATAGGAGTCGTCGCGCTTGTAGAGATCCGGCACGTACTCGTAGCTGGTCTGCCGACGGCGAGCCCGGCTGATCCCGTATGCCGCAGTGCCGGTGGCCGCGCCGGCTGCCATCTTGCCCTTGTTCTCGTCGACGAAGTCCGCCGCCTTCGCGCCCTGGGCCTGGTGCTTGGCCGAGGTGTCCAGCCGCTGCTGACGGGTGGCCGGGTCCTTCGGCTGGCTGACCTTGACCTTGCGAGCGGACGGCTTGCCGACGAGAGCGTTCTTGGACTCCCCGGTCCAGACCGTGCGCAGGCCCTGCACGACCGGGTGGATGCTGCCCGGCCAGCGGCCCGGCCAGCGAGCCTTTGCCACCTCGGTCGGTACCAGATAGAGCATCCCGCGCTTGGCCAGGGCGTAGTCGCTCTTGCGGGCCCGCTTCGGCTGCTTGCCCAGCGTGCCGGCGATCAGCGCGTCCCCGCCGAGGTTGAGCACCTGGGTGCCGACGGCGCCGGCGGCCAGCCCCGCCTGGACCTTCCTGCTCTTGATCCGGCCCAGCACCTTGGGCATCTTCTGGCCGGTGGCGTAGAGGAACCTGCTCGTCCTGCCGCCGCGCTTGAGCCGCTTGTCCTTCAGGGCCCCGGCCAGCCCGAGGGTGCCGGCGGTGATCCCGACCGCGTTGGAGGCGCGCTCGACGTTGCGGCGCAGGTTGGGCTGGTTGACGTGCACGTCGGCCTGGTCCGGTGAGCGCTTGGAGAACTCCCAGATCGCGTCCGGGTCGACG
The DNA here is from genome assembly GCA_036525335.1 of Microlunatus sp. Classification (GTDB taxonomy): domain Bacteria; phylum Actinomycetota; class Actinomycetes; order Propionibacteriales; family Propionibacteriaceae; genus Microlunatus. Next base: position 8,361 of record DATDAP010000559.1, on the reverse strand, counting down.
ACCTCGCCGTACAGGGTCGTCACCAGGTCGGCGAACAGCTGGGGAGTCTGGCTCATGCTCATCATCATGATCGGCACCACCTTCTCGCGCTGGCAGGCGCGCTCAGTTGCTGGCTCGCCAGTGCTTGCTGGTGATCCGGTAGTAGACGATGTCGGGGTTGGCCACGATGCCCTCGAAGCCGTGACTCTCGGTGGCGCTGCCGGCTGAGGAGATCAGCGACTCGATCCCGGCGTCAGTCAACACCTTCATGTCCCGGGCCCGGAACTTGCCGACGTAGCTGAGCGTGACCGGCTTCTTCCAGTCGAGGTCCGGCTCGACCTCGATGAGGATCTGCGGGGACGGGTTCCGCTCCGGGATGCTGAACTCGAGCACCTCGCCGCGCCGGACGATCTCGACCTTGGCGGTCTTGGGGTGGTTGGTCAGGATGTCCGCGACCTTCTTGGCCACGTTGTCCAGCGTCGCCTCGCTCATGTGCAGGTAGCCGGCGACCATCGAGGCGACCTGGTCGAGCTTCGGGTCGCTGTTGAGGGTCATCGCCATCTTGAACGGCACGTTCTTGGACTGCAGGGACTCGAAGTTGACCAGCGACTCGCGGACCAGGGAGTTGAGCGAGAGCTCCTTGCCCTTGCGCTCGAGCTCGGTCTGGCCGCGGCCGGTGAACTGGACGGCGTCGTTCCACTGCTGCTGGGTCAGCACCTTGTAGCCCTTGTGGGCGGACAGTGTCGCCTCGTCGAGCTGGTCCGGGTCGACGCCCAGCTCGGCTTCGGCCTCTCGGACTGCCTGGTGGATGGCCTGGTGCAGCGCCTGGTGGGTGGCACTGCGCACGACCTGCGACGGAGCGGCTCGCCGCGGGGTGACGGTCGAAGTCAGCGCAGCCGGAGGTTGGCGAGGTGCCGCTCGCTGAGCTCGCTGAGCACGCCCCGCGCGAGCGGGTGCTCGAACCGGCGCCCTGGCCGGAGCGGTGTCCGGCTCCTCGGCGAACCGGCCCTGTTCGTCGCGCACGACGTCGATCTCCCGGAAGGTGTGGGTGTCGGCCTTGCCGACCTCGCCGAGCCGGTCGTCCTTGTCGTCTTCGCTCACCTGGGCGAGGAACCAGCGGTTGACGATGACCCGGTTCTCCTTGTCCCAGAACTGCTCCGCGGCCGGGATCGCACCCGGCTCCGCGCTGGGCGGCGCCACGACCTCGTAGACCGCATTCGGGTCGAGCCGGATCTGGTCCCAGCCCCGGTTGTTGCTCGGCTGCTCGAGGTGGCCGGTCGGGGTGCCGAGCAGGATGTACTCCTCGACGGCAGGCTTGACCCGGTCCTTGGGGTTGTTCGGGTTGGGCGCGTTGAAGTGCACCAGCGCCCACTCGTCGGTCTCGTCCTCGTTGTCGTACGGGGTGTACATCGGCACGACGAGCGCGTGCTGCAACTCGACCTCGTCGGGAGTCCACATGGTCCCGCCCTTGAGGGAGGTCTCGCGCTTGGCCCGCTCCTCGAGGATCTGCTTCGCTGACATCCCGCTCCACGCGCCGACCACGGAGTCGCGCTCGGTGTCGATGTCCATCCACGGCAGGCCGGTGCGGTCTTGGTAGGCCTGCGCCGGCGCCTTGACGGTGTTGGCGAGCCCCTTCCGGGCGTCGAAGTCACCAGCCAGTCCAGGCTGCTCGGGCTCGTGGGCGGCGACCGTCTGCTCGAGGTGACCGATCCGGAAGATCTGGGAGGACTTGTCCTTGAACCGGCTGGCCTGGTCCTTCAGCACGTGCCGGAAGGCGTTGCCGTCCTTGAGGCTCGCCCGGATCACGACCGAGTTGACCGAGTAGAGCGGCCGGTAGAGGTCAGCGTCGTCGTCGTCGATCACCCCGAGCATGTCCCCGGTCAGCTGTGGGCCGCGAACGCCCTGGCTGTCCTGAGCCCCACGCTCGAGCACGGCGTTGGCTCGCTCGTTGATGCTCCTCGCCACGTTCTGGCGGGCGGCGTGGCGAACGACCTGCTTCGGGGTTGCCCTGCGAACAGCCTGCTTCGGCGCTCCGGTCGGGACCAGCGTGGCCCGCTGCGGAGCGCGGGTGGCGCGCTGGGCTCGCTGGGCACGGGCCGGGGCCCGTGCCGGGGCTCGGGTCGGCGTGCCGGCGATCTCCGCCGGAGCCCCGGTCAGGCCCAGCTGCTCGCGGGTGTACTCCAGAGTGCCGACCCGCGGCCGGGTGTTCTCCGTCGCGAACCGGCCCTGATCGTCGCGGTTCACCTCGGACTCGTCCCACTCGCCGGTCGTGACCGTCTTGGAGACCGAGGCCTGTTCGGTCGCGACGAGCTGGCTGACGTACTCCAGCAGGGTCCGGTCGGCCAGGTCCCGAGCGGCGGCCGGGTTGGTCTTGGGATCGGTGGCGACCGCCTGGTAGCGACCCATCAGCTGCGCCGGCACCCCGAAGACATCGCTGACCCGGGCCACCGCGATGCTCGGGGCCACGCCCTTGCTCACCGCGGTCCGGTAGAGGCTGATGGCGCCCTGTTCCGCGTCGTCGAAGACGTCGCTGACGAACAGCCCCGCGTAGCTGGGCTCGAGGTTCTTGGCCACCGAGTCGACCACCTGGTCGGCAACCGAGGCTCGGCAGATGGTCAGGGCCTCGACCAGCCCGGTCTCGGAGACCATCCCATTGCGCAGCGTGTCGATGGCGGCCGCCCCGGCTCGGTGCACGGCCAGCACGGAGCTGCCCAGGTCGCCCGGCTCGAGCATCGCCAGCACGACCCGGTCCGGCTCCATGGTGGCCCGCTGTGGAGCCCACCAGCGCTCCACTAGAGCCTGCTCAGGAAGGAGTTGAAGTCGTCGTAGGCGTCAGCCCCGCCGAGCCCGATCTTGCGGCGGTGCATCGTCTTCATGGTGTCCACGTAGTCGCCGATCTCTGCGACGGTGGCCTTGGCCTCGGCGAGCTTCCCGGCCGCGTAGAGGTCGGGCAGCCGGCTCAGCCGGGTGGCCGCGGCAGCCTTGGCCTTCCAGTAGTCCAGCACTTCATCGGGGGTGAAGTACCGGCTGGCCTTCATCTCGCTGTAGGGCAGCGCCATCGCGTTGAAGCGCTCCTTGATCCGGGCGATGCTCTCCGGGCTCACCGTCCGCCGGCGCTCGACGGTGCCGTGCGGCGAGGAGACCAGCTGCTTCTTGCTCGGCTGGGTCTGGCCACGCTCGGACCGGTACTGCTCGACGAGCTTCTGCTGCTGGGCCGGGCTCAGCCCGCCACCAGCCCGTCCGCGATCAGCTGGTCGAGCTCCGCGCGCAGGCTCAGCAGGAACGGGTCGCCGGCCGGTGGGGACGAGTCGGCCTTCTGGACTTTTGGGCCAGCATCACCGCCGGCGAGCCCCCTCCGTCGCTCGGCATTCTTGCGGGCCTGCAGGAACGACCAGGCCCGATGGGCCGCAGCCAGCGCCACCCGCTCGGGTTCCTCGTCCTTGTTCTGGGCGATCTTCTTCTCCATCGCGTCGTACAGCCCCAGGACATAGTCGAAGCGCTTCTGCTGGCTCTCCGCGCCCATCGCGGTGACCTCGTTGAGGAAGGCGCCCTTGCCGAGCTCGGGGGCGAAGTCGCTGTCGAGCCGGGCGATCTGCTTCATCCACTGTTCGTCCGGAGCGTCCTGCTCCGGGAGTTCCATCGGGATCTCGTACGGCTTGGGCACGACCGGGGCCTCCGCCTCCGGATCCCTCCCAGTCGGGAGCGTGGCGTACGGGTGGAGCAGCTCCTCCGCGTCGCGCAGCTTCACGATGTTCGCCTTGAAGGCCTGCTGGTCCGGCTCGGTCATCGCGCCAGTGACATCCGGGTGGTTGATGTACTCCTCGAGGCCACCGAGGAACCGGCTCCGGCGAAGGTCGTCCGCCTTGAGCAGCCACTCGGCCATCGTCTCGCCCTCTCGCCCCGGCCCGTTGGCCAGCGCCTCGTGGGTGAGCAGGTAATGGGCGTAGAACCGCGGCGCGTGGTCCGTGAGGATGGTCTCGGCGTTCTCATCCGGTTGAGGCATTCCGCCGATCGTGATCCCGGGCATGGTGGTGGCGATCGGGTGCAGGGCGCGGGACACCTTGGTCCGAAGCAGCGAGGTGTAATCGACCTTGCGCTGCTCGCCTCCGCCACCGGTGGCCTGCCGTGCGCCCGGGGCAGCCGGTGCGCCCTGGGTACCGGGCGTGGCTGGGGCGTTCTCCTGCGGAGCACTGCCCGTCTTCTCCGCCGGCTTCCGGCTGGTGCCGTAGGTGCCCTCGGCCCTGGTCAGCCCGGTGACAGCCCGCCCGGTCTGGACCCGGCGAGCCGACCGGGAGCCACCGACCATGGCGGTCGCGGTGTTGGTCTGCCCAGGCGCCACGTAAGCCTTGTCGCTGGGTGCGCCGCGCTTGTAGCCCATCGTGCTCAGGCCCTGCTGCTTCAGCCACTCCGGCAGCGGGCGGAAGTCGACGTTGCGGATGTAGTACGGGAACTCCTGCTTCAGGGCTCGCATCGCCCGGAAGTAGCCGGTGCCGTCGAGCTTGAGCTTGCGCACGCTGGGGGTCTCGTTGTCGATGAAGTCGTTCTTGGCCTCCTCGATCAGCGCCTCGCGCTCCCGGCCGGAGACGCGCTGCCCGTGGGTCTCACGGACGCTGGCCTCAGCCTGGCTGCGAGCCCACTGCTCGATCTCCTCCCAGCTCGTCGTCTCGACCTCGGCCCGCCACCGCTCCTCGCGGATCTTGTCCTTCAGCCGGTTCTGGTAGTCCTCCTGGCCTCGAGCCTCCGCGCTCGCCTCGGTGCGAAGGTCGCGCATGGTCTCGGGAGGCAGGTCGTTCTCGTAGAGCTCGCTCTGCGGGTCGTGGATCGCGGCGAGCATCGAGCCGTAGCGCTCGACCATCCGGGAGACCTTGTCGTTGAACCGGCGCACCCCGCGCAGGTCCGGGTCGAACTCCATCGTGAAGACCCCGGAGTTGGAGACCACCTGGATCTGCCGGGTGCCGGTGACCAGGGACGTGTAGATGTCCTCGGTGGTCGGCCCGCCGGAGGCCCGGGTGCGCACGTACTGCCCGCCGTGCAGCCGCCCGAGGTTGCGCAGGTCGAAGGGCAGGTAGTGGTCGCCGTTGTAGCCGACCGCCTGGGAGACGACGTGACCCTCGGCGTCGATGATGACGCCCTCAGACGGAGGGACCTCACCGGAGGCCAGTGACAGCTCGGTCAGCTGCATGTCCGGCAGCCGGCTCTTGGTTCGGTCTCCGTGGCCGTAGCCGAGCAGCGACGCGACAGCGACGCCACCGCGGGCGCGCAGGTCGCGCTCGTCGTCGGACAGGGATTGCTTCGCGTAGCTCGCGGCGATCTTCGCCGCGTAGTCGCCCGGGATCTTGTCCTTGTCGGTCGCCGCGTTGGCGATGTTGATCGCCCCCACGTCGCTGCGGGTCCGGCCGTACTCGTCCGTGCCCGCGCCCCGGTCGTTGTAGTCGTCCAGCCACTTCGAGGTCCGCTCGACCGCCTTGTAGAGCTCCATCTCCGGGCGGCGCTCGGTGCCTCGGTAGCGGTAGGCGGTGCGCCGGATGCCGGGCCCGAGCACCTTCTCGGCCTCCGGGCCGATGTCACCCATCAGCTGGGCGAGGTTGCCGACGGTGTTGAGCGGGTGGCCCATCGGGGCGCCGGCGGACAGGCCCTGACCGAGCGTCTTGATCCGCCGGTAGGTCTGCCGGTTCGTGCCCTCGGTGGCGCCGTACCAGTTCTGAGCCTCTTCGTTGCCGAACTCCCGGACCTTGCCGCCGGCCTTCTGGTCGAACACCCCCTGGACCAGCTTGCGCGAGCTCATGAAGTCCTCGCCGGTCGCCAGCTGTGCGAGGTCGACCGCGGCCAGCTGGGAGGCCGGCACGTCCTTGAGGTGCTCCCGGCGAACCGAGAGCTCGACCGGCATGTGGGTGCCCTTCTTCTTCTCGGCCCACTCCTCGACCTGCTTGGCCTTCATCGGGTAGTAGGTGACCTCGTCCCCGGTGACCTTCGCCTGGGTCTTCGGGTCCAGCGTGAACCGCTTGGCCCCGACGTGCACGATGGTGTCGTCGTCGATGAGGTTGGCCTGCTTCATCCGGTCCCGGTGCCCAGCCAGCTCGACGACGTGGTGCTCGTGGCGCTCGTCCATCGACGCGCTCTCGTGCACTCGGGTCCCGGCCTCGTAGGAGACGAACCGCCCCCGCTTGTCACGCGGGTGCTCGCGGTTGAAGGCGGCCAGCGCCCCGCCGATCAGGGTGCCGAGCAAGCCCTTGGAGATGAAGTCGTCGAGCACGTCGAGGGACTGTTCGTAACCGTCCGGCACCTCGCCCTTGGAGACCCTGGTGTGCTCGAGCTGGCGCCGGGCGGACTTGGAGACCTGCTCCATGTTGCGCAGCACGGCCTTGGTCATCGGAGTGCGAACCGTCTCGATCTGCTCGGTCAGCGCCTCGAACAGCCCGAGCTGGACGAGCACGGCGGCAGCGGCCGGGTCCCGGTCGGCGATCTGGGCGACGCTGCCGAGCACTCCGTCCGTGGACATCAGCACGCTCATGGCTTCCTCTTCTCCGGCGTGTAGGCCTGCATCCGGGACAAGGCCGATCCTGCCACCCCGCCGGGACTGCTCTGGTAGCTCGCGCGACGACTGCGGGCGTGCTCGCCGTAGAGCTCGGAGGCACCACCGAAGGCCGCCGCGCCGATGGTGGCGTTGTCGGCTCGGTGCGGGGTGACCTTGATCTTGCGCAGCTTCGGGCCGAGCTTCTTGCTGCGAGCCGCGAGCGTCAGCAGCGCACCGCCGGTGGCGCCGGCCAGGCCGACGTTGCGCCCGACCTCGGCAGTGTCCGCGCGACGCTTCCACTTCTCGGACTTGCGCCCACCGGAGGCGATGTAGCGGGCCTCGTAGGCCTTCATCTTCTGGTCCCGGGAGAGCTTCTTCGGCAACGGGCCGCGGGTGTCGTAGCGCTGGGCGAGGCGATGTGCCTCAGCGTCGGACATCGTCGTGTCGACCTTGGCGACCCGCCGACGAGCGCGCCCAGCCCCGTACGCCCCACCGGTGATGCCGCCGACGGCGAGCGTGCCGGCGACGACCTTCGGGGTGTTCTTGACCCCCATGAACCGGCGGGCGCGAGCCCCGGGCAGCTCCTTGGGCCAGGTCCGGTAGTAGGCCTGCGGAGCGTCGTTGACGTTGGAGCCGACCCCATGCGCGGCCTTGTGCTCCTCGAGCCGGCGGGAGCGGGCCTTGCGGGACATCGGGTGCTTGATCTTGCCGGCGTTGACCAGCGACTCGTGGTACTTGATCCCCTCGCGGGTCACCCAGCCACCGACCCGGTTGGTCACGTCGGTGGCCCCGACCCCGCCGACGGCACCGGCGGCAGCTGAGGCGGCGGTACGGCGGCGGTCGTCGTCGCGCTTGCTGACGTTCTTGCGGTTGAGGTAGCGCACGCCACCTGCCCCGGCTGCCCCGGCTGCCCCGGCTCCGGCCCAGGCGGCCCACTGCTTGCGGGTCGGCAGCAGGATCCGCCCTGCCGGACGCTTCTGACCCGAGCCGACGTGCAGGGTCCGGGTCGGGGCGCCCCAGTGCTTGGCCCGGCCCTCGGTCTCCTTCTCGAGGTGCAGCACGTTCTTGCCGTTGCGGGTCAGCTGCAGCTCGGCCTTGCCGAACTCCCTGGTGCCGTAGCCCGCTCGCAGGTCCACCATGCCGGTCATCCGAGGCCTCCTCGCACCGAGGTCGTCCGAGTTGCACCGGTGCTCGTTCGAGTCTGACGGAGGAAGCTCCGGCGCATCGACTTGGCGCGCCGGACCCCGGTCGGAACGGCCAGCCCATGGACCGCAGGAGTGGCCAACGTGGGCAGCCTCGGCAGCAGGCCCTTGGACAGGGTCTGGGCCTCGCGGCGCTGGATCTTGGCCCCGGTGTAGGCGTTGATCCCGCCGACTCCGGCTCCGGCGGTCAGCAGCGGGACGGTGGCTCGCTTCAGCTTGCCGGCCAGCACTGGCTTCCGGTGCCGGAGCACCCTCTCGCCGGTGGTCGCCCCGAGCGCTGCCAGCCCGGTGGTGCCGGTGAAGTAGAGCATCGCGGCGTTGCGACGCTTGCGCTGGGCCAGCTGCTTCTTCTCTCGCTGGTTCAGCGGTGCGCCCTGCAGCTTGGAGACCGGGGCGACGCCACGCCGCGCTCCTGACCGGGTGCGGTAGCGGTCGTCGCGCCGCATGATCGCCGAGTAGGTGGCTTGCTGGCCGACCTGGCCACCGATCGCGCCACCGGCCAGCGCCCCGATTGCAGCGACGCCAGGGCGACGGGTTACGTGCTTCGCCGCGGTACGAATGAGCTTCGGCACCTTCGGGTGCTCGGTCAGCCTGGTGGCGAGCTTGCCGGGGCCGCGCGCAGCCGGCTTGAGCCCGACCACCCCGCGGGCCTTGTCCTTGACGTCG
>DATDAP010000558.1:0-12349 GCA_036525335.1 Microlunatus sp. | reverse complement strand
TTCGCCGAAGCGGCGCGAGATCGGTCACGGTGCGCTCGCCGAGCGAGCCCTGGTGCCGGTGCTGCCGACGCGCGAGGAGTTCCCGTACGCGATCCGTCAGGTGTCCGAGGCTCTCGGCTCCAACGGCTCCACCTCGATGGGCTCGGTCTGCGCCTCGACCCTGGCCCTGCTGAACGCCGGTGTGCCGCTGCGCGCTCCGGTCGCCGGCATCGCCATGGGCCTGGTGTCCGACACCGTCGACGGTCAGACCTCCTACGTCGCGCTGACCGACATCCTGGGGGCCGAGGACGCATTCGGCGACATGGACTTCAAGGTCGCCGGGACCAAGGACTTCATCACCGCCCTGCAGCTCGACACGAAGCTCGCCGGTATCCCGGCCTCGGTGCTGGCTTCGGCCCTGACCCAAGCCAAGGACGCCCGGATGACCCTCCTGGAGGTGATGGCCGAGGCCATCGACCAGCCGGACGAGATGAGCCTGTTCGCGCCGCGGATCATCACGGTGAAGATCCCGGTCGACAAGATCGGCGAGGTCATCGGCCCCAAGGGCAAGGTGATCAACCAGATCCAGGACGACACCGGTGCTGACCTCAGCATCGAGGATGACGGCACCATCTACATCGGCGCCGACTCCGGTGAGAAGGCCGAGGCCGCTCGGGCCATGGTCAACGCGATCGCCAACCCGACGATGCCGGAGAAGGGCGAGCGCTACCTCGGGACCGTCGTCAAGATCACCGCGTTCGGCGCGTTCGTCTCGCTGCTGCCCGGCAAGGACGGTCTGCTGCACATCTCCAAGCTGCGTCCGCTCGCCGGCGGCGCGCGGGTGGAGAACGTGGAGGACGTGGTCAGCGTCGGCCAGAAGATCCAGGTGGAGATCAACGAGGTCGACGACCGCGGCAAGCTGTCGCTGATCCCCGTGGTCGAGGAGACTGCTGCTGTCTGAGACAGCTGACGAGGCCGGCCGCTCAGTGAGCGGCCGGCTTCGTCGTCCCTCGGGCCAGGCGCCGACGCCACGGGCCTACCGCAGTGGAGAGATCCGGCGCAGCACCCTGCCCAGCGGACTGCGGGTCGTCACCGAGGAGATGGCTGGCAGCCGCGCCTTCTGCGTCGGCTTCTTCGTCGGCGTCGGCTCCCGGCAGGAGAGCAACCGCCTGCACGGTGCCTCCCACTTCCTCGAGCACGTGCTCTTCAAGGGCACCCCGCGGCGGACCGCCGAGGAGATCGCCCAGGCGGTCGAGTCGGTCGGCGGCGAGCTGAACGCCTACACCGCCAAGGAACACACCTGCTTCCACGCCCGGGTGATGGGCGACGACGCCGAGGTGGTCGTCGACGTGCTGGCCGACATGATCACCGACTCGCTGCTGCTGGGTCGCGACATCGACGCGGAGCGCGCTGTGATCATGGACGAGATCGCCATGCACCATGACGATCCGGGCGAGGCGGCGGGGGACCTGGTGACCTCGGCGATCTTCGGTGATCATGGTCTCGGTCGTCCGGTGATCGGCTCCGCCCACAGCATCACCGCCTTGCGGCGCAATCAGGTCGAGGCCTACTGGCGACGCCACTACCGCCCGACGGAGATCGTCGTCGCGGCCGCCGGTGCCGTCGATCATGATCAGTTCGTGGACCAGCTCGGCTCGATCGCCGGTTTCGCCGGTGATCATGGCCGCGGCTCGCGTCGGGTGTCACGAACTCCCGCCGCCACGGTGGTCCGCGGCGGGGCCCAGGTCGTCACCGGCGTCCGTGATTCCGCCCAGGTGTCGGCGATCCTCGCGGCCGGCTGCCCCGGGATGTTCGATGACCGCCGGTACGCCCTCGGCTTGCTGTCCCTGGTGCTCGGCGGAGGGATGTCCTCCCGGCTGTTCGTCGAGGTCCGCGAGCGTCGCGGGTTGGCGTACTCGATCGAGGCGGGGGAGAGCGTCTACAGCGACGCCGGCCTGTTCTCGATCGACTGGCAGTGCGCACCCGAGAGGCTGAACGACATCCTCGCTGTCGTTCGGCAGGTGACCGGCGAGCTCGCCGATTCAGCCATCGACCACCAGGAGCTCGAGCGGGCCAAGACCCAGCTGCGCGGACAGACCATCCTCGGCTACGAGGGTCCCAACTCCCGGATGAGTCGGCTCGGTGGAAGTGCCGTGAGCGGCGAGGAACGGAGCCTCGAGGAGCATCTGGCCCGATACGACGCGGTCACTGCCGACCAGGTGCAGGAGATGGCGCAGCAGCTGTTCGCCGCCGGGCCGGTGCTCGGGCTGGTCGGTCCCAAGGTGCCGCGGCGACAGCTCGAGACGGTCCTCATCCGCTGGTGATCAGGACCCACGCACTCCGCCGCCGGTCGACTGTCCGCCGGTAGGTTGGGTCCGTCGACGGTTGCCCCGTCGTCGGAGCCAGGCGAGGAGAGCAGATGGCCGTGTTGGATGGCGCTCCGCGCTCCGCGGTCCTGAGCTCCGCGGTGTCTCGCTCGTTCGTCGCGATCCGGGAGGACGAAGAACGTGTCCTCCCGGATCGCTCCTGCACTCCCGAGAGGCTTTGCTCATGACCGAAACGCAGATCGCGGTGGGTGTGTTCGGGGCCGCCGGTCGGATGGGCGCCGAGGTGTGCCGGGCCGTCGACGCGGCGCCCGACCTGGAGCTGGTGGCCCGGCTGGAGGTCGGCGACGACCGCTCGCCCGCCGAGTCGGCGCGGGTGATGGTCGACTTCACCCACCCGGACGCGGTGATGGACAACCTGTCGTGGTGCATCGAGCACGGTGTGCACGCCGTGGTGGGCACCACGGGCTTCACCGAGGACCGGCTGGCCCAGCTGCGCTGGGCGCTGGGTGAGGCGCCCGGGGTCGGTGTCGTCGTGGCCGCGAACTTCTCGGTGGGGGCCGTGCTGATGATGCACTTCGCCGAGCGGGCCGCCCGCTTCTACGAGAGCGTGGAGATCATCGAGCTGCACCACCCGGACAAGGCCGACGCCCCGTCCGGGACGGCGAGCACCACCGCTCACCGGATCGCCGCCGCCCGAACGGCCGCCGACCGTCCGCCGATCCCCGACGCCACCAGCCAGCAGGTGCCCGGGGCCCGCGGTGCCGACATCGAGGGCGTCCGCGTGCACGGCGTCCGGTTGCGCGGGTTGGTCGCCCACCAGGAGGTTCTTTTCGGGGATCCTGGCGAGACTCTGACCGTGCGTCACGACTCGTACGACCGGGTGTCCTTCATGCCGGGAGTGCTGGCTGCGGTGCGCGCCGTGATCGATCGTCCCGGGCTGACGGTCGGTATCGACGATCTGCTGGGGATCGGGTCATGAGCGGGCAGCACGGGCGGACACCCTCCGACCCGGAGCCCACCGATCCGCCGCCGTTCGGTCAGGGACCTGATTTCGCCCCTCCCCGAGGCGACAGCCCCCAGGTGCTGCCCGGTGGGGAACAACCCGCACCGGAGTCGACCTTCATGATGCCGCAGCTCGGCACCACCGTGCAGCCGGCGACCGCGTCCGCACCACCCGGCCAACCGCCGCGCAAACCCCGCTCGCGGACGGTGATGATCGCCGTGATCAGTGTGCTGGCCGTGTTGGCGGTGCTGATCGCCGGTGACCGGGTGGCCAACGCCGTCGCCCAGAACGTGCTGGCCGGTCAGCTGCAGTCAGAGCTGTCGACGCCGACCAAGCCCGAGGTCACGATCGGTGGTTTCCCGTTCGTCACCCAGGTGCTCGGTGGCTCGTTCTCGTCGGTGCAGGTGACCGCCGACGACGCGACCATCACAGACGGAGCGAGCACGGTGCCGATCTCCCACCTCGACGCGACGCTGACCGGGATCACCGCCACCGACAGGTACCAGAACATCGTGGCCGACCGGGGTGCGGCCACCGCGTTGGTCGACTGGACCGGAATCAGCTCGGTGGCCGGCCATCAGGTGAGCTATGAGGCGGACGACCGGATGCGGATCGACTTCTCGGTCCCGATCGGGCAACTGTCCATCGACGGCTTCATCACCGGTCGGCCGCAGCTCGACGTGGACGCCCAGACGATCACCGTCGCGAATCCCGAGGTCAACGTGGCCTCGGTTGACGTGCCCCAGGCAGTCGTGGACGCGGTGTCTCGCCTCGTGCTGCAGCCTTTCCCGATCAAGGACCTGCCGTACGACATCTCGGTGACCGGCCTGACTGTCCAGCCGGACGGCGTCGTGCTGTCCGGCACGGGCCAGGACATCCCTCTTCGGGGCCGCTGATCACCGTCGACCTGTCTGGGCGTTGGGGTGCCGAAGCGGCAGCCTGGCCTCCGCGAACCCACCGACTGGCGACTTTCGGCTGCTTCGGGCGCTTGAAGCAACCACAGGTCGCCTCTCGGCGTCAGTTGAAGGCGCGGCCGACGGCGAGCACCCGATGCAACGCCCGGCCAGCGGCAGCAGCTCGCTCGCCTCGACCCGCAGCTCCTGGAGGGCGGCATCCTCCGCGACGTCCTGCTCCAGGGCCGCCGTCCACAACCGGACTTCGGTCGCCGACCACCCGGGTCGTTGCCGACCTCGACGTCGATGAAGCCGGCGGCTGGCAGGTCCCGGGCCAGGTTCATCAATCGGATCCCGGACGCCACCCGGTCCGGCAGCCCGGTCGCCGCCAGATCAGCCTGGTGGAAGCTCGCCCGACCGCCGACTCCGAGGGCTTCCGCATCGGTCATGGCGTCGCGCAACGCCACTGACGAGAAATCCACGCCGACCAGCCGAGTCGCGACCTCGCGAACAAGGGCCAGACCGTAGCCGGCACGTCCACAGCCCAGTCGACCAGCGTGTCCTGCGCGCCGAGGGCCAGGCGTGCGCCGATCTCGATGAGGCCGGCCCCGCCCAGGAAGCCGGTCGCCAGCACCGTCTCGGGCAGTCCCAGCCGCGCCGCCACAACCCCGCCAGCCGGGGGAGTCGGCCACAACCTCGTACCAGCGGTCGAACTCGGCGTGGTCGGGAGGAGAGACGACCCCATCCTCCCGCCGAAGCGGCGACGGCACGGAGGACGGTGATCAGGCGATGGCGGTGTGCAGCCGGATCTGCTTCACCCGGATCAGGTCGTCCTCGGAGCCGATCTCCCGGTGGGCTCCGTCGGCGGCCCAGCCGGCGCCGGTCAGGAAGGCCCGCAACAGGTCGTCGTCGGCCCGCAGCCAATGGCGTACGCGAACGAAGCCGTCCGCCCGGAGCGTGTCGATGCAGGCGTTCAGCAGCCGAGAGCCGTGACCGCGCCGTCGTGCGGTCGGATCGACGACCAGCTCGTCGATGGTGCCGTCAGTGCCGGGGTCGGCGTCGGGGTCCTGACTGGGCAGAGTGGTGGCCAGCCCGACCACCTGGCCGCCGGCCACCGCCACCAGGACGCGCCAGCGGGCCTCGGGCGGACGGCTGATGGCGCTGTGCCAGGCCGCAGCCATGGTGTCGAGGTCGATGTTCGTCAGCAGGGACTGCATCGCATCGTCCGCGCCATCTCCCCAGCTGCGACGCTGGACGGACGCGATACCCCGGGACTCGGCGGGCAGCGCCAGCCGGACCGAGTCCGCGTGGGGGTCGCTCGTCGCGCCGGGATGATCCGTGGCCATGGGACGGGATGCTATCTCGCGTCCATTGTGATCCAGGTCACACCGCCAGGACTAGGCGCTCCGAGGGTCGACCTAGCATGATTGTCCTCAGAAGTCCGTGGCTACCTGAACCCCCGAGCAGGTAGCCACGGACTTCGTCACGTTCACCGAAGCCCGGCCGGCCGAGGCCCATGCGCCACGTGTGGTGAGCCGGGGACGGCGACAGAGGGTAGCCTGACGGCCGTGTCGGCTGCCGGAAACCTACGAACCCCTCCACCCCTCGCCGGCGGAGCGCTACGCGTCATCCCGCTCGGCGGTCTCGGTGACATCGGTCGCAACATGGCAGTGCTGGAGTACGACGGGCAGCTGCTGATCATCGACTGCGGGGTGCTGTTCCCCGAGGACAGCCACCCGGGCGTGGATCTCATCCTGCCCAGCTTCGACGTCATCGCCGACCGGCTGGACGACATCCAGGCGCTGGTGCTGACCCACGGGCACGAGGACCACATCGGCGCTGTCCCGTACCTGCTGCGGCAGCGACCGGACATCCCCCTGGTCGGCTCCAAGCTCACCCTGGCGCTGCTGCAGGAGAAGATCCGCGAGCACCGCATCAAGGGCACCGTCACCCGCCGGGTCGAGGACTCCGAGCGGGTCACCTTCGGCCACTTCGACCTCGAGTTCCTGGCGGTCAACCACTCCATCCCGGACGCCCTGGCCGTGGCCGTGCGGACGAAGGCCGGGCTGGTGCTGCACACCGGCGACTTCAAGATGGACCAGCTGCCGCTGGACGGCCGGATCACCGACCTGCGCGGTTTCGCCCGGCTGGGGGAGGAGGGTGTCGACCTGTTCATGGTCGACTCGACCAACGCCGAGGTGCCCGGCTTCACCACCCCCGAGCGCGACATCACCCCGGCTCTGGACCGCGTCTTCGCGACCAGCACGCAGCGGTTGATCGTGGCCTGCTTCGCCTCACACGTGCACCGGGTCCAACAGGTCCTCGACGCCGCCGTCAAGCACGGCCGCAAGGTCGTCTACGTCGGTCGGTCGATGGTGCGCAACATGGGGGTCGCGCGCGACCTGGGCTATCTGCACGTCCCGGCGGACACGCTGATCGAGCTGCGGGACATCGGCAACTACCGCCCCGACGAGGTGGCGATCATCTCCACCGGCTCCCAGGGCGAGCCGTTGTCGGCCCTGTCCCGGATGGCCAACCGGGAGCACCAGGTCATCCAGCTCACGGCGGGTGACACGGTGGTGCTGGCCTCCTCGCTCATCCCGGGCAACGAGAGCTCGGTCTACCGGGTGATCAACGGGCTGACCAAGCTGGGTGCCAAGGTGGTGCACAAGGGCAACGCGATGGTGCACGTGTCGGGCCACGCCAGCGCCGGCGAGCTGCTCTACGCGTACAACATCGTCAAGCCGCGCAACGTGATGCCGGTGCACGGTGAGGCGCGACACCTGGTGGCCAACGCCGATCTGGCCGTGGCCACCGGGGTGCCACGGAAGCGCGCGATCGTGGCCGAGGACGGCGCGGTGATCGACCTGCAGCAGGGCACCGCCCGCGTCGTCGGCAAGGTCGACTGCGCGTACGTCTTCGTCGACGGGGCCAGCGTCGGAGATGTCACCGAGACGCTGCTGACGGATCGCCGGATCCTCGGTGAGGAGGGCTTCATCTCGGTCATCGCGGTGATCAACACGCACTCCTCCAAGATCGTCAGCGGGCCCGACATCCACGCGCGCGGGTTCGGTGAGGACGACTCGGTGTTCGATGCCGTACGACCGCTGCTGATCGAGGCGCTGGAGCAGGCGATGGCCGAGGGAGTCGACGACGCCCACCGCCTGCAGCAGGTGATCCGGCGTCGGATCGGGCGCTGGGTGAACGACAAGCACCGGCGCCGTCCGATGATCATCCCGGTGGTCATCCAGACCTGAGACCGCGGTCCCACGGACCGAGATGTGATCATCCCGAGCGGAGGAGGGGGATCAGTGGGCTATCGGCAGGAGTACTGGCGCAGTCTCAGCGATCCCGAGGAGTTCTGGCGGGAGCAGTCGCGAGCGGTGAGCTGGATCCGCAAGCCGAAGCGGATCCTCGACTCCGCGTCGGCGCCGCTCTACCGCTGGTTTCCCGACGCCACCCTGAACACCTGCTACAACGCGCTCGACCGGCACGTGATCGCCGGACGGGCCGACGCGCCCGCTCTGATCTTCCACTCCGCGATCACCGGTGAGCGGCGGACCTACAGCTATGCCCGCCTGCTGGACGAGGTGGCGCGGTTCGGCGGAGCCTTGCGTGAGCTGGGGGTGGCCGCCGGTGATCGGGTGGTGATCTACCTGCCGATGGTCCCCGAGGCGGCGATCGCCATGTTGGCCTGCGCCCGGATCGGAGCCGTGCACTCGGTGGTCTTCGGCGGCTTCGCCCCGGCCGAGCTCGCCGCGCGCATCGACGACGCTCGACCGAAGGTGATCGTCTCCGCCTCCTGCGGCCTGGAGGCCGGCACGGTGATCGCGTACAAGCCGCTGCTCGACGCCGCCCTCGACCGGTCGCGGCACCAGCCCGACTACTGCGTCATCCTGCAGCGCCCGCAGCTGGCCGCGGAGCTGGTCGAGGGTCGCGACCTGAGCTGGTCGATGATCATGAAACCCGGTCTGTTCGAACCGGCGTCCTGCGCCGAGCTGGCGGCCACCGATCCGCTCTACATCCTCTACACCTCCGGCACCACGGGGAAGCCGAAGGGCATCGTCCGCGATCACGGCGGGCACGCGGTCGCGCTGGCGTACTCCATGAGGACCGTGTACGACGTCGGCGGGGGCGACGTGATGTTCACGGCGAGCGACGTCGGCTGGGTCGTCGGCCACTCCTACATCGTGTACGGCCCGCTGCTGGTTGGGGCGACGACGATCCTGTACGAGGGCAAGCCGGTGGGGACGCCGGACGCGGGCGCCTTCGCCGCCGTGGTCGCCGAGCACGGGGTGACCGTCATGTTCACCGCGCCGACGGCCCTCCGGGCCATCCGCAAGGTCGATCCCGAGGGCTCGCTGACGACCGATCACGACCTGTCGTCGTTGCGGGCGCTGTTCCTGGCCGGGGAACGGCTGGATCCCGATACGTGCGCCTGGGCGAGTGAGCTGTTGAAGGTCCCGGTCATCGACCACTGGTGGCAGACCGAGACCGGCTGGCCGATCGCGGCCAACCTCCGGGGTCTGGAGCCGATGCCGACCAAGCCGGGTTCGGCGACCGTGCCGGTTCCCGGCTTCGACGTCAGGATCCTGGACGAGCGAGGCGAGCGGGTGGCGGCCGGTGTCGAGGGGGCGATCGTGATCGCTCTGCCGCTTCCGCCGGGCACGCTGACGACGGTGTGGGGCGACGACCAGCGCTTCGTCGACGCCTACCTGTCAGCCTTTCCGGGGGACTACCTGACCGGCGACGGCGGGCTGATCGACGCCGATGGGTACCTGTTCGTGCTCGGGCGCACCGACGACGTGCTCAACGTGGCCGGGCACCGGCTCTCGGCGGGGTCGCTGGAGGCGGTGATCGCCACCCACTGGGCGGTGGCGGAGTGCGCGGTGATCCGCGTCGCGGACGTCGTCAAGGGTCAGGTGCCCCGCGGGCTGGTCGTCGTGAAAGAGGGCGCAGCCATCGCTCCCGCGGACCTGTCGGCCGAGCTGGTCGCTCTGGTCCGCGCTGAGATCGGAGCCGTGGCCGCCCTGCGCCGGGTCGATGTGGTGACGGCCCTGCCGAAGACCCGGTCCGGCAAGATCCTGCGGAAGGTGATGCGCGAGATCGCCGACGGCAAGACGCCGGGAGTCCCGGCCACGATCGAGGACGCCGGAGTGCTCGAGGCGCTGCGTCCGATGCTGGTCGGCGAAGACTGACGGAGCGCGGGGAGCTGACGGCAGGAACACCAAAAGGACCTGGCCCGAGGGGACAGGTCCTGGCGACGCGGTGCGTCAGGTGGTCAGCGAGTGACCTTGCCGGCCTTGAGGCAGGAGGTGCAGACATTGAGCCGCTTGGGGGTGCCGGACACCACGGCGCGTACGCGCTGGATGTTCGGGTTCCAGCGGCGGTTGGTCTTCTTCTTGGACCAGGGCACGTTGTGGCCGAAGCCGGGGCCCTTGGCGCAGACGTCACATACGGCAGCCACTGGAGTTCACTCCCACTTACTCGAGCTCATGATCAGGAAAACGAAGGTCGAAGCCCATCAGGGCAACCGTGAGAGCGTACCCGACGTCGGTGAGGTAAGGCGAATTCGGCGGCGGTCGCTGCCGGTCGGTGCCGACGCCGCAGCGGTCTTGCGCCGTCGAGCCTCGGTCTGCAGCAGGAGTCTCTCGACCCAGCGACGATACCGCCGAGTGCCGAGGGCGCCGGGGGTGAGGGCAGGCTCGGTGACCGCGGACAGACCGGGTGCGAAGTAGAACGGGAGCATTGGACTCCTCCATCTGAAACATGTGCTTCGAATATCTGAAGCGTAGGCTTCAGATTCGATGGTGTCAAACATCTGCTTCACATCTGCGGCTGCTCGCTACCCTGATCGGGTGACCGACCACGATGGTGAGGCGTCCCCGGCCCGCCGACAGACGGATGAACGCACCGAACGACTCCTCGGTCCGCAGCGCGAAGTCACCATCACCGACGCGCGCGCCATCCGAGCGTTGGCTCACGACGCCCGGCAGCGCGTGATCGAGGTGCTGTACGGCGAGCAGCGCTCGCGAACGGCGACGGAGCTGGCCGGGCTGACCGGACTCAGTCCGAGCGCGATGAGCTACCACCTGCGGGCGTTGGAGAAGTGGGGCGTGGTCGAGCGATCGGCCGACGACGGCGACGCGCGCAACCGACCGTGGAGGGCGGGTGGCACGAGTCTGCGGATCGACACCTCCCACCTCGGTCCGGCCGCGGAGGACCTGATGGCCGATCAGCTCCTCGGTGGCCTCCGCCGACGGCTGCACGAGCACCGCAGGCGTCCGGCTCGCGATCGGGTCGGGTCGATGGCCCTCGCCTCCGGCGAGCTGTGGCTGACTTCGGACCAGGCCGAACGGCTGTGTCTGTGGTTGGAGAACGCGATCCTGGACGAGCACGAAGCCGGCTGGCGCAACGAGCCGGCACCCGACCGCGTACGGATGGCCTTCCTCTGGTCCCTCCTCCCGGATCCGCTGCCGGCGGCCCATGCCGATGAGCCCCGTGACCCGGCCCGGGTCCCTCGCGAGCCGGCGACCTGACGGGACACGCGGCTCCCGGCTCCGACGTCCACCGCTCGGTAGGGTGGGTGGGTGTCGTCGGCAGTCACCTCCGGGGGCGGAGTCGGCAGCCTCGCTCCGCCCGAGATCTGGCGACTCTGCCTGACCTGGCTGGAACGCAGCGCCGAGGTGATCACGGCCTCGGCGGCCGGCCTGAATGCCATCAACGTGTTCCCGGTCGCCGACTCCGACACCGGCACCAACCTCCAGCAGACGCTGACCGGCATCATCGCCCACCTCGGCGGTGAGGCCGTCGATGACGACTGGACCTCCGAGCTCGTTGCTCCCCAGGTGGCGACGGATGGCGGCCACGAGCCCAGTCCGGCCGACCTGGTCGTGCGTGCCGCCGTGCTGTCCGCCCATGGGAACTCGGGCGCCATCGTCGCGGAGATGATCATCAGTCTGAGCCGGGCGCTGGAGCGGTCGGGACTCATCGTGTTGAGCGAGCCCGAGCGCGGCCTGGCCCGGGTCCTCAGGACCGTGGCCGTCGCGGGCCGCCGCGCCGTGGCCCGTCCGGTCGAGGGCACCATCCTCACGGTGGCCGCCGCCGCAGCAGCCGCCGCCGAGCAGGCCGTGTCCGACGGCGTCGCAGACCGGATGGCCGACGATCCCGCGGTCGGTATCTCCCGCGTGCTGGCGGTCGCCGAGGTCGCCCGAGCTGCGGCGGCCGAGTCGCTGCGGCGGACACCGGAGGAGCTCGCCAGCCTGGCCGACGCGGGCGTGGTGGACGCGGGAGGGCAGGCGTACGTGCTGCTGCTCGACGTGCTCGTCGAAGTCCTCGGGGGGGCACGTGCCGAACCACTGCCGGAACAGACTGTGCTGCCCGCACAGATCGGGGCGATCGGATGGCGTGGCCCGGCCGTCGGGACTCCGCTGGCGTACGAGGTGATGTACGCCCTTCGCGGGACCGGAGCCGACGATCTGGACGCACTCCGCGAGCGACTGTCGGTGCTGGGTGACAGTGTCGTGATCGTGGGGGATCGAACCGTGGCCCAGGTGCACGTGCACCTGGCGGACGCCGGCGCCGCGGTGGAGGCCGGGCTGATCTGTGGCCGGATCAGCCAGATCAGGATCGCGGCCCTGCCTCCGAGCACGGCCCCGGCGGTGTCCGAGCGCGCCCTGGTGGCGGTGGTGGCCGGGCCCGGTCTGGCGGATGCCGTCACGGCGCTGGGCGGGACGGCCGTGCTGCCGAAGGGCTCGCACGTCAGTGCTGAGGAGCTGACGTCCGCGCTGCAGCAGTCCTGCGGTGAGGTCATCGTGCTCCCCAACGACATGGAGTGCCTGGAGATCGCGACCCACCTCGCCAATGATCTCCGAGCCCAGGGACGGCGGGTGGCGGTGATCCCCACCGTGGCCCAGGTCCAGGGGCTCGCCGCGCTGGCGGTGCACGAACCGGGTGCGGACTTCGACTCAGTGGTGGTGGCGATGAGCCGCACCGCTGGCCACGCCCGGCACGCCGCGGTCACGATCGCCGAGAGCCCGGCGATGACGATGGCCGGGCGGTGCGAGGTGGGTGACGTGCTCGGACTGGTCGACGGGGACTTCGTGGAGAGGGGTGACGATCTCATCGAGGTCGCTTGGCGGGTGATC
>DATDAP010000557.1:0-4417 GCA_036525335.1 Microlunatus sp. | reverse complement strand
CAGCAGGATCAGGTCGAAGTTGGAGCCGTTGACCGCGTACGCACCCATCGAGGCGAAGAACAGGATGCCGGCGTAGAGGTAGGGACGGGGGATGCGCAGCAGCTTGGCCCAGATCGGCGCCAGCGGCAGGTTCAGCACGAGCAGCAGCAGGTTGCCGATGAACAGGCTGGCGATCAACGCCCAGACCAGGTTCCCCTCGCGCTGCAGCAGCAGCGGTCCGGGCTGGATGCCGAAAGAGACCAGGGCGGCGAGCATGATGGCGGAGGTGGCGTTGGTGGGCAGACCGAGCGCGAGCATCGGCACCATGGTGCCGGCGGCGCTGGCGTTGTTCGCCGCCTCCGGACCGGCGACACCCTCGATGGCTCCCTTACCGAACTCCTCGGGATGCTTGGTCAGCTTCTTCTCCGTGATGTAGGAGAGGAAGGTCGGGATCTCCGCACCACCGGCCGGGATGACCCCGAACGGGAAGCCGAAGGCTGTGCCCCGCAGCCACGGCTTCCAGGAGCGCTTCCAGTCCTCCTTGCGCAAGAAGGGCTGGCCGACCGGGATGATCTCGGTGGCCTTGCGCCGCAGATGCGCCGCGACCCAGAGTGCCTCGCCCACGGCGAAGATGCCGACCGCGACCACGACGACGTCGATGCCGTCGCCCAGCTGGGGGATGCCGAAGGTCAGACGCGCCTGACCGCTGACCGCGTCGATGCCGATCATGCCGATGGTCAGACCGAGCACGAGGGCGATGAAACCGCGCAACCGGGAGGCGCCCAGCACCGCGGTGACGGCGACGAACGCCAGCAGCATGATCGCCAGGTACTCCGGCGCCCCGAGGGACACCGCGAACCTCGCCATCAGCGGGGCGAAGAACACGATCAGTGTCGTACCGATGGTGCCCGCTACGAAGGATCCGATGGCCGCGGTGGCGAGGGCCGGTGCGGCTTTGCCGGCCTTGGCCATCAGGTTGCCCTCGATGGCGGTGACCACCGAGGACGACTCTCCGGGGGTGTTCAACAGAATCGACGTGGTCGACCCGCCGTACATGCCGCCGTAGAAGATGCCGGCGAGCATGATCAGAGCCCCGGTCGGCTCGAGGCTGTAGGTGATCGGCAGCAGCAGCGCGATCGTCATGGCCGGACCGATGCCCGGCAGCACCCCGACAGCGGTGCCGACGATGACACCGATCAGGGCGAGCAGCAGGTTCATGGGCGTCGCCGCAGTGGCGAAGCCTTCGAGCAGGAAGCCCAAGTTCTCCATCGTCGTGCCCCCTTTACAGAATTCCCTGGAGGATGCCGGCCGGGAGGCCGACCCCCAGACCGATGGCGAAGCCGTAGAAGGTGATCAAGGACAGCGCGACCGCGATCACCAGGGCCCGGATGTAGTGACGGCTGCCCAGTGCGAGGGCCGAGCCGTAGAACAGGATCGAGCCGGAGATCACCCAGCCGAGGACGTCGATCAGCACGATGTTGGCCACGAACACACCGACCAGCATCAGCACGGTCTTGACGTCCACCCGCTGCTCCAGATCGACGTCCTCGCCGCCCTCCAGCTCGGGCATGCTGCCCCGCAGCACCGCGACGGCCAGACCGATGGCCAACAGGATCAGGGCACTGCCCAGGACCAGCGGTACGGCCTTCGGGCCGAGGGGATCGGTGCCGGTGGTGTTGTTGCCGAGCGTGGACGCGTCGACCAGCATGATCACGCCGAGCACCACGAGGAAGGCGCAGACCCCCAGCTGGGCGAGATCCCGGACGGGGCCGGTCGGCGCGGGTTCCCACGCCGGCTCGGCAGCCGCCTCGCTCATGCCAGGCCCAGCTTCTTGAGCGTGTCCTCCACCGCGGTGGTCTGCTCGGTCAGGAAGGGGGCGAACTCGTCGGCCGGCAGGTACGCGTCGGTCCAGCCGTTCTTGGTCAGCACCTCTTTCCACTCCGGGCTGCCGTGCATCGCAGTCAGCGCACCGACCAGGGCGGTCTTGTCGGCGTCGGAGATCTCCGGGGGTGCGACCACACCGCGCCAGTTGGTGAAGACCAGGTCGATACCGGATTCCGTCAGGGTCGGGGCGTCGATCGCGTCGACCCGCTCGGCCCCGCTGATGGCCAGCACCCGGACCTCGCCCGCCTCGACCTGATCGAGGAACTCGCCGAAGCCGGAGGCGCCGAAAGCGATCTTGCCGCCCAGCAGCGCCGGCAGCAGGTCGCCGCCGCCGTCGTAGGAGACGAAGTTGACCTCCTTGGGATCGATGCCGACCGCCTGGGCGAGCTGCATCGGCAGCAGGTGGTCCGGCCCGCCCGGCGAGGAGCCGCCACCGACGGCCATCGCCTTGGGATCGGCCTTCCAGGCGGCGACCAGGTCGTTGATCGTCTGGTACGGGGAGTTCTTCGGCACCACGATCGCGCCGGACTCCTCGATCAGCTTGGCGATCGGCGTCGTCTGGTCGAGCTTCGCCTCGGACTTGTTGGTGTACTGGGCGCCCACCACCCCGAGCCCCATCATCATCATCAGCTGCCCGTTGCCCTTCTCGGACACGGTGCGAGAGAGTCCGACCGTGCCGCCGGCGCCGGCGAGGTTGAACACCTCGACGTTCTTGGTGACGTCGATCTCGTCCATCACCTTGGCCGCGGCGCGAGCAGTCGTGTCGTAGCCGCCACCGGCGGTGTTGGGGACCATGAACCGGACCCCGGTCAGCGGCTGACCGGCACCGGTGCCGGCACCCGGCTCGGCCTGCTTCGCGGTTGCCCCGCAGCCGGCCGTGACCAGCAGGGCGCCGGCGGCGGCGAGCGCGGCACCGACCTTGAGATTGAGCTTCAGCTTGTCGAACATCATCGTTCCTTTCGGGGCTGTCGGGGCAGAACCCCGTCGACCAAGACGTTGGAAGGGCCACGTCGAAGCGACCTGAGCTGGACTCTGGCAGGGCGGCGGACACCCTGTCTGCTTTCGGCCATCGTGGACGTTGTGGTCTTTGTGGTCGGGGTCACAGTGGAAATTTCGGTCGTCGATGGGACCAGAATGTGTTGCGACCCGGGCATGTCACCGGGCTCGACACCGAGGTGGGACAGGGGAGGTGGCACGCATGCGGCGTCGACTGCGGCTGCCCCTGGCGTACCAGCTCGTCGCCGTCCAGCTGATCTTGATCATGGCCGTGCTGATCGCCGTCTCCGCCGTCTCGGTGGAGATCACCCGACTCGGGTTCGCCCGCGACGAGGGCCGGCGGGTCCTCACCCTGGCCGAGAACCTGGCGTCCAATCCGGTCGTACGTTTCCGCGACGTCAGCGCGGCGGGCGCCGTGCTGCCCGCGGCCGTGACCACCCAACAGGCGCTCACCGGGATCGATCTGGTGATGATCACCGACTTGTCGGGCAAGGTCATCGCCAGCACGGACACGCTGCTCGTGGACGAGGTGCTGCCCTGGCCGGAGCTGGTGGCCGAGCCCGCCCGCTCCCATTCCGGCGCGATCGAGATCCGGGGTACGACGTACCAGATGGCCGCCGTGCCGATCCTCTCCGATCCGGATCAAGGCGACCCCGTGCGTCAGCTGGGCGTGGCTGTGGTCGGTCAGCAGAGCCCCACCCGAGTCGAGTCGCTGACCAGTGCGGCGCCCGCCCTGCTCACCTATCTCGGGGCGGCGCTGCTCCTCGGGGTCGGTGGCTCTTTGTTGCTGGCGCGCTGGATCAAACGCGGCACCCTCGGCATGGAGCCGGCCGAGATCGCGGCGCTGGCCGAGGAACGGGAGGCCATCTTCGCCGGGATCGCGGAGGGCATCATCGCCCTGGACACCCATCACCGGATCACCGTGGCCAATGCGCCGGCGATCGCGTTGCTGTCGCTGCCGGCCGACCCGGTCGGGGCCAGTCTGGACGAGCTCGCGATCTCGGGCCGGCTGCGCGACGTGCTGACCGGGGTGGACGGCGTGGAGCCGGACGCGGTGGTGATCAGGTCGGGGCGGGTGCTGGTGCTGAACCGGATGCCGGTCAGCCGGGCCGGGCAGACCCTGGGCTCGGTGACCACGCTGCGGGATCGGACCCCGCTGGCCGAGCTGGAGCGCGAGCTCGGCGCCTTCCAGGGCACCACCGACCTGCTGCGTGCCCAGGCGCACGAGTTCGCGAACCAGCTGCACACCATTGCCGGACTGATCCAGATCGGCGACTACGAGGAGGTCGTCACCTACGTGCACACGCTGGTGGCCAGTCGCGCGGCAGTCGATCTGACGGTCGCCCAGCGCGTACGGGACTCGTCGGTGGCCGCTTTGCTGGTGGCGAAGTCTGCGCAGGCGGCCGAGCGGCGGGTGGAGCTCAAGGTCGGGCCGGGCACCGCGCTGGAGCCGCTGGACCCACGATCGTCCTTCGACGTGGCCACGGTCATCGGCAACCTGATCCAGAACGGGGTGGACGCCGTCACCTCCGTGCCGACCACGAGTGGGGCACCGGAC
>DATDAP010000556.1:0-2391 GCA_036525335.1 Microlunatus sp. | reverse complement strand
GGTCTGCACGTCGAGGTCGTGGTGGCTGCGCTGGCGGTACTCCAGCGGGTCGGTGTCGGCCATCAGGTGCCCGCGCACCCGGTAGGCGTTGATCATCTCGAAGATCCGGGCCTGCTTGGAGACCTGGTCCTCGTGGTCGGCACTGACGTCCTGTGCCCACCGGATCGGCTCGTACGGGATCCGCAGCGCGGAGAAGACGTCATCGTAGAAGCCGTCCTCACCCAGCAGCAGAGCGTGCAGCCGGGCCAGGTACTGACCCGAGCCGGCGCCCTGGATGACGCGGTGGTCATAGGTCGACGTCAGCGTCATCACCTTGGAGACACTCATCAACGAGAGCTTGTCGGGATCGGACCCCTGGAACTCGGGCGGGTAGTCCATCGAACCGACGCCGATGATGGCGCCCTGCCCGTTCATCAACCGGGGCACCGAGTGGTTGGTGCCGATGGTCCCCGGGTTGGTCAAGGTGATGGTGGTGCCCTGGAAGTCCTCGACGGTCAGTGAGTTCGACCGCGCCTTCTTGACGATCTCCTCGTACGCCGCCCAGAACTGCGCGAAGTCGAGGTTCTCGCAGCTCTTGATGCTCGGCACCAGCAGCTGCCGAGTGCCGTCCGGCTTGGGCATGTCGATCGCCAGGCCCAGGTTGATGTGTCGCGGCTCGACCATGGTCGGCTTGCCGTCGATCAGGTCGTAGCCCTTGTTCATCGCCGGGTGCGTCTTCAGCGCCTGCACCATCGCGAAACCGATCAGGTGCGTGTACGACACCTTGCCGCCGCGGGCCCGACGTAGGTGGTTGTTGATCACCACTCGCTGGTCGATCAGCAGCTTCACCGGCAGGGAGCGGACGCTGGTCGCGGTCGGCACCGTCAGCGAGGAGTCCATGTTCTTCGCGGTGCGAGCGGGAGCACCGCGGAGCACGGTCCTGACCGGCTCCTCCAGGTCCACCGTGGGCCGGTTCGCCGGGTTCGGCGGATCGGCCGGCACGCCGCCACGGTTACCCGGGGCCGACGGCCGGGCGTTCTTGTTGGACGTCGGCTGCTCCACGGTGGCGGCCCGCTTGACCGCCGGAGCGGGCGCGGCCTGCTCGGCCGCGATGCTCGGGGCAGGTGCCGGGGGAGCGGTCTTCACCGCCGGCTGCTTCGCCGGACTGACGGCCCGGGGAGCGGCGGCGGTCGGGGGGGCGGCGGGTGCCTGGCCGGTCTGGCCACTCCCGCCATTCCCCGTCGAACCGTTCCCGGTGCCGCCCAGCTGGTGGGTCTTGAAGTACTGCGCCCAGCTCGGGTCGACCGAGCCGGGATCGGAGACGTACTGCTCATACATCTCCTCCAGCAGCCAGTCGTTGGCACCGAACTCTTCGGCAAGAGCGTCTGTGGCGGTCTGGATCGAGCTGGATGGGTCGGGCACGGGGGCCACAATCGCCTTCTTCCGTCGCGGTCTGGTGGGCGAGGGCCCTAGGTCCACGGGATTCGGGGGCCCGCCCGCGTCGTTCACCTAGGGTACCGAAATTCTCATACCACCGTGCCGCTGGTCCTGCTTACCGAGTGGACTAGTCGGCTGTGCACCTGCTCGGCGGGGCTGCCCACGGTGCCGGCCGCGAGCCAGAGCGCGCCGACCAGACCGCTCTCGGCGGTGAACACCGGATTGGTCAGCCGCTCGTCGAGGCGTGTCCGCAGCGCCTCGCGGACCGGGCCGGGGCGGGTGGCCACCGATCCCGCGAGCACCACCGGGAGGACCGGATCCAGACCGAGACCGAGGAGAGCATCGACCAGATGGACGGCAGCGCGGTCGGCGATCGCGGCCGCCACCGGGTCGTCGGCGTGGCGGGCGACCAGCTCGGCGAATGTCGACAGCCACACCGGGGGGTTCGCGTAGCACTGTTGGACGATCGCCACCGGATCGCGGGTCCCGGTCCGCTGGATGACGGCTTCGGCCAGGGTCCCGACCGACTTCGTGCCGGCCTGCAGCCGGGTCAGCGTCGCTCGGACGGCCTCCCGACCCAGCCAGAAGCCGGATCCCTCGTCGCCGAGCAGCCAGCCCCAGCCGTCGCGGCGCTCCCGGAGCTCGCCGCCCACGATCCACCCGGCGACCGCGCCGGTACCGGCCACCAACACGTAGCCCTGGGTCGCCGGCGTGGCCGAGGAGAACGCCACGGCGAGATCGGAGACCAGCAGAGGGAGGACCGAGACACCCGTGGGTCGCGCGGCGGCGAGGAACGCTCGGTCGGCGCGGGCCCCACCGGCCAGACCGATCACGGCCGTCGCGACCCGCTCGGCGGCGCCGGGTCCGGCCTGGGCCAGACACTGCTCGGCGACGGTACGGATCCGCTGCGCCGACACCTCCAGACCGACGCTGTTCGGGTTGCCGGCCGGTCCGGCAGCGACGCTCAGCACCTCG
>DATDAP010000555.1:0-3456 GCA_036525335.1 Microlunatus sp. | reverse complement strand
CCGGGGGATCGTGACGGAGGCGTGGTGCCCGATCGGCCGCGCCGGTGCCCTGCTCGACCATCTGCTGCTGCGCGGGATCGGCGAACGGTACGGCGTGTCCGCCGCCCAGGTCGTGCTGCGCTGGCACGTCCAGCTCGGCGTCGTGCCGATCCCGAAGTCGGCGAGCGACGAGCGCCAGTACGAGAACCTCGACGTGTTCGGCTTCGCTCTCACCGCCGACGAGCTGGACCAGATCTCGGCGTTGGGTCGCATCGACGGCCGCATCCGTGGGTTGGATCCGGCCACGCACGAGGAGCTCTGAGGAATGGGTGGGATTCGGTGCGTTGTCGCACCAGATCCATCACGCTGACGTCAGCCGAGACGGAACTCCTCCCGCACCTGGACGGGGCGATCCGGGTCGGGCTGAACCAACAGGGTCACCGTGCTCGCGCGACCGCGAACCGGCGTGAGATCGGCGAGCTCGGCCGCGGCGGCTCGGAGCTCGTGCAGCGGAGCCTCGTGCCCGACCGTGAGATGCGGGACGGAATCGGGGAACGCACCGCCGAAGGGCGGGAAGTCCGGGAACGCCGCGTGGACCAGCCGGGTGAGCTCGCGGAACGGTCGGTCGTCGGTCGGGGCCAACCAGAGCACCTGATCGTCGAGCCAGGCGCTGCGCTCGAACGCGTACGAGAAGGCCGGCACCTCGGAGAACAAGGTCCGCAGCGTGTCCACGACCCCCGAGTCGATCGTTTCCGGATGGGCGAACGGGAACAGCACGGTCACGTGGGCGGCCACTCCCGCTGCCGCATTCGGGTCCAGCCGGCCGCGTAGGTGCCCGATCGCCGGCTCGGCTTCCGGCACCAGCACCACCAGGCCGCTGTGGGGAACGACCAGTCGCATGAGCGGCAGCGTACGGGTCGTCCGACAGGGCCACAGGCGGATGGGGCGATGATGACCCGGTGAGCGCACCACCCGCCCCACCGCCCAGCCGCCGTCAGATCCGCCGCTGGCGGCAGTACCTCGCCGACGAACGGGCCGAGGCCGCCGTCTACAGCACGCTGGCCGGTCGCAAGGAGGGGGCCGAGCAGCAGATCCTGACCACCCTGGCCGACGCGGAGGGGCGGCACGAGTCGCATTGGCTCGAGCTGCTGGGACCGGCCGCCGAACCGGCCCCGCGGACCAGCCTGCGGACCCGGGTGATGGTCTTCCTGGCCGCTCACTTCGGCACGGTGTTCGTGCTGGCCCTGATGCAGCGGGCCGAGGACCGGACCCCGTACGACGACGACGCGGACGCCACCGACCAGATGGCCGCCGACGAGCGCATCCACGGCGAGGTGCTGCGGGGCCTGGCCGCGCGGGGGCGGGAGCAGCTGTCCGGCTCGTTCCGGGCGGCGGTGTTCGGTGCGAACGACGGCCTGGTGTCCAATCTCGCGCTGGTGCTCGGGATCGGGGCGACCGGGGTGTCGAACCAGACGGTGCTGTTCACCGGGGTCGCCGGACTACTGGCCGGTGCCTTGTCGATGGGGGCGGGGGAGTACGTTTCGGTCCGGTCGCAGCGCGAGCTGCTGCAGTCGATCCGACCCGACCCGGAGGCGCAGTCCGCCCTGCCGCACCTCGACCTGGACGCGAACGAGCTGGCCCTGGTCTACCGAGCCCGGGGGATGCAGCCCGACGACGCCCAGCGGTACGCGAGCGACGTGCTGGCCACCCAGGTGCTGGATGCGGACGCGCCGGAGGCGGCCGGCGTCGATCCGCACGAAGCGGTCGGCAACGCCTGGTCTGCGGCGCTGTCGAGCTTCTGTTTCTTCGCCTCCGGTGCCTTGATCCCGGTGCTGCCGTACCTGTTCGGTGCCAGCGGCTTCACCGCCATCGCCCTCGCCTCGATACTCGTCGGCCTGGCACTGCTCGGCACCGGCGCGGTGGTCGGGATCCTGTCCGGAGCCTCGCCGGCGAAACGCGCACTGCGACAGCTGGCGATCGGGTACGGCGCCGCTGCCGCCACCTACCTGCTCGGGCTGGTCTTCGGCGCGACGATGGGCTGATCCCGGTCGCGGACCCGTCAGCCGCCGTTCTGCTCGGGACGCCGGATCGCGTACCCGTCCGCCTCGACGATCACCGGCCACCCCTCGATGGTTCGAGCAGTGTGCTTGCTGAACCCGCTGGCGGTGCTGAAGCGCACCGGGATGACCGCGTTCCCCGACCGGTAGTAGTCGAGGGCGAGCGCCTGCCAGTCCTGGTTCTTCCGACGCGATTCCTGCTGATAGGGACTGTCGATCAGGTAGTAGCTGTAGCCGCCCAGGTCGACCACGAAGCGGCAGCCCTGATCGATGTTGTTCTGGAGCAGGTCCATCTGGATCAGGGTCATCGGCCAGTCGGTGGTCGTGCAGCCGTCCCACTCGGCGGCCGCCGCCCCCAGCTGGGCGCCGGGGAACTCCCTCTTGCCGAGCTCGACGTCCCGCATCGGGTACGCGAGCACGAGGATCCCCGCCACGGCCAGGCCGACGAGTGTCGGAGGGAGCCACCTGATCGAGCGCGACCATCCCAACAGCACGGCCAAGGCGCCACCGAGGGTCAACGCCATCGGGGCGGCCGTGAGCCCGGCGTAGTGCAGGAACCACATCGGGGTGGTCATCACCAGAACACCGTGGGTGATCATCAGGGCTGCGATCACCCGGAGCTCGGCGCGGATCAGGCAGATCACCGTGGCGCCCAGGACCACGGCCACCATGATCACCAGCCAAACGCTCCAGGGACCGCTGCCGTAGCCCCACTCGCGCACCCCGAGCACGTCCCCGAGCCGGTCGGCGACCCTCTCGTTCACTCGACGTCGACCGACCTGAGCCACCACGATCATCCGCCACATCTCCTGCGGCGCCACGAGGAAGAAGGGCAGACACGCGAGCGCACACGACCCCATCGCCGCCCCGAGGGTCACCACCCCGGGTCGTCGGCCGCGCCGGACCCAGATGGCCACGACCACCACCAGCACCGCGATGACGCCCCAGATCTTGAGCACGGGGGACAGTCCGAGCAGCAGTCCGGCCAGCGCATAGTGCCTGGCGTGGATGCCGTCGCCCGATCCCAGCAGTCGAGTGATCACCAGACCGAGCAGCAGCGCGGTAGTGGCCGGGGACTCCAACAAGGTGGTGTGCTCGCCGTAGACCGCGCCGATGGACAGCGCATAGAACAGCGCGGCAACCAAGCCGGCGACCCGACTCAGCGGCCTCAGCGCCAGTGCGCACAGGATCGCGTTCACGCCGCCGAGCAGCATCCAGGACACCCGGGCGACCGCCATCGCGTCCGGCTCCCCGATCAGCCAGGACAGGGCCGCGAACGGAGCCATCGCCAGCACCACCCCGGGCGGGTGCAGCAGCAGGAAGTCCCGGTACGGCAGCAGCCCGTTGACCAGGCCGAGAGCGGCGGCGAAGTGCACGCCGTCGTCATAGTTACCCAACCCGAACAGCCCGGCCCCGCGCA
>DATDAP010000554.1:0-7167 GCA_036525335.1 Microlunatus sp. | reverse complement strand
CTGGCTGATGGTGCAGAGCCTGACCGTGATCCACGCCCTCTGCCCGTATTGCATGGCCGCGTGGGCGGCGACGTTCGCCACCGTCTGGTACGTCACCCTCACCAACCTGGGCCGGGTCCGTCACCGCCTTCCCGACTCCCTCGACCGGGCTGTCGCCGTGGCCGGACGCAACCACAGCGCCATCCTGGCCGGCTGGCTGCTCATCGTCGCAGTGCTCGTCACCATCACCGCCTGGCAGTTCTGACCGATGCGCACACCGACCTGGCGAACCTCCGGCCGGCACACCGCCCGGCTACCTCGCCTACGCCATCGGCATGGCGCCGCCGATCTGGTCGCCGGCCACACCCGACCCCGTCGCACCCTCGCCGGTGCCGCCCTGTTTGTCCTCGGCTTCGCCAGCGTGTTCGTCGCCGCCGGCGTCATCTTCGGCACCGTCGGACAAGCCCTGGTCACCTACCAGACCCAGATCAGCAGGGCCGTCGGCGTCGTCACCATCGCCATGGGCCTGGTCTTCACAGGTCTCCTGCCGATCGGTCGCCGGGAGATGCGGCTGCAACGGATGCCGGCCGTCGGACTTGCCGGCGCACCACTGCTCGGGATCGTCTTCGGGCTCGGCTGGACCCCGTGCATTGGCCCCACCCTCAGTGTCGTCCTCTCCCTGGCCCTGACCGAAGCCAGCGCCAGCCGCGGCGGACTGCTCGCCTTCACCTACGCCCTCGGCATCCCGTTCCTCATCGCCGCCGTCGCCTTCGCCAAGATGACCCGGGCTGTCGACCTGCTCCGCCGCCACCAACAGACCCTGCTCCGCCTCGGCGGCGGCGCCATGATCGCCGTCGGGATCCTGCTCGTCACCGGGCTCTGGGACCGCGCCACCGCCGCCCTACGACTATGGGCCGCCCAGTTCACCACCATCCTGTAACCAGAAGCGGTCACCCTTCCACTTCCGGAAGAAGTTCGATGACCGCTGCAGGGGCCGTCGCCACCGCTGTCAACGTGGTGATCTTGCTGCCCGTACTCGAGGCGTGGACCACACACCATCGCCACTCCGACGAGCCCTGGGGCTGGACCGGCTTCCGCACACATCCCGACGCGCCCGTTACCAGTCTCACTGGCACTAGTTTCTTCGACCAGCCGTCGCCGGCGGTTGACCACGTAGCCGGGGTCGTCAGTGCGCAGCCTGGGTCGCCGCTAGCGGACCGCTTGTGGCCGGGATCGTCAATCTTGTGTCCTTGTGGACGCCGCGGGCAGGACGCACGCTGAGGTCATGACCGCCACCACCCGTACCCCCACCGACAAGCTCGCCGACGCCCGCACCACCACCGGCCAACAGGGATCGATAGGTGCGGTCGTGGCCGGATCGTTGGCCGTGGGCCTCCTCGCCGCACTGCTCCTCGTCGCCGCCCCCTTCATTCCCGCTGGGGAGAGCGAGGTCATCGGTGCCGTGCTGTGTGGACTTGGGCTGGGCTGGGCCGTGGTGGCCGTCCTGTCGGTGCGGTTCACCGACCAGCCCCAGCGGTGGGTGATGGCTCCTGCCATGTTCCTGGGAGTGGGTGGTGTCCTGCTGCTGATCTTCGGTTCCCCGGTCCAGGCCGTGCTGAACTGGATCTGGCCGCCGGCTCTGCTGGCGTTGGTGGCCTGGATGATCGTCCGGTCTCGTCGGCAGCTTCAGGGCAGAGCCAGGCGCCTGTTGCTGTACCCGGTTCTGGCGATGCTGGCGCTGGCCTCTGTCGGTGGCGGCTGGGAGACCGTCAGCGAGTCAGCGGATGCGCAGGCCTACCCGATGCCTGGTCAGCTGATCGATGTCGGCGGCCACCGCCTGCACTTGAGCTGCACCGGTACGGGCAGTCCCACCGTCGTGCTCGAACCGGGAGCAGGCGGGACCTCATCCGATCTCGGATGGATAGCACCCGCGGTAGCCCACGACACGCGAGTCTGCGTCTACGACCGTGCCGGTCGTGGATGGAGCGAGCCCGCTGACACACCCCAGGACGCGACCCAGATCGCGACTGATCTGCACACGTTGCTGCACCGCGGAAACGTTCCCGGCCCTTACGTCTTGGCGGGCCATTCGTTTGGCGGCCTGTATGCGTTGACGTTCGCGGCCCGCTACCCCGACGAGGTCGCCGGCATGGTGCTGGTGGACTCCACCGCTCCGGCACCGCCAGCGACTCCAGAGCCCGGTGCGGCCCCCGATGCGGGCTCCGGTGACGTCATGGGTGGTGTCTCCGCACTGGTTTCGACCTCAGCCCGGCTCGGTCTGGGCCGGCTTCTGGCCCTCACCGATTACGCCTCCCTGCCGCCGCGCTCCCGGGGCGAAGCACGTGCCCACGCCGCAACCTCGCTCCAGATCCGTAGCACGATCAACGAGTACATCCAGGGCGGACCCTCCGTTGCCGAAGCCGCATCCCTGCACGACTTGACCGACAAGCCGCTCATCGTCTTGACCGCGGGCAGCGGTGGTGGCGCGGGCTGGTCTGAGAAGCAGAACGTCTTGGCCGAGTTGTCGACCAACAGCGCGCACCGCGTCGTCGATGGCGCCACCCACGCGAGCATGGTCTCCGACCAGCAGCATGCCGCGGCCACCACGCAAGCGATCGTCGACGTCGTCTCGTCCGTCCGCACCGCCCGGCCGCTAGCCAAGTGATCTGTGCCGTCGGTCCTTTTCCGCGGTATCGGTCAGTGATGGCCGACAGCGGCCGTCTCGGCGGGCGGTTCGCTAGGTCGCTCTGTCGTGGGGGGAACGACGGCGTCGGGCCGGAGGTCGAGGCGGCGCAGCAGCTGGGCGTTGAGGGCGACCACGATGGTGGAGGCCGACATGAGCAGCGCACCCAGCGACATCGGCATGACGAATCCGATCGGGGCGAGGACTCCGGCGGCGAGCGGTACCGAGATCAGGTTGTAGCCGGCGGCCCACCACAGGTTCTGTTTCATCTTGCGGTAGCCGGCTCGGGATAGCTCGATGACCGACAGCACTGAGCGGGGGTCGTCGCTGGCCAGGATGACACCGGCGGAGGCGATGGCGACGTCGGTGCCGGCGCCGATGGCGATGCCGACGTCGGCTTGGGCGAGGGCGGGGGCGTCGTTGACGCCGTCGCCGACCATCGCGACCTTCCGCCCCTCGGCCTGCAGCTGCTGGACCTTGGCGGCTTTGTCCTCGGGGCGGACGCCGGCGAAGTAGCGGTCGATGCCGAGTTCGGCGGCGACGGAGGCGGCTACGGCCTCCGCGTCACCGGTGATCATGACCACTTCCACCTTGCGGGCGTGCAGCGCGGTGACCGCTGCGCGGGACTCTGGCCGGATCTCGTCGGCCAGCTTCAAGGCGCCGGCCACCCGGCCGTCGATGAGGACGTGCAGGATGATCGCCCCGTCGGCGCGCCACCCGTCGGCGACCGCCAGTTCAGCTCCCTCGTTCTCCTGCAGCAGGTTCGGTCCGCCCACGCCCACCCGTCGACCATCCACGGTGGCGGTCACCCCGACCGCGGGGGAGGAGGTGAAGTCGGTGGCCGGCTGCAGCCGGAGGCTGCGGTGCTCGGCAGCGGCCACGATGGCGCGGGCCAGGGGGTGCTCGGAGTCGGTTTCGGAACTGGCCGCGACGGCAAGGATCTCGTCCTCGGTGTAGTCGCCCGCGGTGTGGACAGCGGTGACGGTCGGCTGCCCCTTGGTGAGCGTGCCGGTCTTGTCGAACAGCACGGTGTCGATGGTGCGCATCGACTCGAGGGCGAGCCGGTCCTTAATCAGTACGCCGCCGCGGGCGGCGCGTTCGGTGGCGATGGCCACCACCAGCGGGATCGCCAGGCCGAGGGCGTGCGGGCAGGCGATGACCAGCACGGTGATGGTGCGGACCACGGCCTGGTCGGGCAGCCCGATGGCGGTCCACACGATCGCGGTGATCAGCCCGGCGATGAGTGCGAACCAGAACAGCCACGCTGCGGCCCGGTCGGCGATCCGCTGCGCCCGGGACGAGGAGCTCTGCGCCGCGGAGACCAGGCGTTGGATGCCGGCCAGGGCGGTGTCGTCGCCGACGGCGGTGATCTCGACCCGCAGACCGGAGTCGGTGGCCACGGTGCCGGCCACCACGGTGTCTCCTACGCCGCGGCGGACCGGTCGGGACTCTCCGGTGATCATCGACTCGTCCATGCTGGCCGAGCCGGCGCGGATCCTCCCGTCGGCCGGGATTCGGCCGCCGGGCCGGACCACCACCAGGTCACCCAGGCGCAGCTCGGCCGGTGCCACCTGCTCGACCTGGTCGTCGACGAGTCGTTCAGCCTGATCCGGCAGCTGCGCGGCCAGCGAGTCCAACGCGGAAGTGGTCTGGGCCAGCGACCGCATCTCGATCCAGTGGCCGAGCAGCATGATCACGATCAGCAGCGCCAGCTCCCACCAGAAGTCGAGCTCGTGATGCACGATGCCCAGGCTGGCGGCCCAGGAGGCGATGAAGGCCACGGTGATGGCCAACGCGATGAGCAGCATCATCCCGGGCTGTCGGCGACGGAGCTCGTCGACGGCTCCGGTGAGGAACGGTCGACCACCCCACACGTACATGACAGTGCCGAGCAGCGGCGAGATCCACCCGATCCAGCCGGCGGCCGGCAGGTCGTAGCCGAGCAGCATCGAGAACATGCCAGAGAAGGCGATCACCGGCACGGCCAGCACCAGCATGATCCAGAACAGCCGCCGGAACTGGCCCACGTGCCCCCCGTGCCCGCCATGACCACCGTGGCCCGCGTGCCCGCCTTGCTCGGCGTGGGTGTGGTCGCTGTGGTGCTCGGCGGGGTCGGTGTGCTGGTGTCCGTCGGTGGGGTGGTCGGCGTGCTGGCGGTGGGTGGGGTCGTTCATCAGGTCACCTCGGGGTGGGGATGGAGACGTGTTGGTGGCGGGTGCGCTGCGGTTACGAGGAGCGGGTCGCCGTGTAGCCGGCCTCGGTGACCGCGACCAGGACCTGCTCATCGGAGACTGGTGCGGTGCTGGTGACGACCAGGCGGCCGGTCGAGGCGTTGACGTCGACTGCTTCCACGCTGGGGATCTGGCCGACTTCTTCGGACACGGCGTGCTCGCAGTGGGAGCAGGTCATCCCGGTCAATCGGAACTCGGTGGATGCCATCATGTTCTCCTCGCGGTCGGTACCCCTGGGGGGTATCTTCTGTCTGGGGAACGACGGTACCCCCGGGTGGTATTCCGATCAATGCTGGGTACGGTGAAGACGTGGAGTGGATCAGGGCGGCCGCCGGCGCCCGACAGCGGCTGTGGCTGCTGCTCGGGGTGCTTGCTGTTGCGTTGAGCCTGCTCGCCATGCACCAGCTGTCGAGCAACCACACCGCCGCTGGCCCTCCGGCAGGCCAGGTGTCCGTTGGCATCGATGCCGCGCATCTGACGCTGAATCCCGTGGTGCATGCCGACACTCATGCGGTCGGCACCGGTGGGACCGACCACGCGCACTGACCGTCTCCTCCAGTGACAAGCATCCGGCCTCCGAGGACGGAGGCTGTCCCGGCTGCGCTGATCACTCGGCGACGGCACTGACCTGCCTGGCCGCCTTGGTGCTGCTGCTCGGCGGGTGGATGCCGACCCGGCCCCGCCTTGGGCGCGGGCTGTGGCTCCGGCGGGTGGTGCCGCTGCTGATGGTCGACCGTCGTTCCTGGGCACCTCGGCCGCTGAGTCTGGCCGAACTGGCGGTCAGCCGGACCTGACCGGCTGGTGCAACCCGCCGCCACTCAGAAGCCACTCACGCTTCGGCTGCGGTGGAGGTCTGCACCCTCGCGTCGTGTCCCGCCTCATACCGCAGTAGCCACCCAGAAAGACGTTGCCTGCCATGCCTGTCAAACCCTCCAAGATCCTCCGCCGCACCCTGCCCGCCGCCGCCGTTGCCGCGGTGATCGTCCTCGCCGGCTGTTCGTCCAACGACATGTCGAACATGCCCGGCATGGACCACGGCTCCGCCAGTGCCCCGGCGCCATCAGCGTCGGCCGGGACGGCCACCCCGGCCGCCGGCACGCACAACGACGCGGACGTCATGTTCGCGGCCATGATGATCCCGCACCACCAGCAAGCCATCGAGATAGCCGACCTGGTGCTGGCCAAGGACGGCATCAACACCGAGGTCACCGACCTGGCCACCCAGATCAAAGCCGCCCAAGGGCCCGAGATCACCCAGATGACTGGCTTGCTCGCCGGCTGGGGTGAGAACCCCAGCCCGTCGATGTCGATGGACCACGACATGGGCGGCGGCATGATGAGCCAAGCCGACATGGACGACCTCGAGAAAGCCACCGGCGACGAGGCTGCCCGCCTCTTCCTCGACGGGATGATCGAGCACCATAACGGCGCCATCGCCATGGCTCAGCAAGAGGTCACCAACTGTCAGAACCCGGACGCCAAGCAGCTCGCCCAAGACATCATCGACGCCCAACAGGCCGAGATTGTCACCATGAACCGGCTGCTCGCCCAACTCTGATCCGCCAGCCCCACCGGCTCGGATGGGCCGGTGGGCTGCGAACCCGCACCAGACAGCGCCCAGAGGTTGCTCTCTCCTCACCGGTCGAACGGGGCAGCGACCAAGAGAACAGCAGCGAGGATCCCGGCGGCCAACGAGCCGGGCACAATCCATCCGATGCGTCCCTCGGGCGGGACCGAGGGCCCACGGAACGGCAGGGACGGTGGGCGGGAAGGACGGACGGCCTATCGGGAGCTGGCGGGGCGGCGGGGCTCGCCATGGCCACCTTCTGGTGAGGTCGGGTGGCACCCATCCGGTGCCGGTCATGGTGGTGGTCACGTGCGGTCGACGAGGAGCTGGCCGCCGAGGTCGGCGCCGTCGTTGGCGATGTCGGACAAGACGATGACGGCCTTGTGTCGGGGACGGTCGAGACCGAGGTAGGCGGCGTAGCCGCTGGTCTGCCCGGCGTGGTGGGTGATGGTCTGCCCGGTCACCCAGGTCGAGGTGCGCCAGAAGCTGCCGATGCGCATGTTCGACTGGTCGGTGGCAGTGGTCGGCTCCAAGGCAGCCATGCCCGGGGCGGTCCCATCAAGAAGTGCGGTGGCGAGCTTCGCGAGGTCCCTGCTGGTGGAGACTGCAGCGGCGCCGGGGGCGTAGGCATCCATCACCCAGGGCTGGGTCGGCAGGCCGGATTCCGACCTGCCACCGGCGACAAGTGGGTGCCCGACCTGGATGGC
>DATDAP010000553.1:0-2830 GCA_036525335.1 Microlunatus sp. | reverse complement strand
AACGTCACGTTGTCGAGCACGACCTTGTCCCCGAGGGACTTGCGGACGTTGTGCATCGAGTAGACGAACTCAGGCATACCTTCGAGGACCTTCACGTTGAGGGGGCGCCGGGGACGTCACCGGCACCCACCAACCTATCGGTGCCGAGGACGGATCCCAACCTCGCGCACTGGACCCGGCCGTCCGCACCCCGCAGCTCCAGCCCGGGCCGGGGCGCTCTGCCGACTCAGGAGGAAGGCTGGTCCGGTTGAGAGCCGGCGCGAGCCCCCCTGCGCTGCAGGACCACCCAGCCGGCCAGCAGCGCAACGTACGCCAGCGACCACGGCCAGAAGACGAGGTCGTCGTCGCCCGACCACCAGGCGTGCGTGAGGAATCCCAGGAGATAGCCGCCGTAGACCCAGATGACGAAACGAAGCACCTCGAGCGCCCGCTGCCGTCCCGACCGGCCGCGCAGCCCTTCCGCTTGCGCGGAAGCCACGCCCTGGGTCTCGGTCATGGAGATCCTCCATCGGTTATTGGGGCATCAAAGTTAACACCTGCGTACGCGCACGAGCGGGTCCGATGAGTCGACGCATGACGTAGACGGCGTTGACGCTGCTGAGGTCGCGGATGAGATCGATCCATTCCGCACCCGCTTCCATCAGGAGCGCGGTGACCACTCCGATGGGAGCAGTCGGACCCATCTTGGTAGCGATCAATCCAGCGGCAAGGCCCCCGTAGCGGAGCGACCGCAGGATCGCCGAGGTTTGGCAGGACGACAGGTGGACGTTCCAGTTGCCGTTGCCGAACGACTCCAATCCCGAACGACCCCGGCACCGCGGGGAAGCATCGGAGTCGACCTCGACGAGGTCCGGAGATGGTTTCCGGCTGCCGTAGTACTTGCGGACGTAGGACTTGACGACCTTGCGTTCCTTCTTGCTGATGTTCTTGATCGACTTGCCCGACCACAGCCAGCTAGCGGCGAACTGGCGCCTGACTGTGGTCTGACCCTTGTCCCACCTGTTCGCGAGCTTGTAGTCGAGCACCTTGCGTTTCGGTCCGGTCGCATGCTCATTGATCGACTGCGCTGCCTTCAGCTGCGTAGCGATCTTCGCCCCCACACGCTGATAGGGATCTCCCTTCAGCACGTAGCGTGTCGCAGAGCCAGTCGCATCATCGGCATGTGCAGCTGGCGCCGTGACGGTGGCGCCGACAAGTATCGCCATCAACACGGTCGCTGTCGCGACGACGCCGGTGAGTTTCCCGTTCATCGGACTCTCTTCCGCTCTGCCTTCGCCCTACGCGACACGGCTGACCACCCCGTCCTCGTCGATCCGCTCCTCGCCATCCTCGTCAGAAGGCTCCTGCATCGCCGCGGCCTCGGCCTCGTCCAGACCGGCGACGGGCTGCGACTCGACCCGGCCGATGACCTCGCCCAGGCTGAGGTCTCGGTCCTCGTGAGCCTCGTCGGTCTTCGCCCGGAAGAACGTGGCCGTCCCGCGGGTCAGATCGTGACCGACCGTGGTGGCCTCCAGCGTGAGTCGCTCGTACGTGACGCCCTCCTTGGTCCACACATTGGTCCGGAGCCGGCCGGCGACCAGCACCGGCTGACCCTTGTGGATACTGGCCGTCACGTTCTCGGCCAGGGCCCGGAAGCAGGTGACGGTGATCCAGGTCGTCGTGGCGTCCGCCCACTCCCCGTTGCGGCGCACCCGCGGCGTGTGCGCCAGCCGGAAGCTCGCCACCGGCACCCCGTTGTTGCGGAACTCGACCGTTCCCCCGACGTTCCCGGTCAGCTGCACGTACGCGTCCATGTCCTCATCCCTCCTGCGGCCCGGACCACCCGGTGCTCTGCCTACACACAAAGGACGTGCGCTCGGTTTCGTACGGGGTGCTCGCAGATCTGTGGACGAAGCTCGAGATGGGATCTCACCTGTGGACAAGTGCGGGCTTCGCCGGCTGGTGCGAGCCGGCGCTGAACCCTCGAGAAGGAGGTTCGGGCTCGTCGTGAGGCCACCGAGCGAGCCCGGACCTCCTTCTCGGCTTCGTCGCCACGTCAGCCAAGGGACACGTCGCGGGGCGACACGAGGTGCGGCGGGCACGGTGCCCGACGCGCTGTCACACCGGAGACCACCGCCGAGCCACGCACGGCCCACGAGGACGCCCGACGCCAGACCGCCTTCCGCCGCCGAGCCACGTCCGGCCTTGCGAGCAGAGAACCACGTCCGGCCCTGCGGGGCAGTGAACTCGACCGGACCGTCAGCCCTCGCGCTGCTCGGCCGCGCTGACGGTCTGAGCGAGCAGCACCGCGATGGTCATCGGGCCGACACCGCCGGGCACGGGAGTGATCAGGCTGGCGCGCTCGGCCGCGGCACCGAAGGCGACGTCACCGACGTTGCCCGGGTTGTAGCCGGCGTCGATCACGACCGCGCCGGGCTTGATCCACTCGCCCCGGATCAGCTCGGGCCGACCGACGGCGGCGACCACGATGTCGGCCTCGGACACGAACTGGGACAGACCGCGGGTCTTGGAGTGGCAGATGGTGACGGTCGCGTCGCGTCCGAGCAGCAGCATGGCGGCGGGCTTGCCGAGGATGGGACTGCGGCCGATCACCACCACGTGCTTGCCGGCGATGGGCACCTCGTACGCGTCCAGCAGGGCGACGATGCCGGCCGGCGTGCAGGCCACGAAGGTCTCCTCCTGACCGTTGGCCATATCCAGGAAGGCGTTGGCGGTGACCCCGTCCACGTCCTTGCCCCGGCTGATCGCGTCGAACACGGCCCGCTCGTCGATGTGCGCCGGCATCGGGTGCTGGACCAGGATCCCGTCCACGCTCTCGTCGGCGACCAGC
>DATDAP010000552.1:0-25466 GCA_036525335.1 Microlunatus sp. | reverse complement strand
CAGTTGCCGATCAACCGGCCGCCGGCCGCCCCGGACTTCTCGGGATGGAACTGGGTCGACCACAGCGGCCCTTGCTCCACCGCCGCGACGAAGCGGTCGCCGCCGTGCTCGGCCCAGGTGACCCGCCGTCCGTCGACGTCGGCCAGCTCGCGTACGCCGTAGGAGTGGACGAAGTAGAAGCGCTCGGTCTCGATCCCGGCGAACAGGTCGCTGCCGGCCGCCGGCGTGACCGTGTTCCAGCCCATGTGCGGCAGCCGCGCGGCGTGCAGACGTTCCACCGTCCCGGGCCAGATCGCGCAACCGGCGGCCTCCACCCCGTGCTCGATGCCGTTGGCGAACAGCACCTGGTGACCGACGCAGATGGCCAGCACCGGCTTCGCGGCAGCCAGCCGCTCGGCGATCACCGTGGCCCCGTCGACGGCCAGCAGCCCCTCCATGCACGCGGCGAACGCGCCCACCCCGGGCACGACCAGACCGTCGGCGGCGATCGCCCGGTGCGGGTCCGCGGTGACCGTCACCCGGGCACCGGTCCGGGCCACGGCCCGCTCGGCGGAGCGGATGTTGCCGGACCCGTAGTCGAGCACGACGATCTCCGGCGCGTCCATCGCGGGGGCGGCCGTCACCTAGAGCGCTCCCTTGGTGCTCGGCACGCCGTCCACCCGGGGGTCGAGGGCGATCGCGTCGCGCAGCGCGCGGGCCACCGCCTTGAACTGGGCCTCCACGATGTGGTGCGGGTCGCGACCGGCGACCACGGTCACGTGCAGACACAGGTGAGCATGGAAGGCGAGCGTCTCGAACACGTGCCGGGTGAGCGAACCGGTGTAGGGCACACCCCCTTGTCCGGACGGCGCCGTGCCCCCGCCGATGAGGGCGTACTCCTGGCCGGGCGGCTCGCCCGTGTGCACGCAGTACGGGCGTCCGGACACGTCGACCACGGCCTGGGCGAGCGCCTCGTCCAGCGGCACGAGAGCATCGGCGAACCGGCGGATGCCCCGCTTGTCACCCAGGGCCTCCCGGATCGCCTGACCCAGCACGATCGCGGTGTCCTCGACCACGTGGTGGGCGTCGA
Organism: Microlunatus sp.; assembly: GCA_036525335.1. Classification (GTDB taxonomy): domain Bacteria; phylum Actinomycetota; class Actinomycetes; order Propionibacteriales; family Propionibacteriaceae; genus Microlunatus. The sequence continues at coordinate 24,397 of DATDAP010000552.1, read as the reverse complement.
TGTGCACGTCGCCGACGCTCTCGACGGTCAGGTCGAGCAGACCGTGCCGAGCCAGCGCGGTCAGCATGTGGTCGTAGAAGCCGACGCCGGTGCTGATGGTGGACGAGCCGGTTCCGTCCAGGTCCAGGCTGACCGTGACGCTCGACTCCGACGTCGATCGCTCGATCGTGGCCGTACGGCTCCGCACAGAGCTCACTGCAGTCGTCCTTCCTCGGTCCCCAGGACCAGGTCGAGCGCGGCCTTGAACGCCGCCATCTCCTCGTCGGTGCCGGCGGACACGCGCAGCCAGCCCTCCGGACCGACGACCCGGATCAGCACACCCTTGTCGAGCAGAGCCTGCCAGACGGCCCGCCGGTCGGCGAACCGGCCGAACAGGACGAAGTTGGCGTCGGAGTCGGCGACCTCCAGACCGCGGCCGCCGAGCCAGGCGGCGAGGTCGTCCCGGTTGGCCCGCAGGGTGTCCACCGCCGCCAGCAGCTCGTCGGCGTTGGCCAGGGCCACCCGTGCCACCGCCTGGGTGATCGCGGACAGGTGGTACGGCAGCCGAACCACCCGCAGCGCGTCCACGAACTCGGCCGAGGCGGCGAGATAGCCGAGCCGGCCCCCGGCGAACGCGAACGCCTTGGACATGGTCCGGGTGACCGCCAGCCGCGGGAACTCCGGCAACAGCTCCAGCGCGCTGGGGGTGCCGGCACGGGCGAACTCGTAGTAGGCCTCGTCGACCACCACCACGCCGGTGGCGGTGGTGGCGATGGCTGTCAGCGTGTCCAGCGAGACCGCCGTACCGGTGGGGTTGTTGGGGCTGGCGATGAAGATCGCGTCGGGTTGCCGATCTTCGATGGCTTCGACGGCGGCCACCGGGTCGATGGTGAAATCGTCGCGGCGCGGGAAGGTCGCCCAGGCCGTGTGGGTGTCGCGGGCGTACTCGGGATACATCGAGTACGTGGGTGCGAACGACAGCACGGAGCGGTCTGGACCGCCGAACGCCATCAGCACGTGCAGCATCACCTCGTTGCTGCCGTTGGCCGCCCACACCTGGTCGGCCGTCAGCCCGTGCCCGAGATAGGACGCCAGATCGGCCCGCAGCGCGACCGCGTCGCGCTCCGGATAGCGGTTCATCGTCTTGGCCGCGGTCGCCACCGCGACGGCGATCTCGGCCGCCACCTTGTCACTGGGCGGATACGGGTTCTCGTTGACATTCAGGCAGTACGGGACGTCCAGCTGGGGGGCGCCGTACGGAACCTCGCCGACCAGCTCGGGCCGGACCGGGAGGCCGGTCACCGTTCCCCGGAGAATCGCCGGGTCACGGCGGCACCGTGGGACGGCAGGTCCTCCGACTCCGCGAACACCTCCACGTGGCGGGCCACCTCGAGCAGGGCGGCCCGGTCGTAGTTGATCAGGTGCACCGCCTTGAGGAAGCTCTTGACGTTCAGGCCCGAGGAGTGGCAGGCGCAGCCCGCCGTCGGGAGCACGTGGGTGCTGCCGGCGCAGTAGTCCCCCAGCGACACCGGTGACCAGGTGCCGACGAAGATCGCGCCGGCGTTGGTGATCTTGCTCGCCACCACCTCGGCATCGGCGGTGTGCAGCTCCAGGTGCTCGGCCGCGTACGCGTTCACGACGTCGATCCCCTGGGCCAGGTCGTCGACCAGGACGACGGCGGACTGGTGTCCGCCGAGGGCGGTGGCGATCCGCTCGGCGTGCTTGGCCTCGGGCACCTGGGTGACCAGCTCGGCCTGCACCGCGTCCACGAGCTCGGTGGAGTCGGACACCAGCACGGCGGCGGCGGCCGGGTCGTGCTCGGCCTGGGAGATCAGGTCGGCGGCCACGTGCACCGGCTGCGCGTCGGCGTCGGCCAGGATGGCGATCTCGGTCGTGCCGGCCTCGGAGTCGATGTTGATCTTGCCCTTGAGCAGGCGCTTGGCCGCGACCACGTAGATGTTGCCGGGTCCGGTGACCAGGTCCACCTTCGGACAGACGTCCTCGACCCCGTACGCGAACATGGCGATCGCCTGGGCGCCACCGACGGCGTACACCTCCTCGACGCCGAGCAGGTGGCACAGCGCCAGGATGTTGGGGTGCGGCAGACCGTCGAAGTCAACCTGCGGTGGCGACGCGACCGCGATGGAGGTGACTCCGGCGACCTGGGCCGGAACCACGTTCATGATCACGCTGGAGGCGAGAGCGGCCAGGCCACCGGGGACGTAGAGCCCGACCCGCCCGACCGGGATCATCCGCTGGGTGACGACCGCACCCGGGGCCAGCTCGACCCTGGTGGCCGTCTCTCCGAGCTCGGCGGCACTGACCCGGCGGCGGCGGTCGATGGCCACCTCGAAGGCGGCCCGGACCTCTGGATCGAGCTGGTCGACCGCGGCAGCCAGCTCCGCGGCCGGCACCCGGAACTCGTCCGGTACGACGTGATCGAACCGGTCCGACCAGTGCCTCAGGGCGCTCACCCCGCGGAGCGCGACGTCGTCGCAGATGGGACGGACGACCTCGACGGCGGCTTCCACGTCGAATTCGGCCCGCGGCACGATGGCCGCGTAGTCCAGTTGCTCGCCGGCGCCGAGCCGGTCGCGAAGGTCGATCACTCTCAGCACCCTGCGAGTCTACGGAGGAGGTCCCGTGGGGCGAGGGGTAATCCAGCGGCCGAGAACCACCGACAGGTCGGGGACGTCGAGCCGGCCGGCGGCCACGGACACCACCATCTGCTCGGCCTCGTCGATCTCGTACACGAGGTCGGCCTCGTTGAGCAGCAGGAAAACGCGGGTGGCCGACCAGGCCAGTCGCTTGTTGCCATCGACCAGCGCGTGGTTTCGGGCGATCGAGTGCATCAGTGCCGCTGCCTTCTCGACCAGGGTGGGATAGGCGTCGGCGCCGAAAACCGGCATCTGGGCCCGGGTGGCTGCCGACGCCAGCAACCCCAGGTCGCGAACTGTCGCACCCGGGACGATCTGCTCGGCGATCTCGAGGAGATCGTCGAGATGCAGGTACTCGGTCACTGGGCGAGCCGCTCCAACAGCTCGGCATCCTCGGCCTTCACCTTGTCGATGGCGGCGCGGAGACGACCCTGCCGGTCGACGACGTACTGCGCGATCGCGTCACGGGCCACTTCCTGCATCGACCGACCCTCTTGCGCTGCCTTGGCCCGCAGTGCCTCGGTCTCGGCATCCGTCAAGCGAAGATTCATGGCCATGGACGGAATGGTACCGCTGCGGTACCGTTGGCCGTGTCTCTGGTTGCGAGCATCCCGTCAGACTTCCTGGTGTGCCCACCGCTGGACTATCCACTGCGGCTGGCCTTCGAGGGTGGATTCTTCGGCGCGCCCCGCTTCCACGGGGAGCCCGGCGCGGATTGCTGCAGCGATCACTTCGCCTCGGTCACACCCGACGGTGTCGCTGGGCTGCACCAGATCCACGAGGCGGTCGATCTCGCGTCCGGCGCGGGGGCGTGCGTGTACGCCGCCTATTCGGGAACGATCGTGGGCAAGAAGCAGGGTTCGCTGGTCATCGACCACCAAGGCACCGGCGAGGCCTACGCCAGCCAGTACCTGCACATCGCTCCCGGGCCGAAGGAGGTCGGCGACCGGGTGATCAAAGGGGAGCCGATCGCCTCCGTCAGGCCGCACCCGGCCGGAGATCACCTGCACTTCGAGCTCTGGCACTGGATCACGCGTAATCCGCAGGGAGACACCGACACCGAGGCGGTTCCTGTCGATCCCACCCGGTTGCTCTATCACTGGGAACAGGCGGTTGACCTCGACTACGCCGTCCTCGGCAGCGTCGACGCCGCAGCAGGCGCCGAGCTCGACGCCGAGGCCGCGGGAGCCACGCTCACCTCAGCGTACGACGCTGCCGGGATCGCCTTACCCGCGTCGCCCCTGATCTCGGCGCTGGCTCCCGGGTGCGTCTGGCGCATCAGCGGAGCGGACATCGTCCACCTGCTGCGCGCCGAGCGCGGTGCGATCACCGTGATCGAGGAAGCGTACGGCCATCGGACCATCACCCCGAGCTCGATCGACCGCCTCGGCCTCACCCGGCGTTGGTCGTACCCGACGTTCCTGGTCGAAGCCGACGGCCTCACGTACGGCGTCCCGCTGCACCAGGCTCCGGATGCCGATCGGACGCTTGTCGACCTCCTCCGGTCCGCCGTCGACGCTCGCCGCCGCGTCGAGCTGGAGATCCGCCGATCGGCGTTCTGGAGGATGGATGGGTCGCTGGACGAGGTCGCGGGGGTCGTCACAGGAATCCGTCTCGGGTGATCGAGGACCCGGAGCGACCTTGCTAATCTTGGCCGTAGCCCTGCGGGCGCAGTCCGCTCCGTAGCAGTGGAAGGAACGCCGCCGTGGACGACCAAGAGTTCGAGGCGCGGCTGCGGACTCTCGACCGACGTCAGGTGCAGTTCCTCGATCGACTCGACGCCTTGGATGAACGTGACACCGCCCTCCTGCAGCGACTCGAACGGCTCAACGATCGGCTAGACCTCCTGGTCGGACAGTCTGGCCAGATCGCCGACGAGCTCGTCGAGCACAAGCGCGATCCGGATGCTCACAGCTAGCTCGGCGCCCAGGTGGCGATCGCCCGCGACAGCACTCTGAGTGCCCCTTCGCGGTCGGCCAGCCGGGCTTGCAGAGTGTGCCGCGCCAGCTCCGACGGCAGCAGCTCGGAGAACTTGAGCTGCTCCAGCGCCCGATCGGTGACGAACGGACGCAGGCCGGACAGATCACCCACCCGAGCCTGCACGGCATGCACGGCCGGCGGAGGTCGGCGGCATCGACGGAGCTACGGAGCCCGATCTGCCGGTTGTCGTACACGTAGTCGTCGACCAAGGTCGAGTCGACGTCATCCAGCGGCTGGCCACCGAAGCGCTGATGTCCAGCGCTTACTCGGTCACCAGCCAGCAGCGACTGCGGGCCGTGATTCGGACGGTCCGGTTGAGCGCCGCCTGGGCCGGGTCGAGGCTGCCGTCGTCACGACGGTCGTCCGCCTTCTCCGGATAGTCGTCACCCGCGCCACGCACCTTGATCGAGTCCTCGTCCACCTTCATGACCTCGGCCAGCACTGCGTCACTCGCCGCCGAGTGGCTCGGTCGGAGCCGTCAGTGGCTCGGTCGGAGCCGTCGAGCGGGACTGACGCAAGACAACCCGCCGTGTTCGCATTCCCCCTCCAACTCGTCGCGCAGATCGAGCACGGTACGCGATGCCCGCAGAGCCTGTCCGACGAATCTGGGCTGTACCTGACGGGTCCAGGGCGTGTGCTCGGTGAGCGGCAGGGCGCGGCATGCCACCCGCGCGTCCCAGGCCTCCGGACGTGAGTCGGCGCTGCGGATCACGAGGGCGACAGATCTCAGGTTCGTGGCCCGTTGACGTTGCTCCTCACTCAGCAGATAGCTGAACCGCTGATCGAGTAACCACGAGTCGTCGGTGCCGGCGAACGCGCCCACGGCATCGAGAAGGATCTCGAGCTGTCGAGTCCCCTCGGACATGCTGGTGTCGGGATGGGCAGCCAGTGGAACCGCCGTCCGTGCAGGAGCTTGCGGGCCTCGTTCTCCTCGACGGCGAGGATCGTCCCGAACCTGATGGTGGCCTCCTTCATCAACAGCGACGCGGCCTTCGGGGGCGACTCCTTCGTAAGTGTGCCCAGACGCGGGGCCGCGAGACGGGCGCAGGATCGGCCGGACGCGAGGGTAACGTGCGTCCGTGCTCGACGCCCATGACACCCCCGCCCGTCGCTCCAACACCCGCTGAGGAAGTCGGCTCGTGTTTCCCGGCTTCGGCACCGTCGTCAACGTCGCCACCGTCATCATCGGCTCCGCCATCGGGCTGCTGCTCGGTCATCGCCTGCCAGAGCGGACCCGCGACACGGTCACCGATGCCCTCGGTCTGGTCACGCTGCTGATCGGCGGCTTGTCGGCGGTCGAGGTGACCTCGTCGGTGCTGTCGGCTGCTGTCGGCGGCAGCGCTCCGGTGCTGATCGTGCTCGGCTCTTTGCTGATCGGCGGCATCATCGGGTCGTTGGCCGACATCGAGCGACGGTTGGAGGACCTCGGGGTCTGGCTGCAGTATCGGTTCAAGGCCGGCGGCTCGCAGACCCGCTTCGTGGAGGCGTTCGTCTCGTCGTCACTGGTGTTCTGCGTGGGACCGTTGACCATCCTCGGCTCGCTGTCCGACGGGCTCGGTCTCGGCGCCCAGCAGCTGCTGCTCAAGGCAACCCTGGACGGGTTCGCCGCCATCGCCTTCGCCGCCTCGTTGGGGGTCGGCGTGATGGCCTCGGCCCTGGCGGTCGGGGTCATCCAGGGCTCGCTCACCCTGGTCGGGGTGCTGATCGGTGACTTCCTGCCCGCCGCCCATCTCGCCGCCATCACGGCCACCGGCGGTCTGCTGCTGGTCGGTGTAGGTCTGCGGCTCCTCAAGATCAAGTCCGTGCCGGTGGGCAACCTGCTGCCCTCGCTCGTGGTCGCTCCCGTGCTGGTGCAGCTGGTGGTGGTGCTGCGGTGAGCACCGAGGAGCAGACCAGCCTGGCCAGGGCGTACCCGCAGGTGCTTCGCGCGGCGATCGGTCTGGGGGTGTACGCGGGGGTGTTCGGGGCCACCTTCGGCGCGGTCTCGGTGGGCAGCGGGCTGACCGTGGGCCAGACCATGATCTTGAGTCTGGTGATGTTCTCCGGGGCCTCACAGTTCGCCTTCGTCGGCGTCGCCGCGGCCGGGTCGCCCTGGGCGGCGATCCCGGCGGCGCTGCTGCTGGGAGTCCGGAACGCGTTCTACGGCGTACCGATCTCGGAGATCCTCTCCCCGCGCGGCTGGCGGCGCCTGGTCACCGCGCACTTCGTCATCGACGAGACCACCGCGATGGCGGTGGGGCAGGCCGAACCAAGGGCCAAGCGGTACGCGTTCTGGTCGACGGGTGTGATCCTGTGCACGCTCTGGCAGACCGGCAGCCTGGTCGGGGCCCTGCTGGGTACGGCCATCGACCCGGCGCGGTTCGGCTTGGACGCCGCGGCGCCGGCGGTGTTTCTGGCGCTGCTCTGGCCCCAGCTGCGGACTCGTTCGGCCAAGGTCGTGGCGGTGCTGGGTGGACTGGTGGCGTTCGGTTTGCTCCCGGTCGCCCCCGCCGGCGTTCCGGTGATCGCCGCCGCCGCGGTGGCCGTCGTCGCCGGGCTCTCGGCCCGTTCTCGTCCGGCGGGCGCCACGTGACCGCCCTGCTGGTGGCTCTGGTGATCGCCTCGGTGGGCTCGTACCTGCTCAAGCTCGCCGGGGTGTCGCTACCGGAGTCGGTGCTCGCGCACCCGACAGTCCAGCGGATCGCCGGCTTCTTGCCCGTCGCCATGCTGACCGCCCTGGTGGTGGTCGGGCTGGCCGACGGGGACGGCGACGGGCGCTGGTCCTTCGACTGGCCGGTGCTGGCCGGCTTCGGAGCGGCGGTGATCGCCCTGCTGCTGCGCGCCGGTGTCCTGGTGGTCTTCGTGGTCGCCGTCGCCGTGACCGCGCTGCTGCGGCTGCTGGTCTAGGCAGAAGGTGTCAGCGACGGTACGCAGCTCGGCGATGGGCGATCGAGTCGACTTCGACGATGAGCCGTGTGTCGAAGACTCGGTAGAGAACGCGGTACTCACCCCGACGTGCGGCATAGACCGATGCCATCGGCTCTCGCAGACGCTTGCCGACTCGGTACGGATTCTCACGAAGCGCTCCGTAGATGAACTCCACAGCAGCCGCAGCGACCGCTTCGGGAAGCTCGTGCTCGATGGCACGACGCGCTCGTGGAGTGACGACGATCTCGAACCCGTCCGTCACGCAGTGCGCCGCCTCCGGTCAACCAGCGCGGCGCGGATTTCAGCTTCGGTGTAGAACTCGCCCGCCTCCGCCTCCGCCAGCCCCTGCCGAAGTGCTTCCACCTCCTCGGGGTTGCTGAGCACATCCAAGGTCTCCATCAACGAGTCGTAGTCGTCTGCGCTCAGCAAGACCGCCACCCGGTCCCCGTTGCGGGTCACCTCGAAGCGCTCGTGCGTTGTCACGGCCGACTCCACCAGTTTCGAGAGGTTCGCGCGAGCTTCGGCGAGCGGCAAGGTGGTCATGTACAGAATTCTAGCGCAGACGCAGCAGGCGCTCGGTGAAGGCGTAGACGTACAGGCCGAGATCGGTGTGCGCGTGCACCACCAGCTGCAGCTCGCGGGCGGTGATCCACTCGACGTCGCGACGTAGCAGGGACGCATCCTGCAGGACCCGCAGACTCGACGCCACGATCTGTCGGCAGCGGTCGAGGAACAGCTCGCCGTCTCGCTCGGTCTCGGCGCGGGCGGGCTTGGTGAGATAGCTGGGCAGGATCGGCCACTGCAGCGCGGCCGCGACCTGGGCGGGCCGGGCGGGACGGCTCCGGGTGGCGACGTGACCGGCGAGATCCTCGAGGCCGTGCAGTCCGTCCATCATGGTCCGAACCTGACTCAGGCTGAGGCACGCGGTGCCGACGGGACTCATCGGCATCCGACAGGGATCGGGGCCGCCGTGCCACATCGGGAGTCCGTGGTGGCACAGGAACCGGGCAACCGGATGAACCTGAGCATGGGCCGCGAGGGCGTCGGCCGCCTCTTCGTCGTCCTCGATCCGGGTCACCTCTTCCAGACTGAGGTAGGCGTCGAGGACGGTGGTCTCCAGCACCAGGGGTCGACGATCGCCGGTCTCGTCGACGCCGTGGGGGATGACCTCCTCCCCGGGCCCGTCGAGGCTGACCGCCCACGCGCCGTCGACGCGCTCCGGACGGGCCTTCGGATAGCGCCAGTTCCCACCTGCGACCAGTCGGGTCACGCCACCCCCTCCCGCCACCGGATACCCCCGTTCTCGAACCGCGATCGTACCGGTCAGGAGCACTCGGTGGGCCGCGCTCCCGGGAGGACCACCGGCTCGTACAGTCAGGCCATGGTCGCCACGAAGGTCGCAGTGCTCGGAGCAGGTAACGGTGGCCTCGCCACCGCGTTCGACTGGGCCCGTCACGGGTACGACGCGGCGATCTACTCCCACCCCGACTACGCCGATCAGATCGCTGACATCCGTGAGCGCGGCGGCATCACCAGCGCCGGTGTGCTCACCGGCTTCGCCGACATCGCGCTGGCCACGACCGACATCGCGGAGGCGATGGTCGATGCCGAAGTGATCCTGGTGGTCGGACCCGCGTACGCCACCGCGTCGTTGGGCACCGACGCCGCTCCCCATCTGCGGCCGGGGATGACCGTGATCATCTGCCCCGGGTCGTGCGTGGGCAGCCTCGCGTTCAAGCGGGCCGCGGGCCTGGACCTGTACGACGAGGAGATCGTGGTCGGCGAGACGAGCACGTTGCCGTTCGCCGTCCGCGCCACCGGCCCGGCGGAGATCCGGGTCTTCCACCACTTCGACCAGGGTCTGTTCGCGGCGGCGGCTCCCCGATCGGCGACACCCCGGCTGCTCGAGACCCTGCGGCTGGTCTGGCCGCACGCGGAAGAGGCGGCCACGGTCTTCCAGACGGCCCTGCAGAACGGCAACCCGGTCATCCACCCGGCGGTGACGCTGTTGAACGCCGCCCTGATCGATCGCACCGGCGGCGACTTCGCCTTCTACGAAGAGGGTGTGACGACGTCGACGGGCCGCTTGATGGAGGCCGTGGACGCAGAGCGGTTCGCCATCGCGGAGGCGCTGGGGGTCACGATCTTGTCCGAGCCCGCCATCGGGGTCCTGCAGGGCTACATGACGGAGGAGAACTACACCACCGGCTACTCCACGGCTCCGGGATTCCTCGGGATCAAGGCGCAGGACTCGCTGGACAACCGCTACCTGACCGAGGACGTCGGCTACTCGATGGTCTTCTTCACCGACCTCGCCCGATCACTCGGGGTCGACACTCCGGTGATGGACTCCGTGGTCCAGATCGCTTCGGTCGTCCTCGGCCGTGACTTCCGATCCGAAGCGGCCCGCACCATGCAGGGCCTCGGACTGTCAGAGCTGAGCCCGGCGGAGCTCCGCCGCTACTGAGCGCCAGAATGGCCCCGTGGCCAAGAAGAGCAAGCAGCACGCCCACGGCGCGACCCCGGCGACGACGGCCCTGGTCGAGGCCGGGATCACCTTCACCCTGCACCCGTACGAGCATCACGACGCCAACACCGACTTCGGCGAGGAGGCGGCGCGCGCCCTCGACGTGGACCCGACCCGGATCTTCAAGACTCTCGTGGCCGACGTCGGCGGGAAACTCGTCGTGGCCGTCGTCCCGGTCGCCCGTCAGCTCGACCTGAAGGCACTCGCCGCCGCGTTCGAGGCGAAGAAGTCGACGCTGGCGGACCCGACGCACGCCGCCCGCAGCACCGGCTACGTGGTCGGCGGAATCTCGCCGATCGGCCAGCGCAGTTTACTGCCCACGGTCGTCGACGCGTCGGCCGACGACTTCGAGACGATCTTCGTCTCGGCGGGACGACGCGGTCTGCAGGTCGAGCTCGCGCCCGGGGATCTGCGCGCCGTCACCCTGGCGCGGTCAGTCTCCGTTGCGCATTGATCAGTTTCGGTTGCGCATTGATCAGTCCCCGTTGCGCACTGAGCGACGCGTCCGCGGCAACAGCGGTGTCGGGTCCTCGCTGTCCTTGCCCAACGAGGAGGCCAGTAGCACCGGGGTGACCGCGCACAGCGGCCAGAACAGCAGCGCCGCCTTCGCTCGCACGGTGAGGGCGATCGGCACTGTGCCGCCGGGATCGGCGTGGGCCAGTCGCGGCGTGAACTCCCCCGGGCCGAGCTGGTAGCCGACCGCCCAGCAGAGCAGACCCGCCGCGGCGGCGCCGATGACCACCACCAGCACCAGCGGCCAGCCGAGGTCGCGGAGCAGCCGATAACCGAAGATCCCCAGGCCGACCCCGATCAGCAGCCCGAGCAGGCAGAACCAGGCATCGCCGCCGAAGAACCGGGTCAGATCCCGTTCGGTGACCGAGGCCCGGCCCTGGGAGTCCAGCTGGTACGCCGGCAGCGCCACCACGAGCCACCAGAGCACCCCCGCGGCGGCTCCCAGCCCCATCGCCAGCGCCAGGAAGCCCATCACCCGCCCGGTGTAGCGGGTGGTCCGGACCTCGTCGGTCAAGGTGTCAGGCACTGGCGCTCTCGAGCCGACCCGACGGTGCCAGACAGGACGGACCCAACAGGGCCTTGAGGTCGGCCATCAGCGGCGGCGACGGTGTCACCCGCAGCTGGTTGTCGAGCCGCATCAGGATCGTCTTGTCCTGCTTGACCAGCTTCAGCCGCACCTCGGTCGTACCCGGGTGGGCCTTGAGCACCTGCGACAGCTGCTGCACCACCGGTGGCGTGCACCGGACAGCGGGCAGCGAGATCACCACCGGCCCCGAGGGTGCCTCGGTCACATCCGGCAGGGTCAGCTCCTGCGCGTTCAGCGACACCGAGTCGTCGTCGGACTTCACCCGGCCCTTGACCCGCACCACCGTGTCGGTGGCCAGCACGGTGGAGACCAGCTCGTACGCCTTGGGGAACAGCAGCACCTCGATCGAGGCCTCCAGGTCCTCGACCGCGATGATCGCCCAGATGTCCCCACGCTTGGTGGTCTTGCGGGTGATGGACGTGATCATGCCGGCGATGGTCACCTGGCCCTCGCGGGGACCGTCGTCGCCGATCAGCTCCCCGATGCCGATGTCACGCTCGGCGATCAGGACGTGCTCCAGACCCTGCAGGGGATGGTCGCTCACGTACAGGCCGAGCATGTCGCGCTCGAAGGCGAGCTTGGTGCGCTTGTCCCAGTCGGCGATCTCGGGCACGGTGCCGAGCGGCATCGTGTCGAGCCCTTCGTCGTCGCCGAGTCCCCCGGCCCCGAACAGGTCGTCCTGCCCGTGCGCGGAGTTGCGCTTCAAGTCGAGCACCCCGTCGACGGCGCTCTCGAACACGCTCATCAGGGCGCGCCGGCTGTGGCCCATCGAGTCGAAGGCACCGGCCTTGATCAGGGACTCGATCACCCGCTTGTTGCAGACCACCAGCGGCACGGCGTCGAGGAAGCCGTAGAAGTCCGCGGCCTTGCCGTGCTCGGTCCGGGCCGCGACCACGCCGTCGACCACGTTGGACCCGACGTTGCGGACCGCGGTCAGCCCGAACCGGATGTCGGTGCCGACCGGGGTGAAGTTGGCGGCGGACTCGTTGACGTCCGGCGGCAGCACCTGGATCCCCATCCGGCGGCACTCGCCGAGGTAGATCGCCATCTTGTCCTTGTCGTCGGCGACCGAGGTGAGCAGCGCAGCCATGAACTCCGACGGGAAGTTGGCCTTCAGGTAAGCCGTCCAGTAGGACACCATCCCGTACGCCGCGGTGTGCGCCTTGTTGAACGCGTAGTCCGAGAACGGGACCAGGATGTCCCACAGCGCCTTGATCGCCGGGGGGGAGTAGCCGCTGTCTCTCATCCCGTTCGAGAACGGGATGAACTCGGCGTCGAGGATCTCCTTCTTCTTCTTGCCCATCGCGCGGCGCAGCAGATCGGCCTGCCCCAGGCTGTAGCCGGCCACCTTCTGCGCGATGGCCATCACCTGCTCCTGGTAGACGATCAGGCCGTAGGTGGTGCCCAGGATCTCCGCCAGCGGCTCCTCCAGCTCGGGGTGGATCGGGGTGATGTCCTGCCGCTGGTTCTTGCGCAGTGCGTAGTTGGTGTGGCTGTCCGCCCCCATCGGGCCGGGCCGATAGAGCGCCAGCACGGCCGAGATGTCCTCGAAGTGGTCCGGACGCATCAGCTTGAGCAGCGAGCGCATGGGACCCCCGTCGAGCTGGAACACGCCCAGGGTGTCGCCGCGACCCAGTAGCGCGTACGACGCGGGGTCGGTCAGCTCCAGGTCCTCCAGCACCAGCTCGAAGCCCCGGTTGAGCCGGATGTTGGCCACCGTGTCGTCGAGCACGGTGAGGTTCCGCAGACCGAGGAAGTCCATCTTGATCAACCCGAGCGCCTCGCACGTCGGGTAGTCGAGCTGGGTGATGATCGCGCCGTCCTGCTCCCGGCGCATGATCGGGATGATGTCGATCAGCGGGTCGGACGACATGATCACGCCGGCCGCGTGCACGCCCCACTGACGCTTCAGACCCTCCAGCCCCCGCGCGGTCTCGACCACCTTCGCGACCTCGGCGTCGCCGTCGACCAGGGCCCGGAACTCGCCACCCTCGTTGTAGCGCTTGTGCTGGAGATCGAACAGCCCGTTCAGCGGCACGTCCTTGCCCATCACCGGCGGGGGCATCGCCTTGGTGATCCGCTCGCCGACCGCGAACGGGTAACCCAGCACCCGGGACGCGTCCTTGACGGCCTGCTTGGCCTTGATCGTGCCGTACGTGACGATCTGGCTGACCCGGTCCTCGCCGTACTTGTCGGTGACGTAGCGGATCACCTCGCCGCGGCGACGCTCGTCGAAGTCGATGTCGAAGTCGGGCATCGAGACCCGGTCGGGATTGAGGAAGCGCTCGAAGATGAGCCCGTGCTCGAGCGGGTCGAGGTCGGTGATCCGCATCGCGTACGCGGCCATCGACCCGGCGCCCGAACCACGCCCCGGACCGACCCGGATGCCGTTCTCCTTGGCCCAGTTGATGAAGTCGGCGACCACCAGGAAGTACCCGGCGAAACCCATCGAGAGGATGACCTCGGTCTCGAACTTGGCCTGCTGGCGCACGTTGTCGGGGATGCCGAGCGGGAACCGGCGCTGCAGCCCGGTCTCCACCTCCCGGACGAACCAGGACTCCTCGTTCTCCCCCGGCGGGCAGGGGTAGCGAGGCATGTAGGTGCCGGCGCCCTCGGTGAAGGAGATGTCGCAGCGCTCCGCGATGGCCAGGGTGTTGTCGCACGCCTCGGGCAGCTCGGCGAACAGGGCCCGCATCTCGGCCGGCGACTTCAGGTAGTAGCCGTCCCCGTCGAACTTGAACCGGTTGGCATCGGCCATCGTCGAGCCCGACTGCACGCACAACAGCACCTCGTGGGCGGCGGCGTCCTCCCGTGCCGCGTAGTGCAGGTCGTTGGTGGCCACCAGCGGCAGCTTCAGGTCCTTCGCGATCCTCAAGAGATCGGCCCGGACGCGGTTCTCGATCGACAGTCCGTGGTCCATCAGCTCGACATAGTAGTTGCCGGCGCCGAAGATGTCGCGGAACTCCGCGGCGCTGGCCACCGCCTCGTCGTACCTACCGAGTCGCAGGTAGGTCTGCACCTCTCCCGACGGGCAACCGGTGGTCGCCAGCAGCCCGGAGTGGTAGGTGTTCAGCAGCTCGCGGTCCAGCCGCGGCTTGTAGAAGTACCCCTCCAGCGAGGCCAGCGACCCCATCCGGAACAGGTTGTGCATCCCCGCGGTCGACTCGGCCCACAGCGTCATGTGGGTGAAGGCGCCGCCACCGGAGACGTCGTCCCCGCTGTTCGCCCCGTTCTGGTCGCCCCACCGGACCCGCTTGCGCTCGCTCCGGTGGGTCTTCGGCGTGACGTACGCCTCCAGGCCGACGATCGGCTTGACCGACGACTTCTTGGACGCCTTGTAGAACTCGTACGCCCCGAACAGGTTGCCGTGGTCGGTGACGGCGATCGCCGGCATCTCCATCTGCTCGCAGCCGGCGAACAGGTCGCCCACCCGGGCGGCGCCGTCCAGCATCGAGTACTCCGAGTGGACGTGGAGATGGACGAAGCTTTCCGACATTCCCTGCAACCTCCGCCCTCTCGACCTCAGCGGCCGAGTCACCCGCCACCAGCAAGGGCCAAGATTAGTCGCCCGGGCCGACACTTCTCGCCAGACTCACGGGCCACCGTCGATGTTGACGATGTAGGCTCTTCTTGTCCATCGTCAACAGGAGGTCACCGTGGCGGTCACCCAGATCGACCTGGACGACGCGGCACTGGCCGAGGTCATGCGGCGCTCCGGTCTGGTCACGAAGAAGGACGCGGTCAACGAGGCGCTGCGCGACTACGCCGCCAAGCTGCGGCGCGCCGCCGAGTTCGACAGCCACCTGCAGCGCGCGCAGGAGTGGGACTACGAGGGCTGGAAGAGGCTGCGGGCCGAGAACGAGGCCGCTCCGGTCTGACGTGTTCCTGATCGACAGCTCCGCTCTGTGGCGCCTGTGGCGTGACGAGGACCTGCAGGAGCGCTGGCGGCCGACAATCGAGGCGGGCGAGGTCCGTACGTGCATCCCCCAGCGGATCGAGCTGTGCCGGTCGGCGCGCACTGTCGCCGAGCTCGAGGAGATGAGCCGTGACCTCGGCACCTTCTACCCCGACGTAGCCGTGCCCAAGGGGGTCTGGCGTTGGATCGACTCAGCGCAGCACGCCCTGGTGCGGGCGGGAGCAGTTCGAGCGTTCTCGCTCGTGGACCTCCTCATCTGCGGCGTGGCCGCCCACCACGGGCTCGAGATCCTGCACGATGACCACGACTTCGCGGTGGCCGCGCGGCACCTCACCGACGTGCGTCAGCGGCGGATCTGACCCGTGCCGACCCATCGCGTGCTCGTCGTCCAGCACACCGTCGTCTGTCCGCCCGGCCGGGTCGGGGCCTGGCTGACCGAGAGTGACTGCGCGTTGGAGGTGGTCCGACCGTACGCCGGAGAGAGCCACCCGACGAACCTGGCCGGGTACGCCGCGCTGGTGGTGCTGGGCGGGGAGATGGGTGCCTACGACGACGACGTCGCTCCCTGGTTGCCGGCGACCCGGGCGCTGCTGGCCGAGTCGGTGGCCGAGGCCGTGCCGACGTTGGCGATCTGCCTCGGGCATCAGCTGCTCGCGGTGGCCACCGGCGGCCGGGTGGCCCGCTCAGCGGCCGGTCAGCAGGGCGGGACGCTGCCGGTCGGGCTGTTGCCCGCGGCCGCCGACGACCCGCTGTTCGCCGCCGTGCCGGCGGGAGCGGTCGCCACCCACTGGAACAACGACCTGGTCGTCGAGCCGCCGCCGGGGGCGGTCGAGCTGGCCCGGACACCGGCCGGGATCCAGGCCCTGCGACTGGGCGAGGTCGCCTGGGGTGTGCAGTTCCATCCCGAGGTCGACCTCGAGCTCGTAGGCCGCTGGGCGGCCACCGATGTCGGTGCGGGACAGCTGTCCCCGGAGCAGGCCGAGATCTGGCTGACCGAGGTGGAGAGCCACGATGCCGCGCTGGTGGCCACCTGGCGGCCGTTCCTCCACCGCTTCGCCGCACTCTGCTAGCCGACGAACGCCGTGGTTCCGGGGCGGTAGCGACGACCGACGACCGCCATCCCGACCATGCCGATCGCGCCCAGCGCGGCCGAGATGAAGAAGACGTGCGGCACCCCCAACAGGGCGGTGCCGAGTCCGCCGATCGCACCCCCCAGGCCTCCGCCCAGCATGATCGAGCTCATGAAGACCGAGGAGGCGAGCCCGACGCCGTGCGGGTAGAGCTGCTGGGCCACTGTCACCCCCAGACCGGCGATGGACGCCCATAGGCAGGACATCAGGAGCTGGCCGACGAACAGGCCCAGCACGTGCTCGCTGGTCGCGTACGCCACGTTGGCCGCCACTCCGAACCCCGCCCCGAGCGTGACGACGCGGATCGGCGTGATCCGGTCGGCCAGCCGCGCAAACAGCGGCATCAGGGCGAGCTCGGCCAGCGGTTGGATCGCGATGACCGCCCCCCGGAGGGTGTCGGAGATGCCGAGCTGGTTGGCCATGTAGAGCGGCAGGTACGCGAACTTGATGGTGTCGCCGTGCATCACCAGCACGCAGCAGCCCACGAACACGAACAGCGGCACCCGCGAGTCACCACTCGGCCGCGGCACCACCCACGGCCGTCGGCCTGCGGTGTCCACCGGCATCGTCCGCGGCGGTGACACGAACCGGGGGACCCGCTGGAAGCCGAGCGGCAGGATCTGTCCGACGGTCAGGACCGCGGTAGCCAGCAGCAGCGGCCGCAACCCGTACACGGCCCCGAACCAGCTGCCGACCACCGGTCCGAGGATCCAGCCGGCGGTGAACGCCATCCGGACCGCCGAGATCACCCGGTCCGCGGCTGGACTGGCCGTGCGGGTCAGGTCGTCGCGGACCGCGGCGAACAGCAGTCCCATCGAACCGCCCGCGATGCTGAGGGCCAGCGCGCCGATGGCGAAAGGCATCCAGATCGCCGTCGCCAACCCCATGGCCAGCCAACCGACGCCGCCCACCAGGGCGCAGATCCGGAACAGCCTCAGCCGATCGGGCTGGCGATCCGACAGCGACCCCAACCAGTAGCCGGCGAGCGGCGCGGCCAGGTTCACCAGGTAGTACAGGCCGGCCACCGGCACCGACGCACCGAGGTCGTTGACCAGGAACAGCGTCATCTGCGGTGTGGTGGCCGAGACCCCGATACCGGAGATGAAGAGGGCCGCGCACGCCGCCCGCAGGAACGGGCTGCGCCAGATGATGGTGCCGGCGGAGTGGGTGGGGACGGCAGAGCGAGCGGGGACGGTAGGGGTCACGTCGGGTGGGCAGCCTTCCGGCTTCTGAATCGATTGAGTGGACGCCACCCTACCGACTACGGTGGGACACGTGCCCGAGCAAGCCGTGACGACGAGACCGAGCTCGACGGTCCGTCTGGTGCTGCGGTCGGCGTTGTATCGCCGCGCGGCGCTGAGTCTGTTCTTCGGCGGTCTCGGCATCTCCATCGCCATGCCCCAGCTGTCCCTGTTCCTGGTCCAGGACCTGCGGGCGTCGCTGCCGGTGGCCGGTCTGTTCTTCCTCACCAACCTCGCGGCCCCGGCGCTCGGGTTCTTCGTCGGCAGCTGGTCGGACCGGCTCGCCGACCGGTTGTTCCTGTTCCGCATCGGTGCGGTGGTCGGCCTGATCGGCTGGGTGCTGATGGCGTTCACCACGCAGGTGTGGATGGCGTTCGCCATCAACCTCACCGTGATCGGGTTCGCCGGGGCGACGAGCTCGCTGATCTTCGCAGCCGTCCGGGACCAGCTCACCCACGTCCCCACCGGCGCCGACAACCGGGTGATGTCGACGGTCCGGCTCGGCTTCAGCCTGGGTTTCATGACGGGGCCGATCGTCGGCAGCGTGGTCGGCGGGATGGCCGGACTCCGCGTGACCCTGATCGCGGCGGGGGTCTGCACCCTGCTGCAGGCGGCACCGATGATCGGGCAACGGGTCGAGCGCGCCGTACCCGACCTCGGGCGCCAGCCGGCGAGTGCAGCCGCCGGGGAGTCGCCGCGGAATCCGAGTCTGCTGCCGCTGTTGACCTTCCTGGGTCTGAGTGTGCTGGCCATGTGCGGCGACACCATCAAGTTCGCCTACCTGCCGATCTACCTCGAGCTGCAGCTCGGCACCCCGGACTGGCTGCGCGGCGTGGTGATCTCGACCCAGTCGGTGGGGATGCTGATCTTCATCCCGATCATGGGTGTGCTGGCCGACCGGTTCGGCGCCCACCGGCTGGTGATCGTCAACGTGCTGCTCGGCGTCGTCGCCAACATCGGGTTCATGATCGCCGGGAGTGAGCTGGTGCTGATCGTGGCGACCCTGTTCAACGCGGCCATGTGGGCCACGCTCGGCGGCATCGGCATCACCGTGGCCCAGGATCTCTACCCCAGCGGCATCGGCCTGGCGTCGTCCCTCTACTTCTCCGCCATCCGGTTCGCCGCCGCGATCGGTGGCATCGTCGGCGCTCTGGGGGTCGGCTGGTTCGGGGTGCCAGGGGTGTTCGTCGTGCCCGCCGCGCTCTGTGGTCTCGCCGCTGTCGGGCTGCTGGTGCAGGAGATCCTGACACAGCGCAGGTCCCGCCGGTTTCAAGCGGCCTAGACCGACGGCGCCACCGCCTGCCGTCAGCCGACGGCCTTGCGTACCAGAGCGCGCAGCTTCTTCTCCACGGCGTCGGTCACCTGCAGCACCGCGAACGACGTCGCCCAGATGTCGCCGTCGTCTAGTGTCGCTTCCTCGTTGAAGCCGATCGAGCCGTAGCGCGTGTCGAACTTCTTGGCCGGTTGGAAGAACACCACGACCTTGTCGTCGCGGGCGTAGGACGGGAAGCCGTACCAGGTCCTCGCGGCGAGCCCGGGCGCCTCCTCGGCGACGATCACGTGCAGCCGCTCGGCGATCTGCCGGTCCGCGCCGGTGCACGCCTCGATGGCGGCGAGACAGGCCGCGTACTCCTTCGCCCGTTTGGCGGCGCCCTTGACACCCTTGGTCGCCTTGAGCTCCTCGGCGCGCTGCTTCATCGCGTCACGCTCGGCGCTGGTGAAACCACTCTTCGTGTCACTCATGATCAGTCCTCCTCGGTTTCGTGGCCGTTCCACGATGCTCACGCTAGAGGGCTGAGAACCGTACCGCTTCTCGAATCCTGACCGGCTGTCCTGCGGGCCTGATCAGAGGGCGGCCCGATCAGAGCGGGGTGCCGTCGGTGGCGAGCTCGGGCTCCACGTCCAGTCCGGTGATCCTGGGGTTGTACTTCTCCAGCAGCCAGAAGGACAGGAAGCCGAGTCCGCAGCCGAGGAACCAGCTGAAGTCCCCACCGTGTGACAGCAGCATGTTCTCGGAGTCACCGAACATGACGCCCGCGGTGAGCACCATCGCGATCGCGGGCAACCCACCGATGACGGTGGCCGCCACCGCATTGGGGTTGTAGCCGTTGCGGAACCAGTAGCGTCCGGTCGTGTTCATCACGAACATGTCGTCCACCCAGACCTTCTGCTTGCTGACCAGGTAGTAGCCGGCGATCAGCACCCCGAACAGCGGACCGATCAGACCGCCGAGGATGCCGAGGGTGTAGAGGATGCCCTCCGACGAGTTGTACCAGTTCCACGGGGTGAGCAGGACGGAGCCGACGGCCGCGATCATGCCGCCCATCCGCCAGCTGATCTTCTTCGGGTTCACGTTGGAGAAGTCGAACGCCGGTGAGATGAAGTTGGCCACGATGTTGATGCCGATCGTGGCGATCACGAAGGTCAGGCCGCCGAGCAGGATCGCGAAGCCGCTGTCTATCCGCTGGACGGTCTCGATCGGGTCGGTGATCAGCTCACCGAACACGGGGACGGTCGCCGAGGCGGTGACCACGGTCAGGATCGAGAAGAACAGGAAGTTCACCGGAAGACCGAGCCAGTTGCCCTTGCGAACGGCCCTGAAGCTCTTCGCGTAGCGGGAGAAGTCGCCGAAGTTCAGCATCGGCCCGGAGAAGTAGGACACCACGATCGCGATCGCGGCGATCATGATCGGGATCGACTCGCCGAAGCTGCGTTGCACCGTGCTCAGGTTGAGGCTGATCGCTCCAAGACCACCGGCGCGGGCGACCAGGTAGACACACAGGATGATCATCACCACGTAGACGGCGGGACCGGCCCAGTCGATGAACTTGCGGATCGCGTCCATGCCACGCCAGAAGACGGCGGCCTGCGCGACCCACAGGATCGCGTAGCAGATGTAGCCGAGCGGTGACAGACCGAGGAACTCGGTAGTGGTCAGGGCCACGCTCGACGGGATGAACTTCAAGAAGATGATCATCAGCGAGGTGGCGGCGAGGTAGGTCTGGACGCCGTACCAGGCGATGGCGATGCACCCCCGGATGATGGCCGGGATGTTCGCGCCCTTCACCCCGAAGATCGCCCGGTTGATCACCGGGAAGGGCACCCCGGTCACCTGGCTGGGCTTGGCCACCAGGTTGCAGAACACCATCACGATGAAGATGCCGATGACCAGGGAGACCAGCACCTGCCAGCTGGCGATGCCCAGGGAGAACAGGGCGCCGGCGGTCACGTAGCCGCCGACGCTGTGCACATCGGACATCCAGAAGGCGAAGATGTTGTACGACGACCAGGTCTGCTTCTTCAGCGGCGCCAGGTCGGAGTTGGCCAGCCGGTCGTCGTAGAAGTCCTTGATCAGACCGTCGCCGGCCGGGTGACCGGGTGTGTCCTCGAAGTCGGAGTGTCCGCCCGGGTCGGGGGTCCTGCTGGCGAGATCGTCACTCATGTCGGCTCCTGAGCGGGTGGGGAATGACGCTGAGAGTTTGCTGAGACGACCGTACGCCGCGAAGCGCTGACCTGGGTTTCCGTCGTGTTAACGAATGGGTCGCGTTCGCGCTTCGCGGCGTACGGGTTCGCTCAGACTCCGACCAGCTTGCTGTCGCGCTGGCGGATGAAGACCGCCCAGGTGACGACGAAGCAGATGGCGTAGAACGCGATGAAGGCGATGTACGCGCCGTCGCCGGTCTTGAACGTGAGGAAGGACTGGCGGAAGCTCAGGTTCACCAGGACGCCACCCAGGGCACCGATCGCTCCGGCCAGGCCGATCAGCGCACCGGAGCGTCGGGTGGCCCTGGTCATGGCGGCCGCCGAGTCCACGCCCTGCGCGGTCTCGGTGAGCGCCTTGGAGTGGAAGATCGCCGGGATCATCTTGTAGGTGGAGCCGTTGCCCAGACCGCTGAACACGAACAGCAGGGTGAAACCGATGATGTAGATCGGCAGCGAGCGGATCTGGGACGCCATCAACACGATGCCCGCACCGACCGCCATGGCCACGAAGTTCCAGAAGGTGACCAGGGATCCCTTGTAGCGGTCGGCCAGCGCCCCGCCGAACGGACGGATGAGTGAGCCGAGCAGCGGCCCGAGGAAGGTCAGAGCGGCCGCCTTGACCGGGGTCGGGAACTGCTCCGGGAACTGCACCAGCAGAACCTGGCCGAAGGCGAAGCTGAAGCCGATGAACGAGCCGAAGGTGCCGATGTACAGCAGCGAGATGATCCAGGTCTCACGGTGTCCCATGACCTCGCGGATGGCGCCGTTGGCGTTGCTGTTCTGGGTCAGGTTGTCCATGAACGTGGCCGCACCGATGGCGGCCAGGATGATCAGCGGGATGTAGATCGCCACCATCGCCCGGGGGTGCTGGGTGCCCAGCGTGGCCAGCACGATCAGACCGACGAGCTGGACCACCGGCACACCGAGATTGCCCCCACCCGCGTTGACCCCCAGGGCCCAGCCCTTGAGCCGGACCGGGTAGTAGGCGTTGATGTTGGTCATCGAGGAGGCGAAGTTGCCGCCGCCCACCCCGGCGAACATGGCGACGATCAGCAGCGTGGTGAAGGACACCCCGGGCTCCAGGAAGATCGCGATCAGGGTCGTCGGCACCAGCAGCAACAGGGCGGAGACGATGGTCCAGTTGCGACCACCGAAGATGCCGACCGCGAAGGTGTACGGCAGCCGCAGCACGCCGCCGACCAGGGTCGGCAGGGCGGTGAGCAGGAACTTCTGGGCGGGGTCGAAGCCGTAGCTCGGCCCCAGGAACAGCACGAGCACCGACCACAGGCTCCAGACGGAGAAGCCGATGTGCTCACTGGTGACGGAGAAGATCAGGTTGCGGCGGGCGATGGCCTTGCCCTTGCTGGCCCAGAAGTCGGGGTCCTCGGGGCGCCAGTCGTCGATCCACCTCCCGCCGAGCTTGCGG
Source organism: Microlunatus sp. (assembly GCA_036525335.1). GTDB lineage: Bacteria > Actinomycetota > Actinomycetes > Propionibacteriales > Propionibacteriaceae > Microlunatus. Next base: position 2,052 of record DATDAP010000552.1, on the reverse strand, counting down.
CTGGCGGCCGGGGTGAGGACGGGCGTGCCGGTCGCGGCGCTGGTGTCGATGTCGGGTGAGCTCATGATCGTTCCTGTTCGGGGGGTCAGCACACGGGGTCAAAGCCGTGGGGGGTCAGCACACGACGACGATCTGGTCGTCCTCGACCAGGACGTCGTAGGTGCTCAGGGGTTCGGTGCCCGTGCTCGAGACGCCGGTGGTGAGGTCGAAAGCGTTCATGTGCAACGGGCAGAGGACCATCCGGCCGTCGATCTGACCGTCGGCGATGGGACCACCCTTGTGGGGGCAGACCGCCGACACGGCCCGTAGGACGCCGCTGCGGAGTCGGAAGATCGCGACCTGCTCGCCCGCGATCACGAACGCCCGGCCTTCGCCTGGTGGGACCTGGCTGACCGGCCCCAGCTCGTGCCGAGTCGTGGTTATCGGGCTGACGGCGGTGCTCACCAGGGACCTCCGAGCAGCGTCACGGCCCGGTCCTTGGGCACGTGCGGCAGCACCTCCAACGGCAGCGAGGTGCGGAACTGGCCCGGGCTGGCAGGTTCCTTGCCGTCCAACCAGGGATCGCGATAGGTGTCGGCGTGCTTCTGCACCTCGGCGTCCAGCCGCTCGGCGATCCCCTCGCTGTCGTCGACCACCACCGAGCGGACCTGGTCGAGTCCGACCCGGGGAACGAACGCGTACGTGCGTTCCAGCCACTTCGCGTTCTCCCGGTAGTACTGCAGGAAGCGGCCGGTGATGAGCTTGGCCGTCTCGGCGTCGTCGACGGTGCAGAGCAGGTCACCCTTGCGGATGTGGGCCCCAGCCGCGCCGCCGATGTAGATCTCCCAGCGACCGCCCTCGATGGCCACGATGCCGACGTCCTTGACCAGCGACTCCGCGCAGTTGCGCGGGCAGCCGGACACGGCCAGCTTCATCTTGGCCGGGCTCTCCATCCCCTGCAGCCGCGTCTCCAGCTCGATCCCGAGCTTGGTGGAGTCCCCGGTGCCGAACCGGCAGAACTCCTGCCCCACACAGGTCTTCACGGTCCGCATGGACTTGCCGTACGCGTAGCCCGACGGCATGTCCAGATCCGCCCAGACCTTCGGCAGATCCTCCTTCTTGATGCCCAGCAGGTCGATCCGCTGGCCGCCGGTCAGCTTGACCATCGGCACGTTGTACTTGTCGGCGACATCGGCGATCCGGCGGAGCTGATCGGGGGTGGTGACCCCGCCCCGCATCTGGGGGACGACGGAGAAGGTGCCGTCCTTCTGGATGTTGGCGTGCACCCGGTCGTTGATGAAGCGACCTTCGCGGTCGTCGGGGGCCTCGCTGCCCCACAACATCTTCAGCAGCGACGCCAGGCCCATCTTGGACTTGGCGTCCTCGGCCCCGTCGGGAGCGAGGGCGGCGAACACCTCGGCGACCGAGCGCAGCCCGCGGTCGCGGATCTCGGTCATCAGCTTCGGCTTGTCCATGGCGATGCCCGGCACGTAGTAGTGGACCGAGGGGTCCTCCTCCACCGCACCGCCGGCCGCGAACTCCACCAGCTGGGCGACCAGACCCTTGCAGGAGCCGCAGCCCTTGCCGGCCCGGGTCTTGTCCATCACGCCGGTGACGGTCTTGCAGCCGGCCTTGACCGTGTCGACGATCGTGGACTTGCAGACCCCGTTGCAGTTGCAGACCTGCGCGTCGTCGGCCATCTCCGCGACGCCGACCTCCTCCGACGGACCGCCCAGGTCGAACAGCAGCTCCGCCCGAGCCTCCGGCAGCGGCAGCCCCCGGTCGAAGGCCTGCTGCAGGAACGCGACCTTCTTGCTGTCGCCGAGCAGGGTCGCGCCGATCACCTTGCCGTCGCGCACCACCACCGACTTGTAGACGCCCTTGCTGGGTTCGGAGAAGACGATGTGCTCGTCGGTCTCGCGTTCCGGCTCGGTGAGTCCCATGGAGGCCACCTCCACCCCGGCCACCTTGAGCTTGGTCGCCGTACGCGAGCCCAGGTAGGCGGCGCTCGGGTCGGCACCGGTGATGTGGTCGGCCAGCACCACGGCCTGTTCCCACAGCGGCGCGACCAGC
>DATDAP010000551.1:0-3764 GCA_036525335.1 Microlunatus sp. | reverse complement strand
GCTCGCGCGTAGTGGACGTCGACGTCGTCGATGTGGACGGCGACCGAGGCCGTGCACAAGCCGCCAGTCGCCAGTGGTGGCGCGCTGCCACCTCGCCGATCGTCAACTCCACATGGCGACGCTACGACCTCACGCAACGTCAGGCGCAAGGCCGCGGTCGCGAGTCCGCGCACGACCCCGACCGGCCGGACTCAGCGTCGCTCGACGGGACGATGCTTGCGGAACCAGGTCGACGGCATCGATGCTGAGTGATCGTGAACGTCTGCGCTGCCGTTGCCACCGACCTCGATCCGGTACTCGTCATCGCCGATCGACGCCGACGCCGGTACACCGCGTACCAGCCGCAGTTCTGGAATCCGGCACCGGTCGCCGTCACCCGGTAGCAAGTCTTCTTCGAGTCGCTCATCGCCGACGCTGAGACGCTGTTGGCGGTAGCAGTCACGCCTGATCGGGTACGGGGGTTCGTCAGCGCAGGAGTCGTCCCCGCGCCGCCGGTCTACGATCCCGGCGGGTCGACCTGTCTGGTCGACAACTTCACCGTCGATGACTCCGGTAGTCGTCTCGGCCAGGGCTGACGGTCCGAAACGCGCGGTGCTGGCCACCGCCGGCCTCAGCCTGGCATCGGGGCGGTGGGGTCGGGCCCCGTCCAGGTTGAACCCGTACCAGCCGTCACCCCAGGCCGCGACTCTTCGCAGGGCGCTGTCGCTGTTCCCACCGACGATGACGGGCAGCGCATCCTGCAGGGGCTTGGGGTTGACGCGGATCGACGAGAAGCTCACGAACTCGGACTCGAACGAGGCAACATCGTGCGCCCACAGCGTGCGCATCGCCGCCACATAGCTCGCGGTTCGCAGTCCCCGGCGCTCGAACGGCACTCCAAGTGCCTGGAACTCCTCCGCTGACCAGCCGATCCCGACACCCAGCTTGAAACGGCCACGACTCAGCCGATCCAGCGACGCGACCTGCTTGGCGACGACGACCGGGTTGTGCTCCGGCAGCAGGAGGATGCCTGTGGCCAGCTTGATGGTCGACGTGGCAGCAGCCGCGTAGCTCAACGTGATCATGGGGTCCAGCCAGTCCGCGACGGCCGGAACCGCGATCTCGCCGTCGTCGGCGTACGGGTAGCGCGATGCGCCGTCGTCGACCATCACCACGTGCTCGCCGGACCACAACGTGGCGAATCCGTGGCGCTCGGCCTCGATGGCCGTGGTGCTGATGACGTCGGGATCGGCGCCTGTTCCGATCCCCAGGGCGTGCAAGCCGACTCTCATCTTCCGCCTCTACTGCGGACCACCGGGTGCGCCCATCGTGCGGCCGTCCGCCCGTTCATCGGCCGTGCTCAGAGCCACTCGAGGTGATCCTCGACCCGGGGACACCTGGCAGGTCCGTTGGACGTCATCGTCTGGCCCTTGGGGAAGACATCACGAGGTCACCGAACCGGCTCGGGCGCTGGCTCCTCGGTGGTGGCCCTCAGCTCGGTCACGTCGGCGGTGGTCAGGCTGCGCCGCTGGACCGCCGGCACCCGGACGAGGAGGGCTCCGGGCTCGATCTCGGCCACCAGGGTGGCGCACTCGCCGGCGGTGTCGCCGTCGAGCTGGTACTGGTCGCGAGGGTCCACCGTGATCTCCACCCGGCGGCCGGTCAGCCGGTCGAGCTGGTCGTCGCCGCGCTCCCGCCGGGTGAGCACCTGAGCAGTGAGACGGACCCAGTCCCGTACGGTCCGCGGTGAGGCGACCAGCACGTCCAGCAGCCCGTCGTCGGGCTTGGCGTCCGGGATCAGCAGGATCCCGCTCGGCAGCAGCCCGACGTTGCCGATCACGATCACCGAGGCCTTGCGGCGGAGCACCGGTCGATCGTCGACCCGGATGGTGGTGTGCAGGGCGGGGTGATTGGCGTTCTTGGCCGCGGAGACGAAGTACGCGGCCGAGCCGACCGTCTTCTTCAGGTCCGGGTTGGTGTCCTGCATGATCACCGCGTCGATGCCCACGCCGGCCATCACCGCGAAGTGCTCCTCGGGCCGGCCGTCCGCGGTCAGTCGGACCAGATCGATCGCCTTGTCCGCGCCGTCGAACGCGACCCGCAGCGCAGCCGCCTCGTCCCGGGGGATACCGAGGTTGCGAGCGAGCAGGTTGGACGTGCCGGCCGCGACCACGCCGAACGGGATGCCGGTGCCGGCCAGACCCGAGCAGATGACGCGGACGGTGCCGTCCCCGCCGGCACCCACCACCAGATCGACACCCTCGGCCACCGCCTGCGCCGTCTGCGCCCGTCCTGGATCGTCGACCGTGGTCTCCAACCAGAGGGGTCGGGCCCACCCCCGGGTCTTCAGCTCGTACTCGACGTGCCGCCGGAACACGACCCAATCGGTCACCTTGACCGGGTTGTAGATGACCGCACACCGCTTCTGGTCCGTGGGGGCGGTCGGGTGCGCGGCCTCGCGACGTTCCCGGACGATCTCGACCACGGCCGTGTGCGGGATCGGCACGGAGACCCCGCAGGCGACCAGCGCGAACGTGGCCACGAAGCCACCGAGCAGGGCGCCGCCGATGATGTCGGCGAGGTGATGCGCCCCCAGGAACCACCGGTCGAAGGCGACGGCGAGGATCAGGGCGGTCGCGCCGGTGGTCCACAGCAGTCGGGCCCGCGGGCTGCTCCGGCTGACCCGGAACGCCGCTCCGATCGCGATGCAGGACGCCACCACGCCGACCATGTGACCGGACGGGTAGGCGTAGCCCCAGGCCGTCATCACGTCCAGGTGGTCCGGCGGTCGAGGTCGGGCAACGGCCCACTTGATCAGGTCGGTGGAGGCCCAGCCGAGGGCGACCGTCAGGAGCAACGCGAACGTGAGCGAGCGGAGCCGCCGCTGGTACGCCCAGATGGCGATGCCGACCAGCGCCGCGTACTCGATCCCGGGCCAGGTCAACAGTGCGAAGGCAGCCGCGATCTGCGCCTGGTTCGACATCGGGTCCAGCGGCGGCGCTACGAGCCGCTCGTCGAGGGCTCGCATCGCCGGCCAGGAGAACAACAGCACCGACCATCCGACGAACGCCACCAGCAGCGACACCGCGATCAGCATCGAGGTGCGGGTGCGGCGGACCGTCACGAGTGAGACCTCGCGGAGTGAGAGACCGCGGAGCGCGGAGCGCGACGATCGGACACGGTCATGGGGGTGATCATTTCATCGGCGGGGGGTAGATCGGCCATCCCACCAAATGGCGATGCTGGTGTCGCGGCGACCTCGGTAGGCTGCCAGGCGTGATTGATGTGAAGGTGCTGCGCACCGACCCCGACCGGGTCAAGGCGTCGCAGCGCGCCCGCGGTGAGTCCGAGACGATCGTCGACGAGGCCCTGGCGGCCGACGCCACCCGCCGCTCGTCCATCGCCGCGTACGAGGGGCTGCGGGCCGAGCAGAAGGATCTGGGCAAGCTCATCCCGAAGGCGACCCCCGAGGAGCGGACCGAGCTGCTGGCGCGGACCAAGGAGCTGGCCGATCAGGTGAAGAAGGCCGAGGCCGCCGAGAAGGACGCGGCCGTCGCCTTCGACGTGCTGCTCAAGGCCGTGCCCAACCTGATCATCGATGGGGTCCCGGTCGGTGGCGAGGACGACTACGTCGTGCTCGAGGAGCGCGGCACGATCCGCGACTTCGCGGCCGAGGGATTCACCCCGCGTGACCACCTCGAGCTGGGTCAGCTGCTGGGTGCCATCGACGTCGAGCGCGGGGCCAAGGTCTCGGGCTCACGGTTCTACTTCCTCACCGGTCAGGG
>DATDAP010000550.1:0-7860 GCA_036525335.1 Microlunatus sp. | reverse complement strand
GTCACGCTGATGACCGACGAGCAGGTCCGTGACGTCCGCGCACTGACCCGGGCGGCCGGCATCAAGCCGACCATGACGGTGGTGGACACCATCGCCCACCCCGTGCTGCAGCAGCTCGCCGCCGGCGAGCGGGTCTTCGAGACCATCGTCGTGACCCCGGCGCCGGACACGTCCGGCCGGTCCAGTGGTCGCGGTGGCGGCACCGGCGGCGCCCGTGCCGGCAACGGCGGTGGACGTCGCTCCGGCGGTCGTTCTCGCTCCGCCGGAGCCGGATCGGCTCCGCGCAACGGCGGTTCGGGTGGACAGAGGTCGGGCGGTTCAGGTGCTGGCGGCCAGAGCTCCGGCCGCGGACGTCGCCCGGCCCGCGACGGAAGTCGCAGCCCGGCGGCCACCGGCTCGGGTTCTCACAGCGCCAGCGACTTCAGCCGGCGGGTACGCGCCCGCTGACGGCAGGCGAACCGCCGGGATCTGCCTGTTCTCCGTGAATTCCCGACTCCGCTGGTGCTGCAACACCAGCGGAGTTGTGTGACCCCCCGCTCTCGCAACTGCGCGTGTGCTGCAACACCAGCGGAGTTGGGGAGAGTTTTCACTGCCGGGAGAAGGCCGAGGCGCGCGCGACCTGGTCGGGGCTGATTGCCACCCCGGTGTAGCGCTCGAACTGACGAGCCGCCTGCAGAGCGATCACCTCGGCTCCGCTGATCACCCGCTTGCCGGCCTCTCGACCCTTGATGATCAGCGGGGTCTCGGCCGGGAAGGCCACCACGTCGAACACCACGTCGGCGGCGGCGACGTGATCATCGGAGAACGACTGCACCTCGGCTTCGGCACCGTGCATGCCGAGCGGGGTCACGTTGACGATCACCGCCGATCCCGGTGTCGGATCATCGTCCCGCCAGCGATAGCCGTACTTGCCCGCCAGGGTCGACCCGGCGGTCTCGTTGCGGGCCAGCACGGTCAGATCGGCGAACCCCGCGCCGCGGAAAGCTGCCACCACCGCCTTGGCCATGCCTCCGGATCCGCGGAGCAGGACCGACGACGACGGGTCGATCGCGTGCTCGGTGAGCAGCTGAGCCACTGCCTCGTAGTCGGTGTTGGACCCGGACAGCCGTCCGCCGTCGTTGACGATGGTGTTCACAGACTCGATCGCCGCGGCGGACTCCTCGAGCACGTCGATCAGCGGGATGACCGCCTCCTTGTAGGGCATCGACACCGAACAGCCACGGATGCCGAGCGCCCGGACACCCCGGATCGCGCCCTCGATGTCGTCGGTGGTGAACGCCTTGTAGACGTAGTTCAACCCCAGCTCGTCGTAGAGGAAGTTGTGGAACCGGGTGCCCAGGTTCGACGGTCGCCCGGCCAGCGAGATACAGAGCGTCATGTCCTTGTTAAGGATCGGCATGGCAGCATTCTCGCGTGACCGTCGCCGGACTCGTCCTCGCGGGCCTCGCGGCCCTCGTCCACGTCTACATCTTCTATCTCGAGTCGATCGTCTGGACGAGCGACAAGGCCCGGGCCATCTTCGGCACCGGCTCCCGTGAGGAGGCGGAGGCGATGAAGGATCTGGCCTTCAACCAGGGCTTCTACAACCTGTTCCTGGCCCTCGTGACCACGATCGGCATCGTGGCGACCGCGGTCGGCTCGTCCACCGTCGGTCTGACCATGGTGTTCGTCGGCACCGGCTCGATGGTCGCCGCCGGTCTGGTGCTGCTGCTGTCCAGCCCGTCGAAGGCGTCGGCGGCACTGAAACAGCTGGTGCTCCCCGCGCTTGCCATCGTGGTGCTGGTCCTCGGCGTCGTTCTGTAGTCAGTCCTCGACCCGCGTCAGTCCTCGACGACGGTGAGCTTGACGTCGATGTTGCCGCGGGTTGCGTTGGAGTACGGGCAGACCTGGTGGGCCGCTTCGGCGAGCTCCTGGGCCACAGCAAAGTCGAGGTTCGGCAGCACGATCTCGAGCTCGACCGCCAGCCCGAAGCCGCCCTGTCCGTTCGGGCCGATGTGCACCAGCGCACCGACCGAGGAGTCGTAGACGGCGAGCTTCTTCACCCGCGCGATGGACTGCACCGCGCTGTGGAAGCAGGCCGCGTAACCGGCGGCGAACAGCTGCTCCGGGTTGGCGCCCTCACCCGAGCCGCCCGTGGCCTTCGGGGTGGCCAGATCGAAGTCGATGCGGCCGTCGGTGGACCGGACATGGCCGTTGCGGCCGCTGCCGGTGGACAGGGCTTCGGCGGTGTACAGGGTCTCCATGATCATTTCCTTCGCTTGTGGGATGGAGTTCTGGGTCGATCCGCGAGCGTCACACCGCCCCGCAGAGCCGTGGTGAGCTGCCTCATGTTGTGCGTGACCTCGTGCAGCTGCCGAAGCAGCTCCGGCAGGTCCGACGACGCCTCGACGAACGCCGGCCCCAGACAGCCGACGGCGTCGGCCACCGCACGGTGGGTCGAGCGACCCTCGGTGGTGAGGGCGACGGTGACAACGCGCTCGTCACTCTCGCGCCGCTCGCGCCTCACCAGCCCCCTCGCCTCCAGCCGAGCCACCAGGGGCGACACGGTGCCGGAGTCCAGCCCGAGCTCGTGGCCGAGTGCGGACACCGTACGGTCGCCGTCGGAGAGCACGACCAGCACCAGGAACTGGGGGTAGGTGAGATTCCACGGCGCGAGCACCTGCCGGTACGCCTGGGACGTCGAGTTCGCGGCCGAGTAGATGGCGAAGCAGACCAGCTCGTTCAGCCGCGAGGTCGTCATGCCAATACACATTGCGCACAATTGAGTTGTGGACAACTCGATGGGGTGAGACTTCGCTCACGTCGTGGATGGCCCGGTACGCTCTCGATGGCGCGGCGGACCCACCCCCAGGTCCGCTGTTCTGCACCGCGATCCACACCTGGTGGGGTTTCTGCTCCTGAAGATTCTGGAGGCTGCGTGATCGAGCCGTTCGGCCGCGACTGGTTCTACCGGAGGTCGCTCGGGCCGTTCGCCGCCGTCGGAGGTGAGCAGGTCGAGCTCATCCCGGTCACCTTGCCGCACGACGCCCAGCGGGACACCGATCGGTCGCCGGACGCTCCCGGGAGGGGTGCCGGGGCCTACTTCCCACCCGGGTCCTTCACCTACCTGAAGACCTTCCCGGTCCCCGCGAGCTGGGCGGACAAGGTCGTGGCGCTCGAGCTGCAGGGGGCGTACCGGCACGCTATGGTGTTCGTCAACGACGAGCTGGCCGGGAACCGGGCCGACGGCTATGCCCGTTTCCTGGTCGATCTCAAGCCGTTCCTGCGGGTCGGTGCCGACAACGAGCTGCGGGTCGAGGTGCGCTCCGGCCAGGACTCGCGGTGGTACTCCGGCTGCGGTCTGCACCGCCCGGTGCTGCTGCACGTGAACGAGCTCGTGCACGTGGTTCCGGATGGCGTACGGATCACGACGCTGGACCTGGAGCCCGATCTCGCGGTCCTGGAGGTCGCCACCACCCTGACCAACCGGACTGCCTCGACCGAGACCGTCGACCTGTCGACCACGATCACCGACGCGGACGACCGCGCCGGAGTCGAGGACGAGACCCCGGTCACGCTGGCCCCGGGTGAGACGACCACCGTTCGGCGGCGCCTCTACCTGGCCGAGCCCCGGTCCTGGAGCCCCACCGAACCACATCGCTACCGCTGTCGCACGACCGTCCGGCGTCCCGGCCATGATCACGACGATCCGGTGATCACCCGGTTCGGCGTACGCACCCTGCAGGTCGACCCGCGCCACGGTCTGCGGATCAACGGTGAGCCGGTGCTGCTGCGAGGAGCCTGCCTGCACCACGACAACGGGCCACTCGGGGCCGCCGCGATCGAGCGGGCCGAGGAACGTCGGATCGAGCTGCTCCAACAGGCTGGCTTCAACGCGATCCGAGCTGCCCACAACCCCCTGTCACCGGCGATGCTGGAGGCGTGCGATCGCCTGGGTGTGCTGGTGATGGACGAGGCGTTCGACTGCTGGTCGCGGTTCAAGACCCCGTACGACTACGCCCTGGACTTCCCGCAGTGGTGGGCCGCCGACGTGGATTCCATGATCGCCAAGGACTACAACCACCCGAGCGTGATCATGTACTCGATCGGCAACGAGATCGTGGAGACGGGCACCCCGCACGGTTCGCGGATGGCCCGCCGGCTGGCCGATCACCTGCGCACGCAGGATCCGACCCGGCTGGTCACCAACGGGGTGAACGCCGCGTTGGCGGTGCTCGACGAGCTGCCGGCCGTGATCGCCGAGGCTCGGGGTGACGGTGCCGCGGACGGCGCGTCGGGTGGTCTGAACGATCTCGGTGACGCCATGAACACCCTCGGTTCCAGCGAGCGCGCGACCGCGCGGATCGAGGAGTCCAGCGCGGCACTGGACGTGCTCGGGCTCAACTACGCCGAAGGCCGGTACGCCGCCGACGCCTCCCGCTACCCGCACCGCGTGATCGTCGGCTCGGAGACCTTCCCCACCCGGATCGGGGACCTGTGGCCGATGGTCGTCGGGCAGCCGCACGTGATCGGCGACTTCACCTGGACCGGCTGGGACTATCTCGGTGAGGTCGGCATCGGAGCCACCACGTACGCCGAGCACGCCGGGGCCGTCGCCGCGCTGGAGCGGGAGTTCCCGTACCTGACCGCCTGGTGCGGGGACCTGGACATCACCGGCTGGCGTCGGCCCGTCAGCTTCTACCGGGAGATCGTGTTCGGCCTGCGCGCCGAACCGTACCTGGCGGTGCGCCGGCCCGAGCACCATGATCACACGATCACCATGCAGTCACCGTGGGCCTGGTCGGACGCCATCAGCTCGTGGACCTGGCCCGGTTTCGAGGGTCGGCCGGTCACCGTCGAGGTGTACGCCGACGCCGACGAGGTCGTCCTGCTGCTGGACGAGAGCGAGATCGCCCGGGGACGGGTGGGGGAACAGCGGCCGCTGATGGCGGTGTTGGAGACCACGTACTCCCCCGGCGCGCTGGTCGCCGTCGGCTATCGCGACGGGGTCGAGAACGGGCGGACGTCCCTGAGCACTGCCGGCGATCCGACCCTCACAGCGACCGCGGACCGCACCGCGCTGCGGGCCGACGACACCGACCTCGCGTACGTGGCGATCGAGCTGCGGGATGCCGCGGGCCACCTGGTCGCGTCCGCCGATCGTCCGATCACGGTCGCGGTGTCCGGGGCAGCGGTCCTGGCCGGACTGTGCAGCGCGAACCCGAGCACCACCGAGCGGTTCGGCGCCGACACCTGGCGCACGTTCGACGGTCGAGCGCTCGCCGTGGTGCGACCCATCGGACCGGGCCCGATCACCGTGGAGATCAGGGCCGGCGATCTCGACGTCGTCACGCTCGAGCTGGCGGCCAGCCGGTGAGCGGGGCCGAGAGCATGGACCCGATCGTCGACTACGCACAGGGCACGGCTCAGGGCGTCTGGCGCGACACCGGCCCGGGTGGACCGTACGACCGCTCGGCCGCCTTCCTCGGGCTGCCGTTCGCCGAGCCCCCGGTCGGACCGAACCGGTTCGGCGCGCCGGTCCCGGCCGCCGGCTGGGCGGGCGTCCGCGACGCGAGCGCGTACGGTCCGACGGCCCAGCGCCGTGCGTTCGGCGAGGTCACCGCCATCCCCGAGCCGTCCATCCCGGGCGACGCGACCCTGAACGTCAACGTGTTCACCCCGGTGCCCGGTCAGCCCGCCGCCGCTCTGCCGGTGTTCGTCTGGATCCACGGCGGCGGCTACAAGGCGGGGTCGCCGGCCAGCCCCTGGTACGACGGACGCGCCTTCAACCGCGACGGCGTGGTGACGGTGACCCTCTCGTACCGGCTCGGCTTCGACGGCTTCGGCTGGATCCCCGACGCCCCGCACAACCGTGGTCTGCTGGACCAGATCGAGGCCCTGCGCTGGGTGCAGCGGCACATCGCAGCCTTCGGCGGAGATCCCGAACGGGTCACCATCGGCGGCCAGTCCGCCGGCGGCGGCTCGGTCTGGGCCCTGCTCGTCTCGCCCGTGGCACGTGGGCTCTTCGGTGCCGCGATCAGCCACTCCGGCGCCCTCGACGTGCAGCCGACCGGGACCGCGGAAGCCAACGGCCGGGCCCTCGCCGAGCTGGCCGACGTGCCCTGGACCCGCGAGGGTCTGGCCACCCTGTCCGAGGACCGGATCCTCGATCTGCAGGACCGGGTCGGTGTGGCGGCGCCACCCACCGACCTGACCGGCGCGGTCGACGGCATCATCGACACCGGCGGGGTCACCCTCGCCTACCTGCCCTACGTGGACGGCCAGGTGCTGGACCGCTCGGTGCCGGACGCGCTGGGAGCCGGAGTGTCCGCCGATGTCCCGCTGATCACCGGGGCGACCGCCCACGAGTTCACCGCCGCCGGTGCGCTGCTCGCTCCCCTGCTGGGCACCGGTGATCTGCCCGAGGTGCTGCGCGCCTCGCGGGTCGGTCCGGTCACCGAGCGGATCCTGGCGGCGTACGCGGATCTCCCCGCCGGACCCGCCTCGGTGCTGGGGCAGCTGATGACCGAGCTCACCTTCCGGGTCCCCATGATCACCTGGGCCGACCTCCGTGGCCCGGCACCGACCTGGCTGTACGACTTCCGGCTGCGGCACAGCGAGACGGGCCTGGCCGCCCACTGCGCGGAGCTGCCGTTCGCCTGGGACCTGCTGGACGCACCGCAGGTGGCCGCCTCGTGTGACCCGAACCCACCGCAGGCGCTGGCCGATCTGATGCATCGCGGCTGGGTCGGGTTCATCCATGATCATCGGGCGCCCTGGCCGGCCTGGACATCGGACCGGTCAGCCGCGATCTTCGACCGGGAGTCGTCGATCGGCCCCGCCTTCGACCCGGAGGTCGAGCTCGCCCGTACGCTCCGAGATCACTGAACAACCTGCCCCGAACGCCAACGACACAAGGACCAGGACGTGCCCAAGCCGCAGCTGAAGACCCTGACCGCCGACGACGGGACCGTCTTCCGCGACCTCGACCATGATCAGCGGATGGCGCCCTTCGAGGATCCGCGCCGGGCGCCCACCGAGCGCGCCGACGACCTGACGGGCCGGCTGTCTCTGGCGGAGAAGGTCGGCCTGTTCTTCCACGAGATCATCGAGGTCGGCCCGCAGGGCACCCTGATGGAGGGGGACGGGGCGGTGGCCCGCTCCTCCACCCGGGGTGTGGTGCTGACCAAGCTGATCAACCACGTCAACGTGCACGCGCTGCCGTCGGCACGCGAGTCCGCGGAGTGGTCCAACGCGCTGCAGGAGCTGGCGGCGACCACGCCGCACTCGATCCCGGTGACGGTGAGTACCGACCCACGCCACTCGTTCGCGGAGAACAGCGGTGCCGCGTTCGCCGCCGGCGCGATGTCGGCCTGGCCGGAGCCGCTGGGACTGGCCGCCCTGAGGGATCCCGAGCGGGTACGGGAGTTCGCCGAGATCGCCCGGCAGGAGTACGTGGCGGTCGGGATCCGCTCCTCGCTGCACCCGCAGATCGATCTGGGCACGGAGCCTCGCTGGGGCCGCCAGTTCCACACCTTCGGCAACGACAGCGCCTTCGTGGCCGAGGTGGCGGCGGCCTACATCGAGGGTCTCCAGATCGACCGAGATCTCGGACCCGGCTCGGTGGCCACCATGGCCAAGCACTTCCCCGGCGGTGGACCCCAGCTCGACGGTGAGGACCCGCATTTCCCGTACGGGCGTGAGCAGATCTACCCCGGGGGCCGCTTCGATGATCATCTGGTGCCCTTCCGCCGCGCCATCGAGGTCGGTACGTCGGCGCTGATGCCCTCCTACGGCATGCCCATCGGCCTCGAGCTGGACGGCGAGGCGATCGAGGAGGTCGGCTTCGGCTACAACAAGCAGATCCTGACCGGGCTGCTG
>DATDAP010000549.1:0-4620 GCA_036525335.1 Microlunatus sp. | reverse complement strand
CGCCCACCACATCACCATCCAGACCACCCTGTTCCTGGTCACCGGGCTGATCGAACGCCGGGGCGGCAGCACGTCGCTGAACGACCTCGGCGGCCTCGCCGCCCTGTCGCCGGTGCTGGGTGTGCTGTTCTTCGTGCCGGCCATGAACCTGGCCGGCATCCCACCGCTGTCCGGCTTCGTCGGCAAGATCGGCCTGCTCGAGGCCGGCGTGCTACACGGCGGGGCGCTCGCCTACGTGCTGGTGGCCGGCGGGGTGATCACCAGCCTGCTGACCCTGTACGCCATGGCCAAGGTCTGGAACCGCGCCTTCTGGCGAGGTGTCCCCGACAGCACCCCGGCCGGCAACCCTCTGGTGGTGCGACGGCGCTCGGTCGTGCTGCCCCGTGGAATGGTCGTCACCACCGGCTTCCTGGTGCTGATCGGGGTCGGCATCACCTTCATCGCGGGACCGCTCTACGGCTACGCCGACCGGGCCGCGGCCGACATGCTCAGCGGGCTGCCGTACGTGCAGGCCGTGCTGTCCCCAGGAGTGCGCTGATGATGAACGAGGACGAACGCGAGCGTGAGCTGGCGGCGACGGAGCTGGCCGGCGAACCCAGCACGGAGCGGGCGACGCTGAGCCGTCGCCGCCCGCAGCTGCGGATGTCGATCGTCACTGCGGCGATCTGGGTGCTGCTGTGGGGCGATCTGTCGCTGGCCAACCTGGTGTCCGGCTTCCTGCTCGGTCTGCTGATCACCTGGGTCTTCCCGCTGCCGCCGATCGACTTCCACGGGCGCTTCCGGCTCTGGCCGCACACGAAGCTGATCGCCATCCTGCTGTTCGACCTGGTGCGGTCCAGCTTCCTGGTCGCGGCCCAGGCCTTCCACTTCGGCCACACCATGCGCAACGCCGTGGTCCGGGTGGATCTCAAGACGCACTCCGACCTCTATCTGACCCTCACCTCAGAGCTGGTCTCGCTGGTGCCGGGCAGCCTGGTGATGGAGGCTCGGAGGCAGGAGAGTGTTCTCTACCTGCACGTGATGGGCGTCCGCTCCGACGCCGACATCGCCACCGCGCGACGCAAGGTGCTGCAGGCCGAGCAGCGGGTGGTCCGCTCCTTCGGATCCGACGACGAGGTGGCGGCGGTGCGGGAGGAGTCGTCATGAGTGTGGCCAATGTGATCATCATGATCGGGGTCTTCTTCCTGGCCGGGGCGATGGTGATGACGCTGATCCGGATGTCGCGAGGGCCGTCCACCCTGGACCGGGTGGTGGCGGCCGACGTGGTGGTCGCCGTGGTCATCGCCGCGCTGGCGATGGAGGCCTCCATGAACCACCACACGACCACGATCCCGATCATGCTGGTGCTGTCGCTGCTCGGCTTCGCGGGTTCCCTCAGCATGGCCCGGTTCGTGGCCGACCGGGACAAGGCGAAGAAGTGGGACGTGCCGGCGTCGTCGCCGACCAAGTCCGAGCGCGGAGGGTCCGGCACATGAACCCCGTCCTTGACACCATCGGCGCCGTCTTCCTGCTGCTCGGCGCCATGCTCTGTTTCGCCGCCTCCGTCGGGCTCGTCCGGTTCCCCGACGTGCTCACCCGGATGCACGCGGCGACCAAGCCCCAGACCCTCGGGCTCCTGTTCGTGGTCACCGGGGTGGCGTTCTCCCTGCAGAACTTCCAGGCCCTCGGCATTCTGCTGCTGGTAGCGATCCTGCAGCTGCTCACCGCCCCGGTGGCCGCGCACATGGTCAGCCGAACGGCGTACCGGACCGGTCAGGTGCGCGAGGACCTGCTGACCCAGGACGACCTGGCCGACGACCTCGCCGCGGCGGGCTTCCAGCTGGTGACGGGCGACGACGAGGGCGACGCGGAGGACGAGAGCTCCTCAGTGTGACTTCGGCACCGTTGTCGGTGCGGAAGCCACACCTAAAGGTCGGGTCAGGACCGTCCGGACCACCAAACCGGCCATCAGCGCCCAGAACGCGGCCCCGATCCCGCCGATCACGGTGCCGGAAGCCGCGACCACGAACGTGATGGTCACCGCCTCGCGTCCCTCGGCGCTGGAGAGGGCTCCGTGCAGCGACGCAGCCAGGGTGCCGAGCAGGGCCAGGCCGGCCACGGTCCCGATCACGTCCGGTGGCGCCAGGCTGACGAAGGCCGTCAGGGGAGCGGAGAGCACCCCCAGCACCAGGTAGGTCCAGCCCGCGGCGTGCGCCGCCACCCAGCGCCGGGCCGGGTCGGGGTGCACGTCGGGGTTGGCGGTCATCGAGGCGGTGATCGCGGCCAGGTTGACCGCGTGCCCGCCGAACATCGCCCCGGCCAGGGTGCCGATTCCCGTGACCGTCATCGACTCGCGCCACGGCACTCGGTAGCCGTACGAGGAGATGACCGCCGCTCCCGGCACGTTCTGGCTCGCCATGGTCACCAGGTAGAGGGGGAGAGCGAGACCGAGCACGGCCGGGCCGGTGAGCGTTGGCGTCGTCCAGGCGAGCGAGGGGGCGACCAGCGCGGCGCTCAGGTCGCCGCCGGCCCCGACCCCGATCACCAGCAGGGTGATGACGAACGCGATCGGGACCGCCCAGCGGGGTGTGTAGCGGGTCGCCAGCAGCCAACCGAGCAGGATCGGGGCGACCATCCACGGCTCGGCGGCCAGCCCGTGCACCGGCGCGAAGCAGAGCGAGAGGACGACGCCGGCCAGCATCGCCTGCGCGAGGGCGGTCGGGATCCGGGCGACCAGGCCGCCCAGGGCGGGCCAGAGCCCGGTGATCAGGATCAGCAGGCCGACCAGGAGGAAGGCGCCGACCGCGGCGGACCAGCCGCCGGCGACCGCTCCGGTGGTGGCCAGCATCGCCGCCCCGGGTGTCGACCAGGCGAGGATGAGCGGCGTCCGGTGTCGCAGCGTGAGCCAGAGGATGCCCAGACCTTGAGCGAGGCTGAGGACCAGAAGTCCGGAGGCGGCCTCGGCGTGCGTTGCGCCGACCGCGTGCAGACCGGACAGCACGACGGCGAACGAGCTGGTGAAGCCGACCAGGGCGGCGACGATTCCGGCGATCACCGGTCGCGGCACGTGTTCCATAGACAGAACCCTAGCGGTCGATCGTTCTGTTTGCAGAACTCCACCCTCTAGAGTGGGCCGTGTGCAGGATCTGGCGAAGCTCGTGGGCGAGCGCTTGCGCGCCGCCCGGCGGGAGCGCGGTTGGTCGGTCGGCGCCCTCGCCGAAACCGCCGGGATCGGCAAGGGGTCGTTGTCCGAGATCGAGAACGGGGTGCGCAATCCGACCCTTTCGACCTTGTACGCGTTGGCCGGAGCGCTCGAGCTGCCGCTGTCCACCCTGCTCGCGGGTCGGGCCGGCGCTCGCGTCGCGTCGCCCGGGGTGGAGGCCCTGTTGCTCGACGTCCGCGAGTCGGGAGGCGCGACCGTCGAGGTCTATCGGCTCGTCCTGGACGCGGGTGCATGCCACCGGTCGGTGCCGCACGGGCCGGGAGTCGTCGAGCACCTGCTGCTCACCCGGGGCCGTGCTCGGGTCGGGCGGGTCGGCGACGAGGTCGAGATCGGTGTCGGCGAGACCGCCGAGTGGTTCAGCGACGTCGCCCACAGCTACGCCGCCCTGTCCGACGAGCCCGTGGAGTCGGTGCTGGTGATCCGTTCCCCGGGCCGAAGGGCCGGCGACCGCCCGTGATCCGACTCCGCGGGTGATGCAACACACGCGGAGTCGAGCAGGGACGAAAGTGGAGCTGGTCCGACAGGGCCGGTGGGACTCGCGCAGGGTCGCCGGTGGGTCCCGGGCTGGTCAGGTCTCTTACTCTGGTGCGGTGACCACCACCGCACCCCCGTCCTCGGTCTCGATCTCGCTGTTCGAGCAGCTGGAACCGCTGCTGGCCAGCGTCAGCAAGCCGATCCAGTACGTCGGCGGTGAGCTCAACAGCGTCAGCAAGGACTGGGGCGCCGTCGAGGTCCGCTGGTGCCTGATGTACCCGGACGCGTACGAGGTGGGGCTACCCAACCAGGGCGTGGCGATCCTGTACGAGGTGCTGAACGAGCTGGACTGGATCCTGGCCGAGCGGACGTACGCGGTGTGGGCCGACCTCGAGAAGCTGATGCGAGAGCAGGGCATCCCGCAGTTCACCCTGGACAACCACCGTTCGGTGGCCGACTTCGACGTGCTGGGGGTCAGCTTCGCCACCGAGCTCGGCTACACGAACCTGCTCAACGCCCTGGACCTGGCCGGTATGGCCCTGCACGCGGTGGATCGTGGCGAGGACGAGCCGATCGTGCTGGCCGGTGGGCACGCCGCCTTCAACCCCGAGCCGGTCGCGGACTTCGTCGATGCCGCCGTGCTGGGCGACGGCGAGGAGATCGCCCTGGCCATCTCCGCGGTGATCCGGGAGTGGAAGTCCGAGGGTCGACCCGGTGGTCGTGACGGCTTGCTGCTGCGACTGGCCGAGACCGGCGGCGTCTACGTGCCCAAGTTCTACGACGTCGCGTACGGTCCCGACGGGGCGCTGGCCTCGGTGACGCCGAACCGACCGGGTGTGCCGGCCCGCGTGGTCAAGCACACGGTGATGGACCTGGACTCGTGGCCGTACCCGAAGAAGCCGCTGGTGCCGCTGGCCGAGACCGTGCACGAGCGCTACTCGGTG
>DATDAP010000548.1:0-3942 GCA_036525335.1 Microlunatus sp. | reverse complement strand
CTCCGCGCTGCGGATCCCGTACGAGCCGATCCGCTGGGCGCAGGACGTCAGTGCCGATCACGAGGACCAGGTCTCCAAGCAGGCCCGGATCTTCGAGATGATCAACGCCTACCGGGTGCGCGGGCACCTGATGGCCGACACGGACCCGCTGGAGTACCGCCAGCGCAGTCACCACGACCTCGACGTGCAGACCCACAGCCTGACCCTGTGGGACCTGGACCGGGAGTTCGCCACCGGCGCGTTCGCCGGCGGCCAGGGTCTGATGAAGATGCGCAAGATCCTCGGCATCCTGCGCGACTCGTACTGCCGGACCATCGGCATCGAGTACATGCACATCCAGGAGCCCGCCCAGCGCAAGTGGATCCAGGACCGGGTGGAGCGGCCGCACGAGTCGCTGCCCCGCGAGGAGCACCTGCGGATCCTGGACAAGCTCAACGAGGCCGAGATCTTCGAGACCTTCCTGCAGACCAAGTTCGTCGGTCAGAAGCGGTTCTCCCTCGAGGGCGGCGAGGCCACCATCGCGCTGCTGGACGAGGTGTGCGAGCAGGCAGCCAACCACGGCCTCGAAGAGGTCTGCATCGGCATGCCGCACCGTGGCCGGCTGAACGTGCTGGCCAACATCGTGGGCAAGAGCTACGCCCAGATCTTCCGCGAGTTCGAGGGCAACATCGACCCGCGAACCGTCCAGGGCTCCGGCGACGTGAAGTACCACCTGGGTGCCGAGGGCAAGTTCACCGCCCTCAGCGGAGAGACGATCAAGACGTCCGTGGCTGCCAACCCCAGCCACCTCGAGGCAGTCAACCCTGTGCTGGAGGGCATCGCCCGAGCCAAGCAGGACATCCTCGACCGGGGCGGCGAGTTCCCGGTGATGCCCGTGCTGATGCACGGTGACGCCGCGTTCGCCGGACAGGGCGTGGTGGCGGAGACCTTGAACCTGTCCCAGCTCCGGGGCTACCGGACCGGCGGCACCATCCACATCATCGTGAACAACCAGGTGGGCTTCACCACCTCGCCGACCGAGTCGCGGTCGTCGATGTACTGCACGGATGTCGCGCGGATGATCCAGGCGCCGATCTTCCACGTGAACGGCGACGATCCCGAGGCCTGCATCCGGGTGGCGCGGCTGGCCTTCGCCTTCCGGCAGGAGTTCAACAAGGACGTCGTCGTCGATATCATCTGCTACCGCCGACGCGGCCACAACGAGGGTGACGACCCGAGCTTCACCCAGCCGTTGATGTACGACCTGATCGAGAAGAAGCGGTCGACCCGCAAGCTCTACACCGAGGCGCTGATCGGTCGTGGCGACATCACGATCGAGGACGCCGAGGCCGTGATGACGCGCTACCAGCAGCGGCTGGAGAGCGTCTTCCGCGAGGTCCGCGACGCCACCCAGACCGACCACAAGAAGCCTCTGCAGATGGTGCCGGCGTACCCGAGCAAGGAGGCGGCGCCGCACGGCACCGCGGTCACCATGGAGACGTTGAAGAAGATCGCGGACGCGCACCTGTCGTTCCCGGCCGGCTTCAGCGTGCACCCGAAGGTGATGCCGCAGCTGCAGCGACGTTCGGCCGCGATCACCCAGGGCGGCATCGACTGGGGAACCGCGGAGATCCTGGCCCTCGGCTCGTTGCTGATGGAGGGCCGGACGGTACGGCTGACCGGTCAGGACAGCCGGCGTGGCACCTTCGTTCAGCGCTTCGCCTCCGTGGTGGACCGCAAGACGGGCGAGTCGTACGTGCCGCTCAAGCACCTCGACGACGACCAGGGCAAGTTCCACATCTTCGACTCCCTGCTCAGCGAGTACGCGGCGATGGGCTTCGAGTACGGCTACTCCGTGGCCCGCCCCGACGCCCTGGTGCTGTGGGAGGCGCAGTTCGGCGACTTCGCCAACGGCGCCCAGACGATCATCGACGAGTTCATCTCCTCCGGCCAGGCCAAGTGGACCCAGAAGTCCGGCGTCACGCTGCTGCTCCCACACGGCTACGAGGGGCAGGGCCCCGACCACAGCTCGGCCCGGATCGAGCGGTTCCTGCAGCTGGCGGCCGAGGACTCGATCGCCGTCGCCCAGCCGTCGACACCGGCCAGTCACTTCCACCTGCTCCGGCAGCACGCCATCGGCGAGCGGCACCGCCCGCTGGTGATCATGACGCCGAAGTCGATGCTGCGGAACAAGCTGGCCGTCTCCCAGCCCGAGGACTTCACCGAGGACCGGTGGCGGCCCGTGCTGGCGGACCCGCTCATCATCGACGCCGACGCCGTCCGCAGGGTCATCCTCTGCTCGGGCAAGGTGCGCTGGGACCTGACCACCAAACGGGCCCAGCTGGACCGCTGGGACACCGCGATCATCCCGGTCGAGCGTCTCTACCCGCTCGCGACCGAGGAGATCGGGGCCGAGCTGCGCAAGTTCCCGAACGTCGGCTCGGAGCTGCTCTGGGTTCAGGACGAGCCGGCGAACCAGGGACCCTGGCCGTTCATGGCGCTGAACCTGATCGACGCGCTCCGCGACGCCGAGCCGAGTCAGCCGTGGACGATCGCTCCGCACACCCGGCCCGCCTCGTCGGCGCCGTCGGTGGGTTCGGCCAAGGTGCACGAGGCGCAGCAGCGCGAGCTGCTCGACTCCGCGTTCCGCTGACGCATCGCAGGCTGACTCGCGATGTACTTCACTGATCGAGGCATCGAGGAGCTCGAGACACGCCGGGGTGACGACGAGGTCACCCTGGCGTGGCTCGCCGAGCAGCTGCGAGCCTTCGTCGATCTCCATCCCGACTTCGAGGGCCCCGTCGAGCAGCTGGCTACCTGGCTGGCCCGGCTGGACGACGAGGACTGACTCACCCACCGGGGTGTGCGTCTTCCGACCACGGTCGGCTTCTGTACGCCTCCGGTGGGGCCGGCCGTGCGCTTTCCGACCACGGTCGGAGACCGCAACCGCCGCCCCACCCTCGTGGTCGGCCCGAGGTTCAGGGTTCCAGGACGACCTTCCCGAAGGCCTCGCCATCCGCGAGGAGGCGGAGTCCTTCGGCGGCCTCGGCCAACGGCAGCACCCGGTCGATGACCGGGTGCAACCCGGCGTGCTGCACCAGCCGCAGCACGCTGGCGAGCTCGGCCCGAGTACCCATCGTGCTGCCGATCACCTGCAGGGGCTTGTAGAAGATCTTGGTCAGCTCGGCCGAGCGCGGCTCGGCGCCCGAGGTGGTGCCAACCGTGACCAGCCGACCCCCGGGTCGCAGGGCGTTGATCGAGTGGGACCAGGTCGCCGCGCCCACGCTGTCCAACACCACGTCCACCCTCTCCGGCAGCCGCTCCCCGGCCGCGAACCCGCGGTGCGCTCCGAGCGCCACCGCCCGCTCGGCCCGCTCGGAGCTGCGCGAGGTCACCCACACACGAAGTCCCGTCGCCCGACCGATCTGGACCGCCGCGGTGGCCACCCCGCCCCCGGCCCCCTGGACGAGGACCGTGTCCCCGGGTCGCAGCGCCCCGGCGGTGAGCAACGCGCGGTACGCGGTGAGCCACGCGGTCGGCAGGCAGGCCGCCTCGGTGAAGGAGAGGCTCGCGGGCTTGTCGACGAGGTTTCCCGCCGGCACCCGTACGCTCTCCGCCAACGTGCCCGGATAGCGCTCGGAGAGCAGCGATCGGCGCGGGTCGTAGGTCTCGTCGCCTCCGCCGTAGGCGGGATCGTTGATCACCGCGTGGACGACGACCTCCCGGCCGTCCGCGGTGACCCCGGCGGCGTCGCAGCCCAGGATCATCGGCAGCCGGTCCGCCGGCAGTCCCACCCCTCGCAGCGACCACACGTCGTGGTGATTGAGGGCGGCCGCGCGGACGCGTACCTCCACCCAGTCCACGGGCACCGACGGCGGGTCGATCGCCCCCACCCGGAGAGCGGACAGCGGGTTCTGCGCGTCGGCGGCGACGGCGTACGCGGCAAGCATGTCCTCAGGCTAG
>DATDAP010000547.1:0-2607 GCA_036525335.1 Microlunatus sp. | reverse complement strand
AACCTGTCGAACCCCTTCGAGAGCGGCCACTCCGACTTGCTGGCGCCGCTGGCGAGGTCCTCGGTGGGCACGTTGTGGTTCTTGCCGAGCCAGAAGGTGCTGTAGCCGTTGTCCTGGAGGACCTGGCCGACGGTGGCGCACTCGGCGGGCAGCCGGCCGGCCGCGCCGGGGAACCCGTCGGTGCCCTCCATGATGCAGGCGGTCCGGTTCACGTGGTGGTTGCGGCCGGTCAGGAACACCGACCTGGTCGGCGAGCAGAGGGCGGTCGTGTGCCACTGCGAGTACGTGAGCCCGTCGGCCGCGAGCCGGTCCATGGTCGGCATGTTGATCCGCCCGCCGTACGGCGACCAGGCGGCCAGGCCGGTGTCGTCGTACAGCACGACCAGCAAGTTGGGCGCACCCTCGGGGGCCGGCGACTCCCGGAACGGGGTCCAGTCGGGGACCGAGTCCCGCACGTCGATGTTGACCACACCGTTGAACTTCTTCGCCATTCCCGCTCCTCGAGTCAGAGAGACCGACCCAGCGTCGGACGCCCGGAGCCGCGGGGGGGGTCACCCGGTACAGGTGAGCGTGCGCGATGGCTGACGCCGATTCGTGGGGAGCGGAGCTGGTGGCGCCTAGGGAACTCGAACCCCTAACCCCCTGCTTGCAAAGCAGACAAATCTTCGCTCATGCGTTCGATGTCAAGCGTAAAACTGCAGGTCAAAGATGGTCTATGATGGACACGTTCTGCCATTCTTTCCCCCACCAGTCCCCCACACCCTGCTTGCGGAGCATGGGGTTCTATAGCAGGGGGTTGGCATGGGGTTAGGGGGAAGTATCCCCCACGGACGGTTTTCGGAGGTCTCGCGGGGTGGCACGACGACGGGGATTCGGGGAGGTCGAGCGCCGCTCAGCTCGTGCCGGCGTCTCGTACCGAGCGAGGTACGCGATGCCCGACGGCACTCGCTACTCACGCAGCTTCGGCACCAAGATGGACGCCGAGGCGTGGCTCGCGACGGAGCGCTCCTTGATCGATCGGGAGGAGTGGTCTCCACCGGCGGCGCGCCGGATGGCTGCCGAGCGACGCGCGCGAGATGCCGCCCGCAACACCGTCGGCACGTTCGCGAAGCGCTACCTGGTCGAGCGCGATCTCCGCCCCACCACGGTGCGCACCTATCAGACCCTCCTCGACTCCCGGATTCTTCCCTACTTCGGCGAGATGCCGCTGCGAGACGTCACCCTCTCCGAGGTCAAGAAGTGGCGGGCGTCCCTGGACCCGGAGACCGGGTCGTCGAATGCCGCGGCCTATCGGCTGCTGCGCTCCGTCCTCCAGTCAGCCGAGGAGGAGGAGCTGATCGACCGCGCACCACCGAAGATCCGGGGCGCCGGCACGGCGCGGGTGAAGCAGGTCGCCGTACCGGCCACGTTCGACGAGATCGCCGTCATCGTCGACGCGATGCCCAATCATCTGAAGCTGTTCATCGTGCTCGCCGCCTTCGTCGGCCTCCGGGAAGGCGAGCTGCTCGAGCTGCGCCGATCCGACGTCGACGGCAACACCGGCCGAATCAACGTGACCCGCAAGGTGGACAAGGAGGCCGACAGGTCGATCCGGGGTGCTTGCCCGGAGTGCGGTCGCCCGATCAGCGCCCCCAAGACCAGCAGTGGCGTCAGGACCGTCCACGTCCCCCCGCCGTTCCTCCCGATGCTCCAGCAACACCTCGTCGAGCACGCCGCCGAGGGATCGAGCGGCCTGCTCTTCCCCGGCGACCGCACCGACCACATGAGCGTGCGTTACCTGATGGACCGCTACCGACCGGCGCGCGCAGCCGCAGGGAGACCGGACCTCACGATCCACCACCTCCGGCACACAGCCCTCACCCTCGCCGGTCAGCACGGCGCCACCGCCGCCGAGCTGCAAGCGCGTGCCGGACACGCCTCCCAGGCCGCGATGGCGATCTACCAGCATGCGACGGCCGACCGCGACAGAACATTGGCCGAACAGATCGGACAGACGTACACGGCCTGGCTGGACGGCAGATCCCCTTGATCGGAGCGGATTCCGAGAGTGCGCCACATCGGCGTAGGCCGATTCAGACGCCCGAACCCGCGTCCTGATGCTCGTCCAAGACCTCCACGTCAGCATCGTCAACGCCGCCACCGGCCAGCTCATCAGAGAGCTCTACATCGACCCCAGACGCGACTACCAACCACAGAACCAGCCCCGAAACGACAACAGCTGAACCTGCGATCCGCAGGTCCAGCTGTCCGGGATGTCCTGAGACATCACAAGGCGCCCCCGGTAGGATTCGAACCTACGCTCCCGCCTCCGGAGGGCGGTGCTCTATCCCCTGAGCTACGGGGGCTCAGTGAGCAGAACCCTACCCAACGGGCGCTCCATCGCGGCAATGCGGCCCGGCACCCCCAAGGACCCCACGCCCCCGTGGTTGCCCTCCCACTCAGCGTGGGAACGCAGGACGTTTCCGATGAAACCGCACCGTTCTGAGGGACGAGCCAGGCAACTTGTGCCGCTGTCACCGTGGACGTCTGGGCCAGGCACAACCCCCACGCTCGAGGCGGAGCGAGGGAGTAGAGACCGACGCGCGGCAGTGGGGCCGAGGCATAGAG
>DATDAP010000546.1:0-3747 GCA_036525335.1 Microlunatus sp. | reverse complement strand
CGAGGGGCTAGGTGGTCTGGGAAGCGTTCGAACGATCGTGCGTCGGGATGGCCCGATCCTGCACTGATCAGCTCGACCGGTGACGTTCGCACCACCGGTCCCTGGGCACCTGGATCGATGCCGCGGTTATGGAAGACGGCTGTAGTGCGGCACTTCATAACGACTCGCCGTGACGTCGTGCTGGCTCCCGGCCCGCGCCGCCGACCCCAACGACGACCGCCCGCGGCGGTTCACGTAGCCCACTGGTGCTCGCCGTCGAAGGCCGTCGTTGACTACTTCCTGGTTTTCGTGAGGATCATTCCGAGTGCGGCTAGGGCCTCGTTGGGTTGGCGGCCCAGGCCGAGGCTGCCGGTGGTGAGACCTTCCGCACCGGTGCTGAACCAGGTTCCGGTGATCATCGTCTCGCCATGGCGCTCGAGGATCATGGCGCCGCGTGAGCTGATGGTAGAAGTGTCGATGCTGAACCAGCCGAACAGGCGGTCGTCGTCCACCCGCAGGCCGCCTTGCCAGGCCAGTCCGTCCTTTCCCCCATGATCTGGGTCCGACTTCTCGCCCTCAGCCTTGTCCGGGCGGACAGGACTGACGTCCACGTGGTTGCGCTGGTGGGTGAACTGGACGACTCCGTGGCGGGTCTCGCTGTCGCTCAGGTGCCAGGAGGTGTACCAGCGGCCGCTGAGGCCGGGGGAGCCGCCGGCCAGCTCGTCGATGGTGATCTCCAGGGCACGGGCAAGGTTGCGGGCAACGCCAAGGGTGGGTTGGGACTCGCCCGCTTCGTACCGTCGTATCTGTCGACGGTCCACACCGACGCTCTTCGCCAGGTCGGTTTGCGATAGTCCCAGTTCGGTGCGGCGATGCCAGATGATGTCCGCTGCGTTTCGACTCACGGTCTGCCTTCCTGCCAATGAGGACGTTTACGTCCGGACGACTGTCATATGTGTCCTCTAGCCTGAGACGTATGAGTCCGATATGGGACAGATTAGCCACATCTGGCTTTCTGTCCAACTGCAGGAGATGAGATCGATGAGCCCGACCAATGACTCCCGTTGCACCGACGAGGGGATCCGGTGTCGCGCCAAGTGTCTCCGACCGTACTTCCGCAGGATCGCTTCCATCGTTGCCAGGCAGGCCGGGGCCGCCCCCTGCGCAGAGCTGGAGCAGATCGCCGAATCGATCTGGGTCGCGGAGATCGGGAACGGTCGGCAGGTTTCTGACTCCATGCTGTGTCAGTGCATCCACGTGGCCTGGTCTCGGCGCGGCGCAGACGCCACGACGTCCCCCGTGCCAGCCCCATCAGTGTCGACGTAGCTGGGCGGCGTATGCGTCGAGCACGGCGAGGATGCCCGAGTGCTGCCATACACGGTTCCGCTTCAAGCCGGTGCGCTCGACCAGCACCTCCGCCTCCGTCAGCTGGGACAACGCCCGCTGGGCCGTCGGGGCCGCGATGCCGAACCGATGCTCGAGGTAGCGGGCGTTGATGACGGGCTGGGCGACCAGATGGGGTAGTACCTTCCAGGCCACCGCCTGGGGACGGAGCTTGATGGATCGTAGGGCGCGTTCCGCCTCGTCGATCTGCCAGGCGAGCTGGTCAACCAGGTTGGCCCCCGAGCGCGCCGCGAACCTGGAGGCTTCGGAGAACCGCTCGATGATCGGGCGGGCGTCACCGGCACGGTAGGCGCCAAGCGCATCGGTGTAGCCCGTGGTGTTGATCAACAGTCCCGCTGATATCGGGGCAGTCGTGTTCTTAACGAGGCCTTTTGCGCGGACCATAGCGTGCACCAGTGCTCGCCCCGTGCGTCCGTTCCCGTCGGTAAAGGGGTGGATTGTCTCGAACTGGGCATGGGCGATCGCAGCTTGGGCAACGACTTGCATGTCCTGTCGCCGAACGAAGGCGGTGAGGTCTCGCATCGCCCCTGGCACGAGCTCGGCCTGAGGTCCCACATGAGCGGCACCGCGCGGGGTGATGCTGCTGCTCCCGACCCACACCAGCTGCTCGCGGTAGCGGCCGGCATGGTCGGACCAGCCCGGCTGTGCGCTGAGCAGCTCTCGGTGCATGGCGAGGATCGCCTGCTCGTCGAGGTCATCAGCCAAGCGCAGTGCCGCCTCCATAGTGCGCACGTTGGCGGTGACGATTGCCGCGTTATCTGACGTCGACTGCCCGATCTCGGCCAGGGCCAACTGTCGGGCCCCCGCGGTCAGATTCTCGATCTGAGACGATGACGCGGACTCGGTGCGGAGAAGGATTGCACTCATCGGGCCCAGGGCGGGACTGCCACTGCCGAGCCGGGCCCGCGCGTGCTCATCAAACCTGGACAGCTCGGCGGCAGCCTCCTCGGCATCCGCGGCGAGGACGGCGGGAAGGTCGATGGTCAGGTCCGCGATCTGCGCCGGCACCGTCGACTCGTAGAAGCCCGAGGCAGCCGCCATGGCAGCACGCGACGCCGTACCGTTGTTCTCGGCCAGCCAGTGGTGCTCTTCGTGGCCGACGGGGGGAACGACACAGGCGCGGGAGATCGGCTGCGCGGTGGTACGCAGGACGGATGGCTCGAGTTCTACGGTGCCCTCTGGACGCGACGTGGGCGCGAACTGGCCCCCGCCGGCCCCGGCGGGTTGGTGGCTTCGTCCGTTCCGATCTGTGACCATGGAGCCCACTGTACTAACACTTTCGGCGAAACTGTAAGTAAAGTAGTAGCCACCTATCACTTCTTAGAGCGCCACGGACCTGACGGTTGAGAGCTGCGGCCATCTACTGGCTGGGGACCGGCAACGCCACTTTCGTCCCGATCGCGTCGGCCGACCCCGACCGTGGGCCGGTCAGGTGCCGATTGGCACATCCGGGGCGACGACCGGCCCGCCCCTCATCACACGTTCGGTGTTCCCCGTCCCGTCCATCCAGGCCAGCACGTCCAGCACTCGGATCGCAGAAACGTGCTCGCCCAGCCGTGCGGCATCTCGGAGCTCGATCAGATGTCGGTGAAGCCGCCGGTCATCGGCGCGCAGAGCTAACCGAAGAGGTTCCCACAGCTTCCCCGAGCCGCGGAGCAGGTGCTTGTCGATCACCGAGTCATAGATCGGGATGAGCTGGGGCCGCTTGCGTGCCAGCAACTTGCTCGCGGTCGTCGGACCCACCCCGGGCAACCCTCGGAGCGCGTCGTTGAGAGCCCGGGCAGGAAAGGGGTCCGGATCGGTCGATGTGACCTCCACGAGGTTGCGGTCCTGGCCAACCTGTCGGAGCAGGGTCGAGAAGTGGGCCTGCTGACGATCCAGCAATTCCAGCGCTGCTCGGCCGGTCACGTGCACCGACAGCAGGCTGACGGCGATCAGATCCTCGGCGGTGAAGACGTCGACTGAGTCCGCGCGGGTGCCGGAAGGATCGAAGGAGTCGAACTGCCCACCAGAGAAGCCAGTGCTGGGGCCCGACAACGGCGCGTAGTAGGCCCGCAGCACGGCCACCGCCTGATCTTCGGCGCCCCCTTGCAGTGACGGTGTCGGATGAATATCAGCTGTCACGAGAGAGCCTTCCTAGGGTGTGCCGCGGGTGCGGCGTTTGGATCGACCCTGCCAGACCGGATGGTCGAACCGTTCGGATGCCCGCCCAGCCCACCGGGTTGATGCAGTCAGCGGGTCGCCTGCTGCGGGTTTGGGTCATACTCCAGTGATGTGCGGGTCTACCAAGATCACGGGCTTATCGTCGCCTGGTTGTCATGGTGAGTTCTCATCTGGTGGCGCGTGAACGCGCGAGGCTTCGAG
>DATDAP010000545.1:0-8088 GCA_036525335.1 Microlunatus sp. | reverse complement strand
TCAGCAGCACGTTCTGGTAGTAGTGCCCGACTTCGTGGCGCAGGTGGCCCAGCATCGTGCGGTACGGCTCGCCCAGCCGCACGCGGAGGGCCTCGCGATGGTCGTCGAGGCTCTCGGCGAGATCGAGGCTGATGATGCCGTTGGCGTGCCCGATGATGACACGCCGGCCCTCCGAGAGGCTCGACAGCAGATCGAAGCCGAGTCCACCTTCGCGCACGTCCCACGGCGTGACGGGCAGACCGAGATCGCCGAGCTGCAGGATGAGCCGGCGCTTGGCTTCCTCGGTCTTCGCGAGCTTGTCGAGCGCGACGGTGTCGTCGGGATCGGGCCTGCGCCTGGTGAGCCGGCACGAGAAGCAGCGCCCCGCGGGGCCGTCCTCCCAGACGAGCCAGTTGCAGTCCCACCCCCGGTTCGAGCAGGCGTACCAGGTCTGCCCTTCGACCACGGTCCGCCCGCCGCGGAGGCCGTGGAACTGCCGGGTCGGCAGGTGGTAGCCGAGCTCGCCGTCGCAGCTCGGGCAGCGCAGCACGTCGAGGTAGACGAAGTGGCGACAGTTCGGGCACCGAGGTTGGGGGATCACGTCCTCACCGTATTGCTCCGGCGTCACTTCCACCGGCGCTCGGCCTGACTCGAGGTCGAGGATCTGCAGGGATGGCCGAGCGCGCCCCCGCCTTCACGTTCCTGTCGGCAGCTGATCGAAAGTGGCTGAGCACGATGGGTTCACGCCGCCATCTCGCACCGGAACCCTGCCACGCTCAGGTCCCGGGCCAGTCCGAACCGACGAGACTCCTGCCGTCAGTACGGCTGAATGGTCTGGCTGGCCATCCAGCCGATGCCATCGGTGGCAGCTTGGGTGTAGACCGGAACGTACAGACGAGAACTGTGCGGATCGCGGACCGATGGCGAGCACGGTCCGGTCACGGTATCGAACACCTGCTTGTACTTCCTCACCACGGAGTGCGAGCTGGGATTCTCACGTACCGGCGCCGGCACCTCGTCCACCCAGTAGTAGCGCACACACGCGGCGCTGGCCACATCAGGCGACGTTGCGACAAGGCCGACGGCCATGGCCGCACTCAACCCTGCTGTTGCTGCCAGTCTTCTCCATCGAGTCATGCCGGCAGTCTAGAGAACGAGATCTCGCCGCCGACCACCCCCGGATGGACCTGATTCGGTGCTTGTCGATGAGTCCCGAACCAGCCTCCTCAGCGGCGAGGGTCGCGCCACCAATGGCGATGTTGCCCTCCGCCGGCTCCGCTCGGCGCCGTTGGATCTGCTCTGTGAGGCCATCGGTGGCCAGGCGGGAATTGCCCCGCACTGCGGACAGAGTTGTGGAGAACCCCACCTTCTGGAGCCGTTTCCAGATCGCGGCGAACTCGAGCAATGAGTCGTCGAGCGCTGGATCCTGATCGGCGCTCCCCAAGTACGGCATGGTCTTCGACAGCCGCCGCCCCCAGCAGGTGGACGCCGATCTGTCGAACCTCGTCGGCGATCGATGAGGCTTCATTCGTGTCGAACCCGGGATCGCGCGGCACGATTTTCGTGCCGACGGGGGTGCGGTCGGCCCGTCTGCTCGGATGAGCGTGCCCTGAGTCCGGGTGACCGTGCGGGGAGCCGAAGGAGGTTCTCTGTGGGGGCGGGTGCGTCCCCGATGGGTGCTCGAGCTGGCCGGGATCTCCAGGGGTGTCCGCGGCCCTGACCTTCCTTCGGGCGTAGCTTGAGGTTCATCAGACTCAAAGAGGCATAAGAGCGAATCTTGTGGTGCATTTGGTCCGCAGCTGTGCCGCGGCGCTGCCGCTCGAAGACATGCATGGCATCGGCCGCGTCGGCTACCTGCGCGACCCGGACGGCAATGTGTACCGGCTCATCTCAGCCATCCTGTCCGGCGGCATCGACACAACGGCAAGGTGAATCGCAACCGCCCGAGGATCCGGTCAGGGATGGATTGTCGGCGCCCCTCGCAATCATGATCACAACGACCATGCCGTCGTTGCCCTCATGGTGCGGCACGCTCGTTGTCGTGGACCAGTCAGGAGGCGGCTGAGCAAATCTCGCGCATGCCTGCACGGTGCTGGTCGTGATCGTGACACCTTGATCACCAACGGGCATCACGGTCATTGTGGATCTGGCCTGGCCGGCGCGGGGACTCACCTGAGTCGTGACATGGACGGTCAGCTTCCAAACCGTGCAACGAGGGCTCGCCAGATTGAGACGTGGCGTTCAGCGTGGGTCCAGCCCGTAGGGGGGTGGGCCTGTGACCGGGAATCACCGAGGCGGCCGGCTGAACGAACGTCGACAGTCAACGCGTATGTGTCGCGCTCCCGGTAGCCGTATAAGGACCGCAGTGGGCATATGCCGGATGTGCATCGAAGGGCTTAGGCATAGCGTCGGGCGTCATCAATCTTCTGGAGGTAGACATGCTGCCCGTCATCAACCTTGGTTCGGAGATGGCGCCTGACACCCGCTTTCGGGACGGCGTCCACGTTGCTGTCGGACAGCGAGATGGCCCCACTGGGGACGGCCGACCAATGACCGGCTGGGCTCGCTCCCGGTACGCATCCGAACGTCGCCTCGAGCGGCGAGGCGCCCACGCATCACGGTTTCGGCCCGCCACCCATCCGGTCCGGTTGCCCGATGAGCTGACCGCCCTGACGGGCCGACGCTGATGGCATCCCCGATGCAGCCTCGTGACGCGATGCAGTTCATCAACGACCAAGACGCCGCAACCCGCACCCGGTTCATAGACAGACTGGAGTTCCGGGGTACAGATCCCATCTTCTCTGCCTACCGTGACGCGTATCTGGAGTTGCTCGACCTGAGGCAAGCCGCGGCTGTGCTGGATCTTGGCTGCGGCACAGGTGTGGTCGGCCGGGCGATCGCCGCGCGACAGGAGTTCTCGGGCCTACTGATCGGGGTCGACCAGAGCCCCGATTTCATTGAGGCTGCTCGACATTTTGCCGCCGAGCAGGGCGTCGGCGATCCCGTCGAGTTCCGAGTCGGCGATGCCCACGATCTTGACCTTCCGGACGCACACTTCGATGCCGTCGTAGCGCACACCCTGGTGAGCCACGTACGGGACCCGCTCGCGGTGCTCACCGAGGCCGGGCGGGTGGTACGCCCGGGCGGCGCCGTAGCCGTTTTCGACGGCGACTACGCGTCGCTGACATTCGCTTGTGTTGAACCACGGCTCGGCGAGGCGATGGAACGAGCGCTCCAGTCGATCATCATGAGTGCACCCCGCGTCATGCGCGAGCTTCCGCGGCTGCTGCCGCAAGCCGGGCTCCACCTCACCGCCACACAGGCTCACGTCTACGCGGAGGCCGGATCCAGTTTCTTCATGATCAACTTGGCTGAGACCTACGCACCGCTGGCGGCGTCGACGGGGCTCCTGTCCGCCGCGGACGTCGATGCATGGCTCACCGACCAGCGTCATGCTGTGACTGACGGTACGTTCTTCGCCGCCTGCAACTACTACGCCTACGTGGCCCACCGCCCGGGATGATGACGTCCGAGCAAGGCGGGAGCATGGGTGCGGTGGATGATCCGGGCCTACCGATGTTGGATCCGGACCGCCTTCGGCGCCGTCTGCGCGGGCGCACCGTGGACACCGTGTGGTGAGTCTGCGGGACAGTGAGTCCATGATCCCCGTTGGCAGCTCGCCGTCTAGCAAGGCCGATCCGGTCGGACCGCCTGCCCGGCCCGGGCAGCCGAGGAGATCCGGGCCGGCCATTGGGCAGCCGTCACCGAACGCCGGACCGGGACCTGCCGTGCCGCCGGCCGCCGCACCCTCTCCGCTCGCGCGCTCGAGCGGCTACATCCCCTGGGGGCTGCTCGCTGTGATCGATCTCCACGACTGCCGGCCCGACCGGCTCACCGATCCCGACGCCATCAGGCATTTCATGCCGACCGTCATCCACGCCATCGGCATGCGATCCCGTGGCGATCTCGCCCTTGACCGCTTCGGAGACGGCGAGCTCGAAGGATGGTCAGCGATGCAGTTCATCGAGACCAGCTCGATCACCGTCCATGCCGACGAGGTCGAGAACCGCTGCTTCGTGGACATCTTCTCGTGCCGATCATTCGACACCGCCGCCGCGGCCGCCATCGCGACCGAGCACTTCGGCGGCACAGCCACTGTGAGAACGCTTCGCCGCTGACCGAGGTAACACCTGGGCTGGAGGCGGGCTCGCGACCCCCGTCGGCATCGCCGACACCAGTGCCTACCCTCCGGCACACATCTGCAGCGACGAGTGCATTGGCCGGTGTCGCTGGTCTGCTCACGTCAGCACGTTGACCGGTCACGGCTGTTCTGCGTCGCAGATCGTGCTGATCCCCGTTTCCTGGGGTCGCTCGACGTCGCCACGGCGATAATCGAATGGTGGTGCGCCGCATCTCAAGCCCAGTGTTTGTCGGCCGCTCCCGCGAGCTGGAGCTGCTCGACGGGGCGCTCACGTCGGCGCGCGAGGGGACAGCGACTGCCGTCGTTGTCTCGGGAGAGGCCGGCATTGGCAAGACCCGCCTGGTCCAGGAGTTCACATCCCGCGCGCGCGCAAGTGGCGCACGCGTGTTGGTCGGCACCTGCATCGAACTCGGAGACGGTGAGCTGCCGCACGCCCCGCTTACCGCGATCCTGCGCCAGCTCGGGCACGAACTCGAGCCTGACCGGCTTGCCGTCGTGCTCGGCCAAGCAAACAGGGTGCTGGACCCGGAGGCGCCGGAGGCGCTGGCAGGCAGGCTCGAGCTGGTGCTCGAGATGATCGGCAGGCTCGGCGAGCTCACGCCCGCTGTCATCGTCTTCGAGGATCTTCACTGGGCCGACCGTTCCACCCGGGACCTGCTGACATTCCTCATCCGCAGCCTGCGTCGCGAGCCAATCGTGCTCGTGGCCACCTACCGCAGTGACGAACTCCGGCGGCACCCCTCGCTACGGGCGTTCGTCACGGCCCACGCCGGCGAGGTCGAGCGGATCGAGCTCGAACGGTTCACCCAACACGAAGTGACCCAGCTCGTCGCCGCCATTCGCGGCACGACGCCCAGACCAGGTTTGATCACGGAGCTGCTGACACGCTCGGAGGGCAACGCGTTTCTGGTCGAGGAGCTGCTCGCCGCCGGTGGAACCGACATGCCCGACACACTGCGCGAGATGCTGATCGCCCGAGTGGACCGCGTGTCGAGCAAGGCGAGGTCGGTGGTGTCTGCCGCCGCGTGCGCCGGGCCAGTCGCACACCACCGTCTGCTCGCCGCAACGGCAGGGCTGACGGAGCCCGAACTCGGAGATGCCTTACGCGAGGTCATCACTCACCATCTGCTGGTGTGCCGAGGCAGCGAGGCATACGCGTTTCGCCACGAGCTGCTACGGGAAGCCGTCTACGCGGACCTCCTGCCGGGGGAACGCGCCCACCTCCACGCCGCCATCGCCCGCGCGCTCACCGACGCCCCGGACCTGGCGAACGACAGCACCGCCAGCAGAACAGCGGAGCTCGCGCACCACTGGAAGGCAGCGCACCATGTCGACGAAGCGTTCGCCGCATCGGTCGCCGCCGGCCGTGCCGCTGCGCGGATCGCCGCCTTCCCAGAAGCCCAACGACACTTCGAATACGCCCTCGACGTCTGGGATCGCGTCAAGGGACCTGTGGTCCACGCCGGGATGGACTGGGTCGACCTCACGCGTCGCGCCGCCGAGGTCGCGAACCTGGCCGCCGATCGCGAGCGCGCAATCGCTCTGGCCCGTGCCGCGGCCGACCAACTCGACGGAATCCGCGACCCGGTCCGCGCGGCACTGGTGCAGGAGCGACTGGGCCGCTACCTCTGGCTGGCGGGTCGTGAAGACGAGGCGGTCGCAGCCTGCCACGAGGCTGTTGCCACCCTGCCGGCCGATCCGCCCACTCCGGAACGGGCGCGGGTCGTCGCTGCCGAAGGTCAGCTCCTCATGCTCAGCGGGCGAGCTCACGAGGCTGTCGCACGTTGCGAGGAGGCGCTTGCCGTCGCCCGCACGGTAGGTGCGCGCGCCGAGCAAGGGCACGTGCTCAACACTCTCGGAGTCTGTCGCTCCGACCTCGGCCAGCACGAGGCCGGGGAGACCTGTCTGCGGGAGGCGCTCGCGATCGCGTTGGAGCTGAAGCTGTTCGACGACATCGGTCGCGCCTACGTGAACCTCGGCGACTGCATCGACCAGGCCGGTCGGATCGAGGAGGCGTCACGGCTCGCGCTTGACGGCTTTGAAGCCAGCGGATCGCTCGGCCTCGGCGCCGGATACCGGTCGATGCTGCTGAGCGAGACAGCGAGCCGTCTGTTTCGCATCGGACGCTGGGACGAGGCCGAGCGACTGGCCGACCGGGCGGTCGCCTTGCAAGTCGGCGGACTCGCGGAAGGGAGCGCCCACGCCACCGTCGCCCAGATAGCCGCCGGGCGGGGTGATCTCGTCGTTGCTCGCGCTGAGCTCACGCGTGCCCGCGCAACGTTCAGGACCGGGTCCGGAATGTGGACTGCGCCGATCGACGCGACTGCTGCCGAGCTTGAGCTGGCGGCCGGCCATGCCTCCGCGGCGCGCGACGTTGCGGTGCAGGGCCTGGCGCGAACCGAAGGGCAGGAGTATCCGTTCTTCACCGCCCGTCTGCACTGGGTCACTCTGCGGGTGGAGGCTGAGCTCGCGCAGCAGGCCCGTGCGCGGTGCGACACGTCGGGGGACTGCGAGGCGCGTTCTGGGGCGCTGAGTGTGCTCCAGCGGATCACCGATCAAGTGGTCGCCACCACCGGAGGCTCCGGCGATCCAGCGCCCGAAGTGGTCCTGTACGCCGCCTTGTGCGTGGCCGAGCTCACCCGCGTCACCAACGAGCCCGATCCGACCGTGTGGGGGGCTCCGATCAAGCGAGCCGATGCGCTCACCATCCCGGCCCTCGGCGCCTACGCCCGTTGGCGTCAGGCAGAGGCGGCACTCATCCTCGGGCAACGCCCTGCCGCCGCGCGACCGCTGCGTGAGGCATTGACCGCTGCGACCCGGCTCGGCGCTCGGCCATTGGCGGAGGAGATTCGCGGCCTGGCGCGACGGGGCCGCGTCGAGCTCGACGACCCGGGCGAGATGGCGACCGAAGACAGCCATCATCTGACAGAACGGGAGCGGGAGGTGCTGCGGCTCGTGGCCGCTGGTCGTACGAACCGAGAGATCGGGGCGGAACTGTATATGAGTCCTAAGACCGCGAGTGTTCATGTTTCACACATCCTCCGCAAGCTCGATGCGCGAGGCCGTGTGGAAGCCATCGTCATCGCTCGGCGGCATGGTCTGCTGTGATCAGCCAGCCGCGCGAATTCCGAGTCCCGGGCTGAGGGTGCGGATGAAGGCCAGCGCGCCGACATGGGTGAGCCGCTCGATCCTGATCCAGGACCGAACCCGGGGAAGTGGTCAGCCGAACCGGGTTAGCGGTCGACGCTCGCGACCACACGCATCCGAAGACGCTGCTTGAACTCAGCCGCCGGCGGGGGTTATCCCGACGGTGGAGCTGGTGGCCTGCCCCAGTGTGCGCGAGATCGGCGTGAACCACGCTGGTGAGGGTGACGACGACCCAGACTCGTGGTGATGATCGTGTTCCCGCCCCGGATGCCACCCCGCGCAGCACACCCATCTGGCGGCGACCGTGGATCTTCCCGTTGTTGCTGCTGTCCGTCGGCTTCGTCGTCTACGCCGTGCAGCCGTACATCACCCTGGACCCGAACCGGGCCCGACTGGCGCCGTTGCCGGACAACCCCGTGTTCTATCCGCTGTTGATCACCCACATCTTCCTCGGTTCAGTCGTGTTGCTGACCGGGTGCCTGCAGCTCTGGCCGTGGCTGAGACGCACGCATCCGGGGGTGCACCGGTGGTCGGGACGGGTCTATGTGGTCGCGCTGCTGCCCGCGGCTCTGGCGGTGATCGTCATCGCGCCCCTGACCCGCTTCGGGCCGAACCAGCAGGTCGCCAACACCACGCTCGGCGTGCTCTGGTTGCTCTTCACGATTCTCGGCTACCGCGCCGTACGACAGCGTCGGTTCGCCGATCATCGGGAGTGGATGATCCGGAGTGTCGCGCTCAGCTTCTCGATCGTGGCGAACCGC
>DATDAP010000544.1:0-6159 GCA_036525335.1 Microlunatus sp. | reverse complement strand
GCCGGTGACGTGGCCACCGGCCGGGCGATGACCACCCGGATGATCGGCTGGGGCGTGGTCTGCGGGGTGCTCTTCGGGCTCGTCGTCGCGGTCGGCGGGCAGTTCGTGGCGGCGATCTTCACCCCCGATCCGCAGGTCCAGACGCTCGTCGGGCAGGCACTCGTGGTGGTCGCGCTCATCACCCCGATCGCCGGCATCGTTTACGTGCTGGACGGGGTGCTGATCGGCGCCGGCGACGGTCGCTATCTGGCGCTGGCGGGACTGATCTCCCTGGCGGCGTACGTGCCGTTGGCGCTGATCGTGCGCCGGCTGGACGCAGGTCTGGTCTGGCTCTGGGTCGCGTACGGCGGCTTCATGCTGGCCCGGATGCTCACCCTGGTGCTCCGGGCGCGAACCGACAGCTGGATCCGGACGGGCTCAGACCAGGCCTGACCCCGGATCCCGAGACAACCCGCCCGCTTGTCCGGCCGCGGGTCGGCAATTTCCATCCACGGACGCCCATTGCCGCCTGAATACCGGCACCCGGTCAGAGATTCCATCCGCGGATGGAAGTTTGCCCGACCCCCGGTCCACCCCAGCCGAACCTGTGCCGAGAACGCCGGGCCAACTCGGAGAAACCCCGGACGCCGACGGCGCATCCGTGGATCAGACCACGACCGCGGTCGCCAGGTCGGCGACCGTGACCCGATCGAGTTCGGTTCGCACCGCCTGGCGGGCGCGGGCGTCCAGGTCGGTCAGCGATTGCTGGATCGAGCGGCCGACCGGGCAGGCCGGGTTGGGGCCGTGCAGTCCGAGTACCGGCTCGTGACCCTGCACCAGGTCCCAGACCTGGGCCACGGTGATCTCCTCCGCCGGCCAACCCAAGGCCCAACCACCCCGCGGACCGGGTCGCGACAGCACCAGGCCGGCCTCACGCAGCGGGCCGAGCACCCGGCGTACGTGCACGGCATTCGCGTGGGCGCTCAGGGCCAGCTCCTCAGAGCTCACCGACCGGGCCTGCGAGGCCGAGCTTCCGGGGCGCGGCTCCGCCGGGGGGCTCTCCGGGCGCGCCTCCGCCGCGGGGTCTTCCGGGCGCGCCTCCGCCGCGACGCCGCTCAGGTAGGTGAGGACGTGCACCGCCACCGCGAACTGGGTGCTGGTCGGTCTCGCCATGCGACTCAGTCTTCCATATCGTCGTCAGTCTCGCTACAGTTATTCGTCGTCAGTCTGATTACGATCTCTGCGAACCAAGGAGTTCCATGACCATCGCCCTCACCGGCGCCGCCGGCAACCTCGGCCGGCTCGTCGCCGAGCAGCTGCTCGACCGTACGGAACCGGCCGACGTCGTCCTGATCACCCGCCGTCCGGGCACCGTAGCCGACCTGGTGGACCGTGGCGTGAGTGTGCGAACGGCCGACTTCGACCAGCCCGACACCCTGCCTGCGGCCTTCGCCGGCGTGGACCGGCTGCTGATCATCTCCGCCGACACCGTGGGCGATCGCCTGGACGGGCAGCGCGCCGCCGTCGCGGCGGCGAAGGAGGCGGGCGTCGGTCACGTGTTCTACACCTCCGCCCCGGAGCCGACGGCCGACAACCCCGCCGGGGTCGTCCCCGATCACCGGGGAACCGAGGAGGCCTTGGCTGCGAGTGGACTGCGCTGGACCACGCTGCGCAACAACCTGTACGCCGAGTTCCAGCTGCCGACGCTGCAGCAGGCCTCCGCCAGTGGTCAGCTGGTGACCAACGCCGGTGCCGGCCTGACCGCCTACGTGACCCGCACCGACTGCGCCGCCGCAGCTGCCGCGGCCCTGCTGCTCCCCGATCCCGCCCAGATCTACGACATCACCGGTCCGGTCGGAGTCTCCAGCCACGACCTTGCCGCCCTGGCCGCAGGTCTCGGGGGCAAGCCCGTGGAGGTCGTCGATCTGTCCGATGACGACTACATCGCCGGGCTGGTCGCGGCCGGCCTGCCCGAGCCGGTCGCCCGGCTGCTGGCCTCGTTCGGTACAGCGACCCGGGAGGGGTTCATGGGACGCACCAGCACCGCCGTGGCCGACCTGACGGGCCGGGCAGCGACCCCGCTGGCGGCTCTCCTCAGCTGATCGTGCCTCTGGTTCCTCGAGGCAGAAGTGTCGCGCCTGTCGGCGCCCTGTCGACGGACCGAGGCGAAACGCACCATTAGAGTCGGTCCGTGACCCACCCCACCAAGGCCGTCCACAGCTGGGCCCTGCACCGCACCCTCGGCTCGTTCGTCGCGGCGGGCGCGATGCCGATGGGGGGACTGCCCGCGGGCGGGGGCGGTGGGCTAGCCCTGCTGGATCTGCCGACCGAGCTGGCCCGGCGCGGCTACGGAGCCGTCCAGCTGGCGCACTTCTACTTGCCGAGCATTGATCCGGGCTATCTGGCGGACCTGAGATCCTCCTTCGCGGCAGCGAACGTGGAGCTGGAGTGCTTCCTCATCGACGACGGCGATCCGACCGACGCCACCGGTTCGGCTCCTGGTGAAGACTGGGTCAGCGGCTGGCTGGATGTCGCCGCCGCGCTCGGGGCACCCCGCGCGAGAGTCGTCGCGGGGAAGTCCGAGCCGACACCGTTGCGGCTGGACGCCAGTGCGGCGGTGCTGCGCCGGCTGGCGGATCGCCACCCGGAGCTGCGTGTGGTCACCGAGAACTGGCACGCCCTGCTGCCGAACGCCGACGCGGTGATCGCGCTGCTGGAGCGGACCGAGGACCGGGTCGGGTTCCTGGTCGACCTCGGCAACTGGCGGGGACCGAGGAAGTACGACGATCTGGCTCGGGTCGCGCACCTGGCCGAGACGTGCCAGGCGAAGGTGCGGGCGACGAACACCGGCCTGGATGTCGAGGACTACCGGCGATCCCTGTCGGCGCTGCGCGACGGCGGCTACGCCGGTCCACTGGCTATGGTCTACGACGGACCCGATCCCGACGAGTGGGGACAGCTGGACCGGGCGTACGCGGTGGTCACCGAGGTGTTCGGCTGACTCCGGCGCGTTGCTCGCCCGTCACGGGAAGTGTCTCGTGGGCTGGCGGATGCATGGGCGGATCTCGCGCGCCCTGAGCGCCCGCGCCCTTGGCTCCTGGCGCGGCGGATCAGTGGACGTGCGGGATCACGTCGCGCAGGTCGTGCACGACCGGGTAGCGGTCATGGTCGGGCGGCTCCTGGTGCCCGCGCGCGAACCGCACGAAGCCCACCGAGAGCTCACTCGCGATCTCCTCGTCGTGGTTGGGTGTCCCCGACCTTCAGCACCCGCGATGGATCGTGCCCGGAGGACCGCAGCCAGGTGGCGACGACTCGGCCTTGGACGCCGCGTACGCACGGTGATCCCCAGGACCTGGGCGAAGTGTTCCTCGATGGCGTGTGGTGCGATCTGGTGACGGCGGATGTCCATGACGGTGGCGGAGATGAGCATCTGTTCGACTCCCAGCCGTCCGATCGAGGACAAGGTGGCCGCTGCCGCCGGCTGCAGCGGCGCGAGGAGGACGTGGACGGCAACGTCCCGTTCCAGTCCCAGCACACGACGTCGGTCGCCTTGCTCGTCGGGGGCGTCACTTCTGCTCGCGATCCTGTCGCTTGCGCTGCACCCCGCGCTGACCGGCCATCAGCAGGAGCCTGACCACCAGTCCGAGGACCACGAGGTTCAGCAGCATCTGCACGCTGACCAGCAGCTTCGTGGCCTGGGTCTGGGCCACGATGTCGCCGAAACCGACCGTCGCGAACACCGTGATGGTGAAGTAGAGCGCGGTGGTCCGATCCAGCACCTGACTGAACGCCTCGTGGTCACCGGCATCGGCGGACAGGTAGAGGCGGGCGAACAGGGTCAGGAAGACCAGGATGCTGAGCGCCATCGCCTCGATCGCCCGCAGTCCCGGATAGCGGGACCGGCCGATCAACGGCACCTGGACCCCGACGACGGCCCCGAACAGCGCCACGTCGAGCAGCAGCCACGGGACATCGGACTCGCCCTCGTCGTAGCGCACCGGCATGAGGTAGTAGATCGCCATCACCGCCGCCAACGACCCGACCAGACGAGCGCCCATCACGACACCCGCCCGAACGTGCGCCTTGGTCAGGCCCGGACCGCCGAGGAGACTCACGATCGAGACTCTTCCGTGCCGGCGCACCGTGACTCTGCACGGCGCGCCGCACGGACCCGGGTTCCGGCCCGGCTCAGCGCAGGTCGCCCCGGTGACCCGACAGCACGTACGGGCACCGGTGCAGGAACCGTCGGGCAGGAGTGAGCCCGACCATCTCCAACAGCTCCAGCATCTGGCCCAGCTGACCGAGGTCGGATCGCCGAAGCCGAGGAACGACAGCCCGGCCTCGGCCACGATCGCGCCGGTGGCGGCGACGATGACGCCGCTGACCACCAGAGAGGTCATGTTCGGCATGATCTCCTTGAACACGATCGGCCATGACCGCTCGCCGGAGAACTTCGCCGCCGTGACGAACTCGCGGGAGCGCAGGGGATGATCTGGGCCCCTTGCCGCGGGCGGCACCGGCCCAGCTGGTGATGACGAACACATCAGCCACGGACCTCGCTGTACGCGATGATCACCATCATCAGCGACAGCACCGGGACGACCAGAGCCAGATTGGTGAAGAAGGACAGGAAGTTGTCGAGGCACGTGCCCTCCGCGTAGCCGGAGATCATGCCGACGAACACCGCGATCACGGTGGCGAAGAGCCCGCCGATAACGCAGATGGGTGGGGGTCAATCAAGGCAGCCGCAGGACTGCCGGATCACCACTTCGGTGGGCAGGACGTGCTGACCAACGGGTCCCTCTGGACCCCCGACCCGTCGGTGGAGCAGCTCGGCGGCCCGTCCGCCCATCTCGCGGACGGGCTGGCGGGCGGTCGTCAGACCAGGGGTGACATAGCGCGCCGCGGTGACGTCATCCCAGCCGACGAGGGAGAGGTCGACACCCAGGCGGATCCCCTGACGTTGCAGTCCGGCGCCGAGCGCCAGCGCGACCTCGTCGTTGGCGCAGACCAACGCGTCCGGGAGAGTCGGCAGGGCGACAACCATCTCGACCGCACGCTCGCCGCCCCGCTCGGTGTACGGGACGCGGAACGGCGCCGCGGGCGGAAGGAGGGCACCCTCGTCGAGGGCACGCTGAAAACCGGCGTGCCGGGCGGCGACGTCGGATGACTGCTCCGGGTCGCCGACGAAGACCAGGCCACGCCGGTCGTGGTTCTCGATCAGGTGCCGGGTGAGCTCGGTCGCGGTGCCGACGTTCTCGCTGACCACACCGTCGCAGCCGACGATCTCCGAACGTCCCACCAGCACTACGGGGATGAGCTCGGCGAGGGCGGAGATCTCGTCGTCCGGGATGTCCATCTGGGCGATCATCACGCCGTCCACTCGAGCGCGCAGGTCGGCCAGCGTACGGCTCCGGCGCGGCCGGTCCGCGACAACCAGGAGCAGCTCCTGGTCGTAGCGAGCCGCCACCTCCTCGTACCCCATCAACAGCTCGGAGTAGTAGGGCCCGTCGAGGGAGCCGATGACGACCGCGTGGGTCTGGTAGCGGGCCGAGGCGAGGCTCTTCGCCGAGTTCTGGGGCACATAGGCCAGCTCGTGGGCCGCCTTGAGCACCTTCTCGGTCGCCTCCTTCGAGGTGACCGTCGTGCCGCTGAGGACCCGCGAAACCGTGGCGATGGAGACACCGGCGCGTTCCGCCACGGAGTAGATGGTGGCCCGGCCCGAGGTAGGGGATCTGCGGGTTCGTGATCTGCTGCGGTCGGTCGACATCGGATCTCCTTCCACGGTCTCGTCGTCGGTCATGCGTCAGGGTGGCAGAGATCCCCTGGTCCGCCGCGCCCTTGGCGCTGTAAGCGCTTACAGTACCGAGGTTGGAGAACCCCGGCAACCCTCGGACGTGACGGCGGTAGGAGATGGACACTGACACCCCTGGTCAACGGCACATTCGATGCCGATGATCCGGTCCGCGGAATATCAAGCGGCGGGCCCTTGGCATGGGACGTTTCGCGCACCGTGGTCCATCGGGCACCATCGACTCATGACCGTGGTCAAGATCAACGCCATCACCGTGCCCGCCGACAGCGGCGACGAGCTCGCCCACCGCTTCGCCAAGCGGGCCGGGGCGGTGGACGGGGCCGACGGCTTCGAGGGCTTCGAGCTGCTCAAGCCGACCGACGACC
>DATDAP010000543.1:0-5788 GCA_036525335.1 Microlunatus sp. | reverse complement strand
AGGTGGGTCTCCTCAGTCAATTGGCGTGCGGGGCGGCGGCGTTCGCGCGCCCCGGTCAGGTATCGGTCGGTCCAGCGGTGTGCGACGAGATGGTCGGGGCGACAGGACTCGAACCTGCGGTCTCCTGCTCCCAAAGCAGGCGCGCTAGCCACTACGCTACGCCCCGCACCGCCGTTCCCATTCGGCCGAGCCGGTCGATCGCGACGAGATGCCCGTCGAGTGTATGGGTAAGCCGCGACTCCGCCAACCAGGCGTGGTGACCACCGGCAGTTGCGAGCTCTTCTCACAACCGAAGAGCTGCGGATGGGTGGCCGGCGAGCTCCGCCCGCAGCTCGACCGTCGCCGAGCGGCCGGGGTCGGGCAGCCGGGTCGACAGGATGAACAGTGCCGGCCCCGCCGCCGGGCTGAACGGCGCCGGCTCCGCCGCAGCGCCGACGATCGGCAGCGGGACGAAGTAGACACCCCAGCTCGTCGGCGTCGTGCCCGTGTCGAGGTCTTCGTGGTGGAAGTGGAAGCGGTTGAAGAACTGGAGCCCGGCGTAGTCCTCGGCCCGAGCGACCACGAACGTGAGCGGCGTGACGGTCAGCAGGTCCGGCACCGACTCGAAGTCGGCCCGCTGCCAGAGCTGCGACGAAGCCAGGCGGTAGGACGCGATCCGGGTCATGTCGCCGTGCAGGCTGGAGGTGCGCACCTCCATCGCCGCGTCGGCGCGGCGGCGTCCCGCCGGCCACCCCATCGCCCATCGCTCGATCCCCGTCATCGGTCCCGAGACCGGCGCCACTGACGGCGCGACGTAGGTGCTGAAGCCGCGGGAGATGACCTCGGTGAAG
Source organism: Microlunatus sp. (assembly GCA_036525335.1). Taxonomy (GTDB): domain Bacteria; phylum Actinomycetota; class Actinomycetes; order Propionibacteriales; family Propionibacteriaceae; genus Microlunatus. The sequence goes on along the minus strand of DATDAP010000543.1, from coordinate 4,958 downwards.
GTGAACCCGTTCTCCCGTAGCCGTTGCAGGGTCTCGACCACGCCCTCTTGGCTGGCGATGGCGTGGTACGACTCCACCACCAGCACGTCGAAGTGGCGACGTCCACCCAGCTCTGCCGCACTCAGGTCGTCGGTGTGCCGAGCCAGCACGACGACCCGGTTGCCGAAGCGCCGGACCCGCCGTCTGGCTTCGGTCGCCACCCAGGGGCTCGCCTCGACCGCCACCACCAGCTCGGCACCGGCCTCCGCGGCGATCTGGGTGAACACCGCCGTCGGTCCCGGCCCGATCTCCAACACGGTCTTGCCGCGTACGGTGGCCTCGATGTCGTGCCGGTAGGTACGCACCCGATCTCGCTCACCGGCCATCACCTCGTACAGGGTCCAGTCGAAACCGACCGCCCGCAGCTCCGGCGTCGGGTGCTTGGTCAGGTAGGCGGTCTGGTCGTAGCAGGCGTACCGGGTGCCGTTGACGTACAGCAGGTCGAAGGCCCGCCCGAGGGCACGCTGTCCCAGGCGAACGCACCGCCGAACGTTCGACACGGCGCGACCCTAGTGGCAGCAGTCCGACGCCGGGAATCGCGACGGGTGCGGTCATTCGTCCGTTCTCTGCCCGAATAGCACCCCGGCGAACGATCGCTCTATCATCGTGTCCGCATCGTTCGGGTCGGAGGTCACGCATGTACATCCGCCTCCTTGGCCCGGTCGGGGTCAGCGACGGCGGCGACCAGGTGACCCCCGTCTCCGGACAGGTCGGCGCCGCGGTGCTGGCCCAGCTCGCTCTCGCCGACGGGCGCTGGCTGTCGTCGGACGCGCTCATCGCCTCGGTCTGGGACGACGCTCCGGCCTCCTCACGCAATGCGATCCAGGTGGCGGTGTCGAGACTGCGCAAGCAGTTCGGCGCCGGGCTGGTGCGGAGCGGCCAGCGGGGCTACGCAGTCGACCGAACGACCGTTCGGGTGGACTGGCAAGAGGCCGAGGTGCTGGTCGCGGCCTCCCGCGATCATCTGGAGGCCGACGACGCGGATCTGGCCGCAGAGACGAGCCGGTCGGCGATCGAGCTGTTCCGCGGCGAGCCCCTGCTCGGACTCTCCTCGGCGGCGGTAGACACCGCTCGACGGCGGGCGGAGGACCTTCTCCACACTGCGCAGCTGCTGCAGACCCGGGCGCTGCTGCAGCAGGGCCGCCCGGAGCGAGCCGTCGAAGTGGTGGGTCCTCTGTGCGAAGCCGATCCCCTGGACGAGCCCGCCCACGTCCTCCGGATGGAGGCTCTGGCGGCCAGCGGACGCCAGGCCGCCGCCCTGGCCGCCTACAACGACCTGCGTACTGCGCTGGCCGATCAGCTCGGCGTCGATCCCTCGCCCGCGGCCCAGGCCGCGTTCGCCCGCCTTCTCCGCTCCGAAGCAACCGTGGATACCGGCGATCGAGCGGTCGACTGGCCAGAGCTCCCCGAGGCTTCCCCGATCCGGCCTCGACACACCTTGGGGCTGGCGCCCAGCCGAGCCACCGCTTACCAGTCGAGAGCCGTCGAGGGATTGCTGCCCGCTGCCGGCACCGCCGTCCTCACCGGATCGAGCGGCACGGGGAAGACGCAGATCGCTGCCGGGGTCTTCGCCGGCAGCACCCGAGACGTGCAGGTCTGGATCAGTGCCGGGTCAGCCGAGTCGATCATCGCCGCTTATGCCGACGCGGCCGACGTCGTGAAGCGCGTCGACTCCTCACGTCCGGCGGTCGAGCGGGCCCACCTGTTCCTCGAGTCACTCGCCGCGACCGACGCGTCGTGGTTGGTCGTGCTCGATGACATCGAGGACCCCGCAGATCTTCGCGGGTGGTGGCCGCCGAGCGGTCGCGGCGGACTCGTGCTGGCGACGACGTTGCGGCGCAACGCCGAGCTCTCCGGGGAGGGTCGTCGGGTCTTCGACGTGGGCCGCTACAGCGACGACGAGGCCGACGCCTATCTCCGGGAGCGACTCGGGCAGCTGGTGGTGGACTCCCGCGATGCCGGTCCGTTGCGAGCGCTGGCCACCGATCTCGGCCACCATCCCCTCGCTCTCGGTCTCGCGTCAGCCGTGATCCTCGATGAGGCCATGACGATCGAGCAGTACCGGGAGCTGCTGGCCACCACACCACTGAGCACCTCCCTGCCGAGTGACGTTCGTGCGGACGGCTATCCGAGAAGTCTCGAAGCGGCCTGTTCGCTGGCTCTGGAACGAGCGGATCGGCAGACCGACGGTGCCGCCGGCCGGCTCCTGGAGGTGCTCGCGGTGCTCGACCCGGTGGGCGTGCCGGGTAGCGTCCTCGACACGGTCGCCGTACAGCAGCATCTCGACGCAGCCGTCCGTCGGGGATCCGGCACGGCGGCACGAACCCAGGCGGTGATTCGTTCGCTGCACCGGGTCTCGCTGACCGACCACCAACCTGCTTCGGAACCGCGGTCGATCCAAACCCATGCGCTGACCGGGCGCCTGGCCCGGGAGAGGGCAACCGGGCCGGACCTGCTGACGGCACTTCGGGTGGCCGCCGATGCGCTGGTGGAAGCGTGGCCGGAGTTCCCGTCCGCCAAGCTGGCCGAAACCCTACGCAGCAACGCAGCGGCGGTGGAGCATCTGGACGCCACTCTCGGGCACGCAGCCCTGTGGCCCCCGAACAGCACTGAACTCCCTGCCCTGTCGGCTCTGCACGGGCGGAGCTTGACCGATGCCGAGCTGTTCGGGGTGGCTGTCCCGTACCTCAACGAGCAGTGCCTGCGGTGCACCGCGCACCTGGGCGCTCTGCACGTCGACACCATCAGCCTGCGCAACGACATCGCTCGTGCGCGTGGCTTGTCCGGGGATGCCGAAGCCGCCCGCGAGGAACTCCGCCAGCTCGCTGCGGAGCTGGAGCGCGAGGTCGGATCCGACCACCCCGGCACCTTGATCACCGTGGCGACGATGGCGGGCCTCGCGGTCGAGACCGGATCTCCCCTGGTCGTGATCGAGGAGCTGGAATCGACCGTTCCCCGTTTGGTGGCCGTCCTCGGGGCAGATCACGATGCCACCCTGACGGCATTGGAGGCTCTGGCCAACGCGCACGGGGAGACCGGCGACTGGGCGCGCGCCCTGTCGATGTACGACGACACCATCCGGCGTTGGCAGGGGCGAATCGGTGACGAGCACCGACGCACCCTGATCCTGCAAGCCGACCGTGCCAACTGGCTCGGGCACAGCGGTGAAGCCACGGCAGCACGCGCCGCGCTCGAGGCACTGATTCCGACGATGCAGCGGGTCATGGGCCCCCACGATCCCAACACCCTGCGGGCCTGGAACAATCGCGCGTTCTTCCTGACCGATCACCAGGAGGCGCACAGAGAGTTCCTGCAGCTGCTCGACGTACGGCTGGAGGTCCTGGGCCCGGATCACTCGGACACTCTGGCCACCCGGGGCAACCTCGCCAACCGGCTGGGCATGCTCGGAGACACCGCCGGCGCCGCCCGGGACTTCGCCGACATCGTCGAGGATCAGACCCGCGCCATCGGACCGGAGCACCGCTTCACCCTGCTCTGCCGGGGGTACCTCGCTCGGTGGCTGATGGCCGCCGGTGACGAGCGAAGCGGACGCTCCACGGGGCTGGCAGCGCTCGACGACCTGCGGCGCGTCCTCGGACGGGACCACCCATACAGTCGGCGGATCGAGGGCTATCTAGCCGTTGCCCCTCCGGTAGGCGGATCGAGTAGCTGACGACCCTGCCGGACGCGTGGCATCCGGCAGTCCCCCGACAGTGCCTCGGTCCCCACCGACGGCAACATCTCGCCCAGCTCGCTGCCGTAGGCAGCATCCGATCAGCCCACCGAAGAGGCGGCCCCCCGAGTGCGATCGAGCAGCCGGCGGACACCCCGCCGTGCGCCGGCGGGAGCCGGTCGGCACTGGTTGGGCTGGCGTTCGATCGCATGTCCTCAGACTGCCGTGGTCGCCTTACCGTCCGCTTGTGCTGCCCTTACTCCACGGTGACGAGAGATCTGCCTGACGACCCGACTCACCACTCGTCCTGCCGTCAACGCCGCTGACATCGGTGCTGGCCGACCGGCCACCACACCTGACCGGGGTTGCACGGAACCCGGAGCTCAGAAGTGCCAGCGGGTCAGGGCGCGGCGGTGGTCCAGACCTGGTGGGCCCAGTGGCGGTCGCCGAGCAGGAGGGTGCCTTGGTTGGTGGTGACCGCGACCAGTCCGTCGGGTGAGCGCCACAGGTAGGTGCCGATATCGGGTTGTCGGGCCTGCCAGCCGCCCAGGGTTTTTGGCCCGGTGCTCCGTGCGGGTGAGCGGTCCGAGATTGCCCATCGAGGTTTGTCCGGGTGGCCCGTGCTTGGTGTGGGGGATGGTGTGGTCCAGGTCGAGCCGGCCGCCGGTGCTGATGGTGGTGGCTGGTGGTGGCGGGGCTGAACGGCCACACCGAGCCGGGATGCCTGACGGTCATGGCTCGTCGGAGGACCTGGGGGATTTCGTAGGCGTCGACAGCAGCCGTGGCCGCCGGGTCCAGCACGGGCCGGACCGTGATCGTCGGGTCGGCCTGGGTCAGCCACTGCCGGAACTGATCCAACGTGACCGGTCCGTGTTCGGTGCGGACCACCCCGTGCTGGTCGATCAGGGCCTGGTCGCTGACATGAACATGAATCACGACCCGCGGCCCGCACCCCGCCGCCTCGGCCCGGGAGTATGGCCGCAGATCGAACCGGGCACCCGCTGCCGGGTGAGTGAACGCGGCCGGGACGACCGCATCAGCGGCGTCCGCAAAGGAGGCTGGTGGAGGGGCCACCGGTGGAGGGGCCACCGGTGGAGGGGCCGCTGGTGGAGGGGTCACCGGCGGATCGGCGGCAGCGGCCGGGGCGACATCATCGTCATGATCATCTGGTTCACGTTGATCACCGCCGACCATCTGGTCGTCACCCTGCCGCCGGTGCCAGGCGAGGTCGGCGTCGTCGACCGGC
>DATDAP010000542.1:0-9049 GCA_036525335.1 Microlunatus sp. | reverse complement strand
CCAGCTGGTCGTCGGCCTGGCGCTGCCGCATGAGACGACCCACGGTCATCAGCGCCGACAACATCGCGTCGGCTGCCGGCTGTGCTGTTTGCATTCTGCAACCATACTCTTGGTTGCTTGCTGCATCCAACTGTCGCCGGGGTGATCTGGGCAACACGGCGCCTAGTGGGGCGGGTCAGCCCTGATGCACCCCCGAAGTCGAAAGCCAGACCTTCCATTAGTGAAGGTCCGGGTTTACGTTCGGAATATGACCAGTGATCCGCGCATGACCGCCATCTTGGAAGACCTCGCCGCCGGGCGCATCGACGCCGCCGAGGCAGCCCGCCGTATCGACACCCTCAAGGCGGCCGAAGAGGCCGCCACGGACCCGGCCCCAGAGACTCCTCGGGAGCCGACCAACGACGAGCTGGCCGGGGCCGACGACACCGTGGTGGACCCCTGGGCCGTCAGCACCGACCGGCCCCAGCGCGCCACCCACACGACTGAGAGCTTCGTCGTTCCCCCCGAGCCCGTCAGCGAGCCCGTGACCGAACCGGAGCCGCGCGGCAAGCCGGTCAACACCAACGGGGTCGACAAGATCACCGTACGAGCGATCGGTCGACGGGTGCGGATCGTGGGGGAGACCTCGGTGGCCACCCTCGCTGCCGATGGACCGCACGTGCTGCGCCGCAACGGCTCGGTGCTGGAGGTGTCCAGCGACGGTGAGCTGGGAGCGTCGCTGGACGGGTTCAGCATCCTCAAGGCTCCACGCAACCTGGACGAGTTCCGCTCCCTCGGGCTCGGCAAGGAGCTGTTCCTGCGGGTCAACCCCGACATCGAGGTCGACGTCGAGGTGACCGGCGGCAGCCTGAACACCGAGCGCGTCCCCCGCCTCGGCAAGGTCCGACTGACCGCCGGCGCGGCCAAGCTGCTGGACGTCGAGGTGATCAAGGATGCGTTGATCCAGGCCGGCCAGGCCACGGTCAAGGGCACCATCACCCGCGGTCGGTCCCGCATCCGGGCCGAGTCGGGAAGCCTGTCCATCCACCTCACCGACGCGTCCAACGTGACCGTGCACGGCGAGTCGCAGCTCGGCAAGGTGAGCTGGTCCGGTGGCCACAGCGGAGCCGGCGACGAGGTCGTGATGGGCAACGGCAGCGCACGGCTCGATGTCGAGGTCGTGATGGGTCACGCGTCGGTCAAGGTCGGCAGCGACCAGCCGGCCGAAGACCTACGCTGAGACGGGGCCGACGATGACCAGCTCCGAACGCGCGCGGCCGACGCGTCGACCCGTCGAACGAGATCGCCACGAGCACCGCGCACCGAGCGACTGCCCGGTCTGCGGTCACCACCTGGCGGTGACCCGGCTGGGGTGCGCCTCCTGCGGCAGCGAGCTCGCGGGGGTGTTCAGCACCTGCGAGTTCTGTGCCCTGAGCGACGGCGACAGCGACCTGCTCCGGGTGTTCCTCGCCTCCCGCGGCAACCTCCGCGAGGTCGAGCGACACCTGGGTGTCTCCTACCCGACGGCCAGACTCCGGTTCGACCGGCTGCTCGAGAAGCTCGGTCTGGCCGACGAGCCGCAGCAGGTCCCGCTGACCCGCGATCAGGTCCTCTCCGAAGTCGCGTCCGGCGCGTTGTCACCGGAGGAAGCGGCTCGGTTGCTCGCCACCCTGTAGCACGAGTCCCGACTCCGGCACGGCCGGAGAAACAGCGAACCCGGCTCGATACCGAGCCGGGTTCGTCTGCGTACGGGAGTCGGGATCAGCCCTTGAACGGCTGGAGGTCGATGACGGTGACCTCGATGGCCTTGCCGTTGGGTGCTTCGTAGCTGGCCGAGTCGCCCTTCTGCTTGCCCAGGATCGCGGCCCCGAGCGGCGACTGCGGGCTGTAGACGTTCGTCGAGTCGACGGCGTCATCCAGGCCGAGCAGCTCGCGGGACCCGAGGACGAAGGTGTCGGTGTCGGACTCGTCGCCGAAGAACGCGACGGTCACCTGGACTCCCGGGCCCACCTCGTCGACGTCGGTGGGGGCGTCGCCGACCTCGGCCCGACGCAGCATGTCGGCGAGCTGACGGATCCGGGCCTCCTGCTTCCCCTGCTCCTCGCGGGCGGCGTGATAGCCGCCGTTCTCGCGGAGATCGCCTTCCTCGCGCGCGGCGGCGATCCTCGCGGTCACCTCGGCCCGCCCGGGCCCCGACAGCTGGTCCAGCTCGTGCTGCAGCTTGTCGTAAGCCTCCTGGGTGAGCCAGACGACCTCGTGCACGTGTTCAGGCATCGAACCAGCCTAGCAAGCGGATACCGCGCCGTCAGGCGGGCAAGCACTCGCGGACGACGGCGGTGGTGGCGCGGCGCACCGTGGTGATCGAGATGGTCGTGTTGACGACCCTCTCGGCGGTCGCCTGCACCGCGAGGTTGACCTCGCCGACGGGTTGGAAGTCGTCTGCCTGGGCCGACACCCGGCAGACCACCGAGATGGACGGATCGGGCCGGTCGATGATGACCGTCGCGTCGATCCGGCTGGCGGAGACCACCGTGTACGCGGCCACCTTGGCCGAGACCACCGGCTCGGCGTGCACGAGCGCCGTCCAGATCAACCAGGTGAGTGACCCGGCGGTGACGACGGCGACGATCGTGATCAGCAGCGGCCGCGGGAGGCGCGGAGCGGGATAGCGGCGGGCCAGGCGCTCCCGGTCGGCGACGCTCAGCTCCGGGCGAGCGGCGGAGTCGCTCCGGGTCGGACGCATGACGACCATTGTGCCGAGCCAACCGCCCAAATGCCGATTCCGAGATCCGACGAAGCGTCACCCACGACCGGAGTTCGTCTCGCCGGACGCCGTGGTCGGCGAAACCGGTGGGTCAGTGGCAGCATGGGCGCCCATGGAACGACCCCCGCTGCGGTTGGACGCCGCCGGCGAGCGCCTGCGACTGCTGCACGTCCACGCCCACCCTGACGACGAGTCGAGCAAGGGGGCGGCGAGCACGGCCAAGTACGTGGCCGAGGGCGTCGAGGTGATGGTGGCCACCTGCACGGGCGGCGAGCGGGGCTCCATCCTCAATCCGGCCATGGACCGCCCCGACATCCTGGCCAACATCGGCGAGATCCGGCGCGCCGAGATGGATCGGGCTCGCAGCATCCTCGGCATCGAACAGGTCTGGCTGGGCTTCGTCGACTCCGGCCTGCCCGAGGGCGATCCGCTGCCGCCGCTGCCGGACGGCTGCTTCGCCTCCGTCGATCTGGACGTCGCTGTCGGTCGGCTGGTCGAGGTCATCCGCCGCTTCCGCCCCCAGGTGATGACCACGTACGACGAGAACGGCGGCTATCCGCACCCCGACCACATCCGCTGCCACGAGATCAGCGTGGCGGCGTACGACGCGGCGGCGGACCCCGACCGTTACCCCGGGGCCGGCGAACCGTGGCAGGTCGCGAAGCTCTACTACCACCTCTCGTTCCACTGGCGGCGCTTCGCGGCCCTCAACCACGCGATGATCGAGGCGGGGTTGGAGTCCCCGTACGCCGAGCGGTTGGCGACCTGGGAGCGCAAACCGGAGGACGAGAAGCGGCTGACCACCCGGGTCGAGTGCTCGGGCTACTTCGCGGTCCGCGATCAGGCCCTGCTCGCCCACGCGACGCAGATCGATCCGGAAGGTCCGTGGTTCTCGGTACCGCTGGAGATCCACCAACGGGCCTGGCCGTCCGAGGACTACCAGCTCGTCCGCAGCACGGTGGACAGCGGCCCCCCGGAGGACGACCTGTTCGCCGGTGTCGCTGTCTCCGCGGCCGAGACCGTGGAGTCCCTCGCGAGTAGGGTTCCCACATGATGTTGCTGGAGGTCGACCCCAATCTGGTCCGGCCGGGGTGGACGCCGCTCGTGGTCATCGTGCTCCTCGGCATCGCGCTGTTCTTCCTCGGCCGCAGCATGATGAAGCAGTTCCGGCGGATCGATGTGCCGGCCGACCACCTGGGTGATCCGGTGACGAAGGACGCTGTGGCGCCAGCGGCCGAGTCGTCCACCGAGCGCACGCCGCCGATTCCCGATCTGCGTTCGTCGACGCCCGACAGCGGCCGCGCCGTTCCGCCCGAGCAGCACTGACGCGCGGATGAACGCTGCGCGACCACCGGGCATGCACGACGTCGCCCGGGTGGCCGGGGTGTCGCACCAGACGGTCTCGCGGGTGCTGAACGACCACCCGAGCGTCCGTCCGGAGACGCGCGAGCGGGTTCAGGCCGCGATCAGCCAGCTGGGCTATCGGCGCAACCCGTTCGCCCGCGCGCTGGTCACCCGTCAGACCCACACCATCGGCGTGCTGGCCCCCGCCTCGAACCTGTTCGGGCCGGCGTCCCTGGTCATCGCCGTCGAGCAGGCAGCTCGCAGTCACGGGTGGTACGTGTCGCTGGCCAGCCTGTCGGACTTCGACCCGCCGTCGGTCGCGACGGCGATCGACCACTTCCTCGGCCAGCAGGTCGACGGGCTGGTGGTGGTCGCGCCGGTGACGAGCGCGGTGGAAGCCTGTTCGGCCGCCGCGTTGGGGGTGCCCACGGTGATGGTCGCCACCGACACCGAGCCGGCGGCCGGTTTCGACGTGGTCGCCATCGACCAGGAGCAGGGCGCCCGCGCCGCCGTACGGCACCTGCTCGACCTCGGGCACCCCAGCGTCGCCCACCTGGCCGGACCGATCGACTGGCTCGATGCCGCCGCCCGGCTCCGCGGCTGGCGGAGTGAGCTCACCGGTGCGGGGATCGCCGTTCCCGACGTCCTGGCCGGTGACTGGTCCGCAGCCAGCGGCTACCGGGTGGGGCAGGAGCTGGCGGCCGGCGCAGAGCTGCCGACGGCCGTCTTCGCGGCCAACGACCTGATGGCCATCGGGCTGATCCGGGCACTGGTCGAGGCCGGGGTGTCGGTCCCCGGGCGGGTGTCGGTCGTCGGCTTCGACGACATCGACGCGGCCAGTTTCACCCTGCCGCCGCTGACGACCGTACGGCAGGATCTGGTCACCCTCGGTCGGCTCGGGGTCGAGCGGCTTCTCGCCCGGATCGGCGGGGCCGGGCCTGCCGACCCGGTACGTCAGCCGCCCGAGCTCGTGGTGCGCGCCAGCACCGCAGCGGTCTGAGCGCCTGCTCCGCTCGACAGGGCCTGTGAGGTCTTGCCGTCGCTGGGTGTTATCGTTAACATCTTGCCGTCGCCGAGTGCACGCCGGCGCCCGTCCGGACCGGAGGAATCGCGATGAGTCTGACCGCCGAGGTCGACGCCACCATCCGGCGGCTGCGCGCGGAGGTCGCCGCGTTGCACGCAGAGCTGCCACGCAACGAGCTGGTGGTCTGGACCGCCGGCAACGTGTCCGCCCGGGTGCCGGGCCGCGACCTGCTGGTGATCAAGCCGTCCGGGGTGAGCTACGACGAGCTGACGCCGGAGGCGATGGTGGTCACCGACCTGGAGGCGAACCTGGTGGAGGGGGATCGGGCCCCTTCGTCGGACACCGCTGCGCACGCGTACGTCTACGCCCAGCTGCCCGAGGTCGGGGGCGTGGTGCACACGCACTCCACGTACGCGACCGCCTGGGCCGCGCGCGGCGAGGAGGTGCCGTGCGTGTTGACGATGATGGCCGACGAGTTCGGCGGCCCGATCCCGATCGGGCCGTTCGCGCTGATCGGGGACGACTCCATCGGTCGCGGCATCGTCGAGACCCTGCGCCGCAGCCGGTCCAAGGCCGTGCTGATGCGCAACCACGGGCCCTTCACGGTGGGCCCGGATGCCAGATCCGCAGTGAAAGCCGCGGTGATGGTCGAGGAAGTGGCCCGGACGGTCCACATCGCCCGCCAGCTGGGCGAGCCGATCCCCATCCCGCAGGCCGATATCGACCGCTTGTACGACCGCTACCAGAACGTCTACGGACAATCCGGAGGAGAGAAGCAATGACCGGTTCACCCGTGTGCTGGTTCCTGACCGGGAGCCAGGGCCTGTACGGACCCGAGACGCTGGACCAGGTGGCCGACCAGTCCCAGACCGTGGTCGAGGGCCTGAACGCCGCCCTGGACACCCCGGTGGTGTGGAAGCCGGTGCTGACCGACTCCGACGCGATCCACCGGCTGATCCTCGAGGCCAACGCGGACCCCAACTGCATCGGCGTGATCGCCTGGATGCACACGTTCTCGCCGGCCAAGATGTGGATCCGTGGTCTGGACGCGTTGCAGACCCCGCTGCTGCACCTGCACACCCAGGCGAACGTCGAGCTCCCCTGGGAGACCATCGACATGGACTTCATGAACCTGAACCAGGCCGCCCACGGCGACCGGGAGTTCGGCTACATCCAGACCCGGCTCGGGGTGGCTCGCAAGACCGTGGTGGGTCACGTGTCCGATCCGGCGGTGATCGGTCGGGTGGCCGCCTGGCAGCGCGCCGCGCTGGGCTGGTCGGCGATCCGGAGCCTCAAGCTGGCCCGCTTCGGCGACAACATGCGCAACGTCGCGGTCACCGAGGGGGACAAGGTCGAGGCCGAGCTGAAGTTCGGGGTGTCGGTCAACACGTACGGGGTGAACGACCTGGTGGCGGTGGTCGACCAGATCGAGGACGCGGTGGTCGACCAGCTGATCACCGAGTACGGCGATCTCTACGACCTCGACCCGGTGCTCGCCCCGGGCGGCGCCCGGCACGAGTCGCTGCGCTACGGCGCCCGGATCGAGGCCGGCATGCGGACGTTCCTGACCGACGGCGGGTTCGGCGCCTTCACCACCAACTTCGAGGACCTGGGCGGGCTGCGGCAGCTGCCGGGACTCGCCGTCCAGCGGCTGATGGCCGACGGTTTCGGGTTCGGTGGGGAGGGTGACTGGAAGACCTCGGTCATGTTGCACACCCTCAAGGCGATGGCACCCGGTGGGCCGACCTCGTTCATGGAGGACTACACCTACGACCTGTCCGGCACCCCGCGGATCCTCGGCTCGCACATGCTCGAGGTCTGTCCGACCATCGCGGCGGGGCGACCCCGGGTCGAGATCCACCCGCTGGGCATCGGCGACCGTGAGGACCCCGTACGGCTGGTCTTCGACGCGGTCACCGGTCCGGCCGTCGTCCTCGGCATCTGCGACGTCGGCGACCGGTTCCGACTGGTGGCCAACGCTGTCACCGTGGTGGATCACCCGGCGCTGCCGAACCTCCCGGTCGCCCGCGCGGTGTGGGAGCCGGAGCCGTCGCTGGCCACCTCCGCGGAGTGCTGGTTGGAGGCCGGCGGTCCGCACCACACCGTCCTGTCCGCCGCAGTCGGGGTGGAGGAGCTGACCGACTTTGCCGCGATGGTGAACACCGAGCTCTCCCTGATCGACGCGAGCACCACCCACCGCGCCTTCCGCAATGAGCTGCGCTGGAACGCGGCGGCGCACAAGCTGGGGCTGTAGCCGGCCGCAGCGGGCGAGCACAATGCTGCTCATGACCGAGCTGCCCATCAACGACCAGGTCGATGCGTTCGTCGAGGCCAAGGTGCTGCCGCCCTACCGTCCGATCTTCGCCGCCTTCCGCGAGCTCGTCCGCATCGAGTTCCCCCAGCTGTCCGAGGAGATGCGCGGCGGGACCGAGGCCTACCCGGGGGTGCCGGTGTACCGGCTGAACCGGATCGTGGTCACCGTGAGTCCGACCAAGAAGGGCATCACGTTCAACTTCACCGACGGGGGAGAGTTCGAGGACCCGTACGGTCTGCTGGAGGGCGTCGGGTACAAGACCCGCAACGTGCGCTGCTCGAAGCCGGAGCAGTTCGACCCCGAGGTCCTGCGGACCTACCTCAGACAGGCGGGCGCGGCGGACTCACGCTAGTCCGCGGGCGGCCAGCCACTGCTGGCCGCGCCGGGTGGAGGCCTGGGCGAGCCAGGCGTCCTGCACGATCTCGGCCAGCTCGGCGTACGACAGCTCGCCGAGCCGACCGGCGCGGATCAGCACCGACGGGTGCCCGTCGAAGTGCTCGGTGCTGAAGAACGGACTGTCCGAGTCCTCCACCAGGGCGAGCTTGTCGGCCTCCGAGCCGACCCAGATCATGATCACGTCGTCGTACCGCTGGCCGGTGTCGGGATCGACGGCGTCCGGACGCGGTGTCCGGAAGAACACGAACGACTTGCCGCCCACCTGGTAGACGGGATTGCCCTTCGGGCCGTGGATGACCTTAGCGTGCGGCATCGACTCGGCGAGGTCGTGGACATCGTCCGCGGTCGCCCGACGCCTCGTCATCGGTCAAGGCTAGGCGGTCAGGCACCGTCCGTTCGCGCGATGAGCAGGTCGTAGGTTGGACGGCATGCCCAACCGCCTGGCCGACGCGACCAGCCCCTACCTGCGCCAGCACGCCGACAACCCGGTGGACTGGTGGCCGTGGTGCGACGAGGCGTTCGCGGAGGCGGAGCGTCGAGACGTACCGGTGTTCTTGTCGGTCGGGTACGCGGCCTGCCACTGGTGTCACGTGATGGCGCACGAGTCGTTCGAAGATCCGACCAGAGCACAGCAGCTGAACGCCGACTTCGTCTCGATCAAGGTGGACCGGGAGGAGCGGCCGGACGTCGACGCGGTGTTCATGGCCGCGACCCAGGCACTGACCGGCCAGGGTGGCTGGCCGATGAGCGTGTTCGTCACCCCGGACCGTCGCCCGTTCTACGCCGGCACCTACTTCCCGCCCCGTCCCGGTCACGGACTGCCCGCGTTCGGCGAGGTGCTGGACGCCATCGCTTCCGCCTGGCGAGACCGACGCGACGAGGTGCTGTCCAGCGCCGACGGCATCGCCGGCGAGCTCGCTCAGCGGCACGCCCCGCGGCTGCCCGGCGAGGTCACCGTCGCGGGCCTGGACCAGGCCCGGGCCGAGCTGCAGCGGGAGTTCGACGAGGTGCGCGGGGGCTTCGGTGGTGCTCCCAAGTTCCCGCCGTCGATGGTGCTGGAGGGGCTGCTCCGGCTGGGTGACGACGCGTCGATGATCATGGTCGACGCCACCTGTCGGGCCATGGCGCGGGGCGGTCTCTACGACCAGCTGGCCGGCGGCTTCGCCCGCTACAGCGTGGACGCCGGCTGGGTGGTGCCGCACTTCGAGAAGATGCTGTACGACAACGC
>DATDAP010000541.1:0-11564 GCA_036525335.1 Microlunatus sp. | reverse complement strand
GGTACGTCGTACTCGTCCAGGAAGTGGTCGTGCATCGCGCGGATCCGCAGCACCAGGTCCTTGGTCTCCTCCGAGTCCGGAGCCCCGGTGGGGATGACCTGGACGATGCCGACCTCGGCGTTCTCGTTCGGCGTGGACAGCGGCACGCTGGCCACCCCGGGCAGGGCCCGCAGCTCGTCGGCGATCCCGTCCATCACCCCGAGCGGGTCGTCGGAGCCGACGATGGTCGCGCTGATGATCAACGGTCCGTTGTAGCCCACCCCGAACTGCTCGTCGATCAGGTCGTAGGTGACCCGGGCCGGGGTGCCCTCGGCGGCGGTGCCGTTGTTGGGCAGGGCGATCCGCAGGTCCTTGGCCGGATAGGCCAGCGCGCCCAGCGCCACCACCACGAGCAGGATGGTCAGCACGGGCCACTTGGTGACCCCGCGCACCCATACTCGGGGGAACGGGGTCCGCGCCGTGCGGGGTGCCGCATCGGGTTTCGGTGCGCGAGCCTTGCGGGGCTTGGGCCGCAGCTTCTCGCCGGCGAAACCGAGCATGGCGGGCAGCAGGGTGAGCGCGATGACGACGGCGATACCGACCCCGACCGAGGCCGCGACCCCCATGGTGGTGAGGAAGGGGATGCCCGCCACGGCCAGTCCGCTGAGCGCGATCATCACGGTGAGCCCGGCGAACACCACGGCCGAGCCGGCGGTGGCGACGGCCTCGGCGACGGACTCCTCGGCGTCCATCCCGGCCGCCAGCTGATCACGATGGCGGGAGGTGATGAACAGGGCGTAGTCGATGCCGACAGCGAGCCCCAGCATGATCGCCAGCAGCGGGGTGGTCGAGGAGACGGTGGTCAGACCGGTGGCCGCGAAGATCAACATCACGGTCAGCCCGACACCCAGCAGGGCCGTGATCAGCGGCATCCCTGCCGCTCGCAACGAACCCAGGGTGAGCCAAAGGACGATCAGGGCGATCACCACCCCGAGCCCCTCGGTGATGGTGAGACCGGGTCGGCTGTCGCTGTAGGCCGAACCGCCCGGTGACACCTGCGAGCCCGGGATCGCGGCCTGCAGGGCCTGGGTCTCGGCGTCGATCGCGGCGAAGGTGGTCTCCGTGACCGCCCCGTCAACGGTGATCAGCTGCAGCTGGATGATGGCGGCCCGGTTGTCGTCGTTGATCACGCCCTTCGCGTACTCGTCGAACGGCGACCTGGCCGAGTCGACGTCGTCGATCTTCGCGAAGGCCTTGGTCGCGTCGTTGATCGCCGCCTTGTTGTCGGCGTCCCGGACGTTCGAGCCTTCGGGGAGGACGACCACCACCTGGGCGGTGACTCCGCCCGCTTGCGGGAAGGTCCGGTTGAGCGAGTCCAGCGCCGCCTGCGACTCGGTGCCGGGCACGGTGAAGGCCTCGTCGAACTTGCCGCCGAGCGCCCCGGCACCCGCCAGGGCGACCACCAGCACGGCCAACCAGATCAGCAGCACCCGGACGCGCCGCCGGTAGGCGGCCCGCCCGAGGGCGTACAGGTAGGAAGACACGCGGTCGGACCGCCCTCCGGACGAATTGAATACAGTCTTGTATCCGATACAGTACTGTATCTATCCGAGCCGACAAGAACTCGCGAAGGAGGGACACGCCGTGAGCACCCAGGCCACGTCCGAGCCGACGATCACCGCCCGCCGAGCCCAGACCCGCGAGCGGCTGATGGCCGCTGCTCGCACCGTCTTCGCCGAGCAGAGTGTCGAAGCGGCCAGCGTCGAGGAGATCTGTGAGGCGGCCGGCTTCACCCGCGGTGCCTTCTACTCGAACTTCTCCGACCGCTCCGAGCTGGTGCTGGCGATGATCCAGCAGAGCATCCAGCTCCAGTTCGCGGCGGCGCAGCAGGCCATCGCCACCATGAAGGCGGCCGGGGACAAGGGCACCGACGAGCTCGTGTCGATCGCCATGTGGGCCCTCACCGGCTCCGGCGCCGGTCTCGGCGGCTCCAACGAAGACGTGATCACCGACCGCGCGATGATGCTGTACGCCGCTCGCGATCCGGCCCTCCGCGAGCCCTACCTGAGCTTCGTCGACACCTGCCTCGACCAGGTCGCCGCCCTGATCACCGACGCACTGACCCATGCCGGGCTGGAGCTGACCGTGCCCATCGAGGACGCCGTCCCGCTGCTGGCCGCCACCCACAACCACCTGCAGACCATGGGGCTGTTCGACCAGCGCCGGGCCGATCCGACTCTGCTCGGCTCGCTGCTGGGTGCGATCACCCGCCCGGCTGAGAACCGCTGACGGCTCACCTGAGAGGCGTCACAGCCTTGCCCCACTAGTCTCTAGGCATGCAGATCCTGGTCGTCGACGATGATCAAGCCGTACGCGACTCGTTGCAGCGTTCGCTGCAGTACAACGGGTACGAGGTCAGCACGGCCGAGGACGGCCTGCAGGCGCTGGCCCGACTGGCGGCCAGCCGACCGGACGCGGTGATCATGGACGTGATGATGCCCCGGCTGGACGGTCTGGAGGCGACCCGGATGCTCCGTGCGGCCGGCAACGACGTCCCGATCCTCGTGCTCACCGCCCGCGACGCGGTCAACGACCGGGTCGACGGGCTGGACGCCGGCGGCGACGACTACATGGCCAAACCGTTCGCCCTGGACGAGCTGCTGGCCCGGCTCCGCGCCCTGGTACGGCGCGCGGGGACCACAGCGGACTCGAATGACCCGTCGACGCAGGCGCTGACGTTCTCCGACCTCGTACTGAACACGCAGACCCGCGAGGTGCTGCGGGGGACCCGGGCGATCAACCTGACCCGGACCGAGTTCGCCCTGCTCGAGGCGTTCATGCACCATCCGCGCCGGGTGCTGGAAAGGTCCTGGCTGCTGAACGAGGTGTGGGGCTTCGACTTCCCGACCACGGCGAACTCGCTCGAGGTCTACATCGGCTATCTGCGGCGCAAGACCGAGGCCGACGGTGAGCCGCGTCTGCTGCACACCGTCCGCGGAGTCGGGTACGTGCTCCGCGAGACGCCTCCGTGATCTGCCGGCTCTCCGCAGCAGAGGCGTCCTCGCCCTCTGAGGCGGGCTGGTGATCCGGCCGGCGGCCCTGGTCCGTCTCTGGCGGGTCCGGTTGCGAGAGAAGCTGCGGAAGTTCCCCCTGCAGCGTCGGGTGGCCCTGCTCACCAGCTTCGCGGTCGCGGTGGCGGTCGCTGTGACCGGCATGGCCGGCTACTTCACCCTGCGACTCGCCCTCTACCGCAGCCTGGACAGCGAGCTGACCGAGGTCGCGGAGGCGTTGGCCAGTCCGGTCGCCCGCAACATCCGCAACATCGGCGGGCTGACCGAGTTCACCCTGGAGGCCGGCAACTTCAGCGTCGCCGTGGTGCGCGCCGACGGTCAGGTGTTCTTCGTCCAGGGCGAGCAGGTGCACCTCGAGGTCGGCGACGAGGAGCTCGCCGTCGCCCGGCTCCACAACGGCGTCTCGGCCCGGTCCGGCGCAGCCACCGACGGGCGACCGTACCGGATGGTGGCCGTCCCGCTGGAAGGCCTCGACAACTACGCCCTCGTGCTCGGCCGCCCACTGAACGTCACCAACGACATCCTCAGCTCGTTGTGGATCGTGCTCGTGCTGTTCGGCGCGACCGGGGTCGTGCTGGCCGGGGCAGCCGGTACGGCCGTGGCTCGGTCGGGCCTGCGACCCGTACGCCAGCTGACGGCCGCGGTGGAGTACGTCGCGCAGACCGACGACCTCACCCCGATCCCCGTGACCGGCAGCGGGGACGTGGCCCGGCTGGCCGACTCGTTCAACCGGATGCTGTCCTCGCTCGGCTCCTCCCGCGAACGGCAGCAGCGGCTGATGGCCGACGCCGGTCACGAGCTGCGGACCCCGCTGACCAGCTTGCGCACCAACATCGAGCTGCTGTCGCTGGACGCGACGTCGCACATGTTGAGCGAGACCGACCGCAGGGAGATCTTCAGCGACGTCAACGCTCAGCTCGCCGAGTTCACCGCCTTGATCAAGGACCTGGTCTCGCTGGCCCGCGACGACCAGGTGGCCGCGGCGCCGGAGCCGATCGACCTGCGCGACGTCATCACCGCCGCATTGGAACGAGCGCGCCGGCGCGCACCGAAGGGAGTGGAGTTCGACGTCGAGCTGAGCCCACTGTACGTGATGGGCGAGTCCGACGACCTGGAGCGCGCCATCACGAACCTGCTGGACAACGCGGTGAAGTGGAGTCCGCCGGACGGCACGGTGCGGATCTATCTGGAGGGCGATCGGCTTCGGGTGGCCGACCAGGGGCCCGGCATCGCCGACGCCGATCTCCCCCACATCTTCGACCGCTTCTACCGCGCCGACACCGCCCGCAACACCCCCGGCACCGGTCTCGGGCTGTCGATCGTCGCCCAGACGGTGCAACGACACGGAGGCTGGATCACGGCGGGAAGATCGGCGCAGGGTGGAGCCGAGTTCACCGTCCAGCTGCCCGGAGCGACCACCCGCGAAGACCTGGACGAGCTCACCGAGCCGATCTTCTGAGCCAGCGACGCTGGCCCGCGAGTGCGACCTCGCGGCCGAGGTTTCTATATTAGTACAGTCTTATATACTCGGTGGTCTCTCACACAGACGGGAACACTCTGCCGTGAAGTACACCGTCTCGCTGGAGATCGCCCTACCGCGCGAGCGGGCGGCCCAGCTGCTGGCCGAACCCGCACACCTGCCGAACTGGTTGCGAGGCCTGGTGCTGCACGAGCCATTGAACGGGATGCACGGACAGGTCGGCACCACGTCACGCGTCGTGTTGCAGATGGGGCAGCAGCAGATGGAGTGCACCGAGACCATCACCCGCCGGGAACCGACGAACCTGCACGGGATCCCGCGAGGGGACGTCGTTCACTTCGACCGCGAGATCGTCGCCAAGGGCATGTGGAGCGCAGCGCGCGAGCAGCTGACTGAAGCCAGCCCGGAAGCAACGCTCTGGGTGAGCGAGAACGAGTACCGGTTCAGCGGCTTACCGATGCGACTGGTGGGGCAGGTCATGCGCAGCTCGTTCCGCAAGCAGTCGCTGCTCCACATGCAGGACTTCAAGGCGTTCGCCGAGCAGGGCACGGACGTCCGCGACGTCACGGGCTGACCGGATGACCCGCGGGACAGGTTCAGCTGGCGTTCACCACGAGACCACCTCGCGGCGCGGTTCGCAAGAGTCGCGTCCCGAAACGTCCTCGCCACAACGGGCTACCCGCCGTCCCACCAGCGGAGCACCCGGAGCGCGTGGAAGGTGAGCCACGGCGAGCGCTCGCCCACCGGCACGTCGATGTCGAACCAGACCCGGCCCGGGTGGCGCCGTTCCTGCCGCCAGGCGCCATCGGGCTCGCGAGCCGAACGGACCAGCTCGATCGCCCCGGCCATCCGCTGGTCCGGGGGTCGGCCGTCGTACAACGAGGCCTCGCGGAAGTGGTCGACCGCCCGAAGCGCCGTGTAGCACCAGCGGAACGGGTACGCGAACCAGGCGACCCATGGCCCGACGAGCTCACCGGTGCTCAGCAGGTACATCAGCCGCCTCTCCAGCAGATACTCCTCCGCCGCGTGCCGAGCCGCCCGCAGTGTGTCGTCCCCGCCGATCGCGCGCTCGTATGAGAGCAGCCCCCGGATGGTGTTGAGCGTGGAGTGGAACGACGAGCGGGTGGATCCCTCGACCCACTCGCAGTTCCAGCCGCCGTCGGACAACCGGTGCTCGGGGAACCAGCGGGCGAGCGCGCTCACGTCCGCGCCCAGCCAGACGCCGTTGGCCAGGGTGAACGCGTTGATGCAGGCGTCGACCTCGCCGCCCCAGTAGGGCAGGTCGTCGTACTCCCAGCGCGAGCTCGTGGCCAGCTTGTCGGCCGTACCCGTGAGAGCGGCGGCATCGAGCCCCCACTCGCGCAGGGTGTTGAGGGACCAGGTGGTCGCGGTGTAGGGCTGTCCGTCGGCGGCCTCCGGTCCGTCGAAGGCGAAATCGGCGGGGAAGTAGGCGCCGCCGGCCCACTGCCCGTCGGGATCCTGCCGCGCCAGCAGCTCCGCACCTCGACCCTCGGTGGCGATCCGGGCCCGGGTCGCGCCCCAGACCTCCTCGGGCTCATCCAGCAGATCGCGCTCGACCTGCCAGCGCAGCGCGGGGTCGGTGTCCAGCAGCCAGTCAGCCAGGGCCGGCTCGATCTCGTGCGTCATCGTCACTCCCTCGCTCGTCACAGCATCTTCACCTGCGCCCCGTCGATCGTCTTCCACCAGTGCCCGTACCGGCCGAACACCAGCGGCTCCCGGCCCGCCAGCATCGCTTTCAGATCATGGGCCTCGGCGGCGAGACCCTCCCAGACCGCCTTCGACAGTCGGCGGAAGGCGGTCGCCTCGATCCCCTGCTCGACCGGCCGCCAGACCCCCGCCACGTAGCCGTCGACCAGCAGCATCGGCAGCACGTCACCGTTGCGCCGGATCACGGTGGTCCGGTGCTCGGCGGGGATCAACCGACCGCGGTCGGTGTGGGCCAGCAGGGCGTTGTCCCACATGCCGAGCAACCGGGGTGGGGCCGGCGTGTCCTCGTCGGCGACGACCTCCCCGACCAGGTCGACGATCGGCTTGTCGTCCGGCCCGGTGTGCTGCACGAGCTCATCGGTCAGGTCGGCGAAGGCCTGTTTGGCCGGTGGTCGGTAGAACGTGGAGAACTGGGCCAGGTCGGCAGGCGTCGCGGGACCGTACGCCGCCAGGTAGCGCCGGGCCAGCTCGAGCATGGCGGTGTCCGCGTCGATCGGTGTCCCGGAAGGCGGAGCCGGCGCGGCCAGGTAGGACGGACGCGGACCGTACGTCCACGGGTGCGGCCCCGGGGCGTGGATCAGCGGCGCGTACGACCGCAGCGCCCACCAGATGCCGGTCTCGCGTGGCTCGGGAAACCGCTCGACGAAGAACGCGTCCACCTCGGTGTTGGTCCGCGGTGTGGCCAGGAAGGTCAGCAGATCGTCGACGCTGGCGTCGGCATCGGCGCTGGTCAGGCCCGTCCGGGTGAAGCGCGGATCGCTGAGCCGGGCCGCCCTGAGGGTCTGCACCATCGCGCGATGGAAGACGTCGCGATCCTCGACGGCGACCGCGTGCAGCGTGATCCGGAGCAGAGTCGCCTTGACGATCCGGTGCTCCGCGAAGGCGGCGTCCAGCTCGGCGGGATCGAAGTTTCTGATCCGGTTCCACAGGGCGACGTACGGAGCGGCCGCCTGCTGGGCCTGGAGCCCGACCAGCCGCCGCACCGCCTCCACCACCCCGAGCGACTCGCGCTCCACCAGCAGCTGCCGCCGCAGCAGCGTCCGGTTGAGCTGCCTCTCGCTGAGCCGCATGCCCCGATCATGCCGGGCTCGACCGACAGCCTCGGGTCGACGGTCGGCAGGGAGTCACTGTGCCGACAGCGACGGCCAGTGCTCGGACGCCCACTCCGGCCAGGTCGCATACCCCGGCGGCACCGCGGGGATCGGGTCGCCGCGCAGCTCCGCGGAGTCCGGTGCCTGGAACTGCAGCTGCCATCGTTTCAGCTCGGCATCGCTCATCTGGAACTGACCCGCCTCGCTCTCGTACCGCTCGGTGATGCGTCCGCGCTGCTCTTCATAACCGATCGGCAGGTAGATGACCTCGGCGCGGACGCCGAGCGAGGCCGCCATCCAACGGAGCGCCGAGCGCTCGTCCTTGCCCCACAGGCCGAAGTCGAAGACGACGTCGATGCCCAGCTGAGCAGCCCGCATCCCGACCTCCACCAGCTTGCCCTCGATCCGGAAACGCTGCTCGGCGCGCTCCTTCGAGCGCCATCGGGTCGGGCTGTCACCGGTGAACACCGCCATCTGCCAGTCGTCCGGCGTCAGCCGGAGGGCTGCCTCGCTGACCTCGAGCTCCTTGGCTCGCGTGGTCTTCCCGGAACCGGGCAGGCCCACGATCAAGTAGACGGTCACCCGGACACGCTAGTGGTCACGGCCGCGGTCACTCCGCCGATGGAAGTGCTCGAGAAGTAGCCCGCGCACCTCTGAACCCGGTCATCACGTGGCGTACCTACTTCTCGACAGCGGTTCGTACGATCGCGGCGCGCCAGGTTCCCGGCGCGGTGCGTACGGAGCCCTACCCTGCCTGGATGCGACCGCAGCCGGGAACCGTCCTGCACTTCTCGGAGGACCCGGCCATCCGCAAGTTCGCGCCGCACGTGGCCCCCACCTCGAGCGAACCTGAAGCGGTGGTCTGGGCCGTCGACGCCGAGCGCGCCCCGGACTACTGGTTCCCGCGGGACTGCCCACGCGCTCTGGCCTGGGCCACGGAGTCGACGACCGACGAGGACCGGCTCGCGATCCTCGGTCCGAGCGCCCACCGCGTGCACATGATCGAGTACGACTGGTTGACGCGGCTGCAGGCGGTGCTTCTCTACGCGTACGCCTTCGACGCCGCTGACTTCGAGCCGTACTCCCACGACCCCAGCTCACATGCCCACGTCGCCCGGTCGACCGTGCACCCGCTCGGCCGGCCGGAACCGGTCGGCGATCTCGTCGCCGCGCACGACCGCGCCGGCATCGAGCTCCGGTTGGTGTCGACCCTGTGGCCGTGGTGGGACGCGGTCATCTCCTCCACTGTGGGGTTCAGCGGGATCCGGCTGCGCAACGCTCGGCCTCGTTGAGGGCGGCCCCGCGACCTCGGTGGCGTCCACCGATCGGGGGACACCGGATTCCATCGCGGGATCCACCACTCGCCCGACCGTCTCCTCCTCGATCCGGCCGCAGAGCTGGCCTCACCTGGTCGCACCACGGCGGCCGACAATCGAAGAGGCGATACGCATGACCCACACCAGCCCCGAGCTCGACTCACGGGGACCCCGGCCCACCGGCAGGAAGCCCACGGGCTGGATCGTGGCCACCACCGGCACCGCCGCCTCGCCCTGGCCGGCATCACCGTCTTCATGGGCTTCGCCGCACCCGCCGCCAACGCCACCACCATCCCGACCGCTGCCACCACGATCACCACCACGAGTCACAGCACCAGAACCGAGAGCGCCGGCGGCGGTAGCTACACCGGCGGGCACAGCCACCACTCCAGCACCCCGTCCTCGGCGCAGATCCTGCACTGGCAGAAGGACCTCAGCACCCTCGACTACTACGACGGCAACCTCGACGGAGTCATGTCCCCCGAGATGCAGCAGTCCATCCGGCTCCTTCAGGGCGACGCCGGCCTCCCCAGACCGGGAACATGGACCACGCCACCCGGAACGCCATGCAGAAGATGCTCCACACCCCGTCCTCATCCACCGGAACCACCGACCGGCCCGACCACCACGAAACACCCATTGCTCGGGGTCGAGGACCGATCAGCTCGGCTGATCCAGATCGACCGTCCACAGCTCCAGCGACGGTCCCTCGTCACCAGACGATCGGTCGCGGACGTCGACCCGACAGTGCTGGCCGGGCCGGATCGGGTGGATGCCGGTGATGGCGCCGGTGGCGAAGACCGTGCCCGCGCGGACAGAGTGACCGCGGTCGGCGAGCACGTTCAGGGCGGTGGCCAGACCGTGGTGCAGTCCACCCGGCAGGTTCGCCGCCGCACCCTCCCCCACTGGCTCGCCGTCGATGGAGCAGACCAGCTCGATCCCCGCTGCGGCCCCGAGCTCCGGACCGATCAGCAGTCCGTTGTTGTTGCCGAAGTCGGCGGCGATCACGGTCGGGCCGAGGGCGTTGATGTCGGGGATCGGGCTGCTTGCCACCTCGATACCGACCAGCAGCTGCTGCTCCAGCTCCGCCACCTCCGCGGCCGTCCAGGCGCCGTGGTGGTCGGGAAGATCTTGTGCCAGCCGGACCAAGAACTCCGCCTCCACGGCGGCGAACCCGTCGGCGAAGACGCCGGCCTCGACCGGCGGGCCGTCGCTCGGGTGACAGCCACGGCTCCAGATGGGACCGACGAGGCGGTCCGGCTCGCCGGGCGTTCGCCGCTCGGGAGCGATGTAGCCGATCTTCCAACCGACCAGAGTGTCCGACCAGAGGGCGATCGCCGCATCCTGGATCCGGTAGGCCTCGGTCATGCCGGCGGGCGCTGCGCCCGGGAAGCCCCCCAGGCTGCGTCCCGCGCGGCGAGCCGCCACCAGCAGCTCGGCGATCCCGGTCGCCGTCGGCTCGTCGCTCATCGGGTCAGACGCGACCGACGGAGACCAGCCAGCAGCACGAGCACTCCGACGACCAGGACCACGAGGCCGATGTAGAACCACTTCCTGTCACCGGTCATCACGCTGCCGGGGATGAGGTTCAGACCCTGACCGATCCAGACCCCACCGGTGAGCACGGCAAGCGCGCCCACCACCACCAGGGCGATCCGCGCAGCACGCGAGGTCATGGGCGTCCTCTCTGCCACCGCGGTCGTCACGGCCGGCCTCTGCAGACTACGACCGACCCCTCGTCGCGTACGGCGTATGGGTCGGCAAACTCATCCGCGGCGCCCGGCGCGGTCGCCGCGCGGCGGACAGCGACAGCAGCAGCTGCACCCGATAGCGGTGACCGCGGTAGGGCTCCAGGATCTCCAGGCAGGCGGCGTCGTCGAGCGGCTCCCCGACCAGCGCGTACGTGATGTCCTTGGCCACGTGGTAGTCGTGGATGCTCCACGCATCGGCGTCGCCGTGGGCCCGTTGTCGGACCTCCGCCGAGGTCCACGGACCGATGCCCGGCAGACTTCGCAGGGCCCGATCCGCGGCCGGGTTGTCGCCCACCAGAGTACGCTCCAGGGCCCGGGCCCGACTCGCCGCTCGGACCAAGGTCGCGCTTCGGCGCTGCTCCACCCCGGCCGCCAGGAACCGCCAGGTCGGGATCCGCGCCCACACCTCGGCCGGCGGCGGCACTCGCATCCCGTACGCCACCGACTCCGGATCGGCCGCCGGCCCCGGGCCGAGCTCACCGAACTCCGTCACCAGCAGGCGGAACGCGCGGAACGCCTCCTTGCCGGTCACCACCTGTTCCAGGCAGGCGGGCGCAAGAGCCTCCCAGACCAACTCGGACCGGCCGATCCGGATCTCCCCGAGACGCCGGTGCGCCAGCACCAGGGCGGCGTGCTCGGGTCGCGGGACGAAACCGGTCGCGTCGTCGGCCGTGCCGAGCAGTCGCGGGAGCTGGTCGAGGGTCCAGTCGGCCCCGTCTCCCCAGGCGCGGGCCGCCACGTTCGTCCCGACCCCGGCGAGCCGCAGCAGCACCGGTCCCTCCGGGGTCCGCGAGGCCCGAAGCCAGTGCCTCGGGCCGAGGCGCCGGTGGGTCGGGTCGCCGGGTCCACGGCGATGCGCACGGATCAGCGGATCGACCAGCACCGGTCGATCGAAGGTGATCCGCCGCTCGCGGAAGTCCTGCCCGGTCACCGCACGGGTCAATCAGCCGCGGCGCCTGGGCGCCGGCCAGGGGTTGGCGTCGCACGACCCGACGCCCTTGGTCTGTTGCATCATCACCGGAGCCCGCTTCCCCTTGCCTGGACAGCCCACGTGGTAGTGGCCGAGCCGGTGCCCGACCTCGTGGTTGACCAGATACTCCCGGTAGGCACCGACATCCGAACCGTACGCGTCCGCTCCGTGCGCCCAG
>DATDAP010000540.1:0-8774 GCA_036525335.1 Microlunatus sp. | reverse complement strand
GGGTCAACCGCCGTCGCTTGAAGAACAGTCCCAGCAGCTCCGGCTCTCGGGCCAGCACCTCCAGGTACGACACCGCGGCCGGGGCCGTCTCGGGTCGCAGGGCCGGTTGCATGCAGTAGGCCACGGTGTCGACCAACCGCTGCAGGTCCCGACTCTCCGAGGACGGTCCGGACAGCGCCGGTGGGCTGAAATCGGTCCGATGGAACAGCGCCTCGGTCAGCACCAACGGCACCCGGTTGCTGTTCTCGTACGGCGCGAGCCGGGGTAGCAGCCCCGAGGTGCCGACGGCGACCGCCTCCCGACCCAGCAGATGGCGCGCGGTGGTCAGGCCGGTGGAGAAGCAGCTGATCACCCACCGCGGCCGGCGGCGGTGCATCGTCAGCTCGGCCGCTTCCGGTCGGGTGTCCACGACCAGCTCGACTCCGGCCGTTCGGGCGGCGTCGGCCAGGGCGAGGGAGTGGGCCGGCGGGGCCGCCGGGTGTGGCTTGAAGACACAGACCTCGGCGCCCCGGTCGGCCGCCTCCAGCACCA
Organism: Microlunatus sp.; assembly: GCA_036525335.1. Taxonomy (GTDB): domain Bacteria; phylum Actinomycetota; class Actinomycetes; order Propionibacteriales; family Propionibacteriaceae; genus Microlunatus. The sequence continues at coordinate 8,243 of DATDAP010000540.1, read as the reverse complement.
GCGTCCGGTTCAGCTCGGACTCTTCGGCCGCGCTCAGCAGACCGAGCCTGCTCAGGTACTGCCCGAGCACCAGGGCGGTGGGTCGCCCGTCCTCTTCGCCGTCGACGTCGCCGACCGCTGATCGGACCTCGTCGAGCACCGCCCCCAGCGCATGCAGGGGGATCGGACGCCGTACGACGCCGTACTCGCTGAGCATCTGCGGGGTCAGTCCGGGCACCAGATCGAGGTGCACCAACGCGGTCAGCCGCTGGGAGATGGCCAGCGGGAGGGTCCGCCGGGTCGGTGAGTACGTCATCAGACCGTCCGAGTGCGTCCACAGCTCGGCGTCGGCGAACACGCCGGCCAGGGAGTAACCGGGGTTGACCTGCACGAAGTCCAGGACGAGCTGCAGCGGGCCGCCGCCGAGCCGCCAGTGGCTGCGCAGCAGCCGCTCCCAGACGGGGTACTCCTCGCGGCGCGGGGAGAACTGCACTGGGCGCCGGGGATAGAGCAGCTCGGCCAGATCGACGACCCGATCGAACCGCGACCGCACCACCGCGAAGCCGTCGTGCTCGGCCAGCGGCACGGTCAGCTCCGGGGCCTGCGAGCCGTCCGCCAGCACCAGGATCCGCTCACCGGCCTCCGGCAGCTCGCCGGCCTCGACCGCGGCGACCAACGACAGGCACTGGAAGAAGGTGGACGCGATGATCAGCTGCTTCACGGGGCCCCTCCTCGAGCGGTCCGGACGGGTGTCAGCCGCTCGATCAGCCGAAGGCGTGCCGCTGCGGGGCGACCCAGCACGTACGGAGCAAGCAGCGTCCGCCGGTCCGGTTTCGCCGCCGCGTACGTGTCGCTGAGCACGTCCTCGGGTATCTGAGCCAGGACCGAACGCGCACGGGCACTCAGCTCCGCTCGGTCCGCGGGCGTCATCTGGGGCCGACGGCCCACGTGCCGGGCCAGCACGGCCAGGAACATCCGGGCCGCCTTGGGCCACCACCGCTGAGCTTGCGGATCCTGCCGCACCAGGTCGAAGACGAGCTCGAAGGAGGGCAGGAAGTCCAGCTGACGACGGTCGAGGACCTGGGTCAACGAGGTCGGTACGCCCCGGCGGTACAGGATCCCGGGAGGACCGGCGACGGCGTACGAGGATGCCTGCAGGTGCAGCCGCCAGCACCAGGCCCGGTCCTCGGCGGTGAACAGGCCGTCGGGAAACCGCAGCAGGTCCGCGATTCGTCGATCGAAGATCCCGGCCCAGGCGTAGCAGTAGTCGACCATGGTCGATGTCGACGTCGGCAGGATCGACGAACGGGGATCGAGCACCCGGTTGCGGCGGGCTTCCGGGGCGAGGGCCACCGATCGCCGGCCCTGGGTGGTCTGCACGTGGTCGGTGCGGACGAAGTCGACGTCAAGCCGCGCGATCACCTCGACCATCCGGTTCAGGTGGCCGCGGGCCAGCCAGTCGTCGCCGTCGAGGTAGACCAGATAGCGACCCGACGCCCGGTCGAGTCCCTGGTTACGGGCCGACGCCAGTCCGACCGATGTCTGGTTGCGCAGCACCTCCAGACCCGGCAGCCGGGTGCCGAAGCTCTGGGCGATCTCCCCGGTGGCGTCGCCGGAGCCGTCGTCGATCACGATCACCTCCAGCGCCTCGGGATCGCCGAGCTGACCGTTCAGGCTGGTCAGGCAGTCACTGAGGTACGGCTCCTGGTCCTTGGCCGGCACGATGACCGACACCAGAGGCGTCACGGGCCGATCCGGGCCAGCGCACGTCGCACCTTGCGGTATGCCCGCTCCGGCAGCGAGCGTCGGTCCACGGCCTTGTCGATCCGTCCGAGCCGGGCGTCCTGGGCCTGGACGCGGCTCACCATCCGACGGTTCTCGGTCTTCAGGCTCCGCAGCTCGCTGCTGATCTTGGTCAGCTCGGGCCGCAGCGAGTCCGCCGGATCGGGCGGCAGCGGTCGGGCCGTCCCGGTCATCCGCGGATTGGTCACCGCACCCTGGGTAGTCCGCCGCAGGTGGACGGCGAGGGGATGATCACTGTCCTTGAACTTCGGCACGGAGACCCCGGTGCCCTTGTACGACACGCAGTACACGCTCCAGTGCTCGCGCCAACCGCCGAGCTGATCGACCGGCACCGAGTCGTTGCCCGAGGGCCAGAAGCCGGGCTGATCGTCTCGGCGCTGACTCAGGTCGTAGCCCTTCTCCAGACACGTCAGATCGGCGAACAGGAACTCCAGGCACTCCGCCGAGTAGCGCCAGTAGTCGATCGGGCACGGGTGGTTTCGCCAGGAGAAGAGCGTGTGGGTGATCGCGATCCCGCCGGGACGCAGGATCCGGGCGATCTCCTGTGCCGCCAACCACGGACGGTCGATGTGCTCGAACACGTCGGAGGAGAAGACGATGTCGAAGGAGGAGTCCGGAATGACATCGGCGCAGCCGGTGATGTCGGCGATGATCGTGTTCGGGATGTCGGAGGCGACCAGATTGAGGTCCTGGTAACGGAATCGAGGCTCCTCGAACAGTCCGCCGGCACAGTTCGCCAACGTGTGGCCGCCGATCTCCAGGGCGTCGCCGCCGAGGTCGAGGGCGTCGATGTAGTGCCGCGTCAGGGCACGAGTGGTGGTGCGCACGCGGGCAGGCTAGAAGGGCCGACGGCATCTTCGATGATCATCGGCTGCCCTGTGGGTGAACGCCGGATGTCTCGTTGCTGAAGCTACCCGCGGCGTGGCCGGCCTGCCGCGACGCAGGGGCCGGGAGCGTTGCCTGCTGTTCGCCCGCCGTTCAGACGGCGACTCCCGTCCGGCAAGATGATCTTCCTACCGTCGCAGCCATGAGCACGTACCCCACCCTCGCGGGCCCCGCTCGCACGATCGGCGACAAGATCATCGGAGCTGGTCGCCCGGTCTACGTCACCGGCGAGATCGGCATCAACCACAACGGCGAGCTGAGCAACGCGTTCGCGCTGATCGACCAGGCCGCGGCCGCCGGCTGCGACGCGGTGAAGTTCCAGAAGCGCACCCCCGAGGTCTGCACCCCGCGCGACCAGTGGGAGATCGAGCGGGACACCCCCTGGGGTCGGATGACCTACATCGACTACCGGCACCGGGTCGAGTTCGGGGTCGAGGAGTACGCCGCGATCGACGAGTACGCCCGGCAGCGCGGCATCGCCTGGTTCGCCTCGCCCTGGGACGTCGAGTCCGTCGACTTCCTCGAGCAGTTCGACGTCCCGGCCCACAAGGTCGCCTCGGCCTCGCTGACCGACGACGAGCTGCTCCGGCGCCTGCGGGCCACCGGCTGCACGATCATCCTGTCCACCGGGATGTCCACCCCGCGCCAGATCCGGCACGCCGTCGAGGTGCTGGGCAGCGACACCATCGTGCTCTGCCACGCCACCAGCACCTATCCGGCCAAGCCGTCGGAGCTGAACCTGCGCATGATCCACACCCTGCAGGCCGAGTTCCCGAACGTGCCCATCGGCTACTCCGGTCACGAGGTCGGACTGCAGACCACGCTCGCGGCGGTCGCCCTCGGCGCCACCTTCATCGAGCGGCACATCACCCTGGATCGGGCGATGTGGGGCTCCGACCAGGCCGCCTCCGTCGAACCACCCGGCCTGCAGCGCCTGGTCCGTGACATCCGGACCATCAGCGAGTCCCTCGGCGACGGTGTGAAGAAGATCTACGACGGGGAGCTCGACGCCATGAAGAAGCTCCGCCGGGTGCAGGGTCCCGCCGAAGGCACGCTGGTCGGCACCGAGCTTGTCGGGGCCTCCTCCTGACCATGCGCACCGTTGCCCTGGTCGAAAGCCCGGCCCAGCTGTTGAACGTGGTCGAGTGGGCGCACCACGCGGGAGCGGAGCCGGACGTGTTGATCCTGGCTCCCAAGAACGAGACCAGCCGGTGGCAGCTGCGCTGCATGGCCCGACTCGCCCGCGAGGCCGGCCTGGCCGTCAGCTGGCACGAACCGCGGCTGGGCGGCGCCGCGATCGCTCGTACGGTGCGGTCTCTGGCCGGGGATCTCGCCGGTGTCGACCGGCTGGTGCTCGGTGACCCGTTCTCGGGCGTGATGCAGGTCGTGGCCAGCGTCTACCGGACGTCGGAGGTGGTGATCGTCGACGACGGCACGGCCACCCTGGAGTTCGCCCGACAGTGGGCCACCGGCGAGCACCTGCGCCGCTGGCACCAGGTGGCGACCGAGGAGCACCGCCGCCAGATCACCACCTTCGCGCGGGACCAGATCGCCGACTCGCTGCGACGGCGGCTGCGGCCGGGATCCGGCTCCCGGTTGACCGTGTTCAGCTGCCTCCCGGTGGAGGTCGCGAACGCCCGGGTGCTGCGCAACACCTACGCCTGGCTGCGCGCTCAGCACCCCCGACCACGGGTCAAGGAGGCTGCCGATCTGGTCGGCACCTCGCTGGTGGACACGGGGGTGATCAGCGAGGACGACTATCTGACCGCGGTCGCCTCGTTGGCGGCTCAGCACGGCGTCGACCGCTACTTCGCCCATCGCAAGGAGGCTCGCGGCAAACTCGCCCGGATCGCGGATCTCGGCCTCCGGATCGAGATGCCCGAGCTGCCGCTGGAGGTGGCCATCCGGGAGGGTGCGGTGGGTCGTCTGGTGATCAGCTTTCCGTCCACGGTCGTGCACACGCTGCCGGTCGTGCTGGCCGACACCGCCGCCGAGCTGCTCGTCTGTGACATCGATCCCGCGTGGTTCACCGCCGATGCCGGAGCCAACTCCTCCCGCTTCCTCGGGACCGTCACCCGGTCGGCCCGGCAGCAGCACGGACTGGCCAGCACCGCCTGCTGAGCCGGGCCTGTCGCTCGCGAGACGATAGGGTCACCGGGTGAACGCGCGGTGGGGTGACCGGTTGCAGCTGCTGCCGGCGGTCGATGTGTCCGGTGGTCAAGCGGTCCAGCTGGTGCAGGGTGTCGCAGGCTCGGAGAAGGTGTTCGGCGACCCGCGGGCCGCGGCGCAACGCTGGCAGGACGCCGGCGCCGAGTGGATCCACCTGGTCGACCTGGACGCCGCGTTCGGCCGTGGCGACAACGCCGAGATCATCGCCGAGGTCACTTCGCAGATGCGTCTGCAGGTGGAGCTGTCCGGCGGGATCCGCGACGACGACACGCTGGAGCGTGCCCTGTCGACCGGCTGCACCCGGGTCAACATCGGCACCGCGGCGCTGGAGCGACCGGAGTGGTGCGCCGAGGTGATCGCGACGTACAAGGACAAGATCGCCATCGGGCTCGACGTGCGGGGCCAGCGGCTGGCGGCCCGGGGCTGGACCCGGGAGGGCGGCGACCTGTTCGAGACCCTCGACCGGCTGAACGCGGCCGGCTGCACCCGCTACGTGGTCACCGACGTCGCCTCCGACGGCATGCTGTCAGGGCCGAACACCACGCTGCTGCGGGACGTCTGCTCGCGTACGGATGCCCCCGTCGTCGCCAGTGGTGGGATATCGTCCCTCACCGACATCGCCGATCTCGCGGCGCTGGTCGAGGTGGGCGTGGAGGGGGCCATCATCGGCACCGCGCTGTACGTCGGCAACTTCACCTTGACCGAAGCGCTCGAGCTCACCCGGGTCTCGAGCAAGGAGGATCGCCCCGCATGACCGTGTTGGTCTGTCGCGCTCCGCGCTCCGCGGTCACCCGCTCCGCTCGGTCTCGCTCGTTCGTCGTGATCGTGAACGACGAAAAGCGTGTCGCCCCCGGTCACTCCTGCACTCCCGAGAGGCACCGCTCATGACCGTGGTCTCGCCGGCCGACACGTTCCGTCGCAGCGTGGTCGCCGAGCACGCCGACCGACCGCTGCTGGATGGCCGGTTGCGCGACCTGCTGGCCGGCAAGAAGATCCTGATGACCGGCGTCACCGGCTTCATCGGCGAGCAGCTGCTCTGGAAGATCCTCACCGAGCTGCCGGAGACGACGCCGGCGGTGCTGGTCCGCCGCAAGCGCTCCGCCGGTGCCCGCGACCGGATGATCACCGTGGTCAAGAAAGACATCTTCCGCAGTGTCCGGGAGGCTGCGGGGGGACCGGAGGCGCTGCTCGACAGCCGCATCGACGTGATCGAGGGCGATCTGCCGAACGTGCCGGTGCTGCCCGCCGACCTCGACATCGTGGTGCACTGCGCCGGCGACGTGTCCTTCGATCCGCCCATCGACCAGGCCTTCACCACCAACGTGGTCGGCACCAAGGCCCTGATGGACCGGATGATCGAGGCCTGCTCCGACGACGACGGCAACCTGCTCAAGGTCCCGCACTACGTGCACATCTCGACGGCGTACACCGCCGGTCGGCGGCGGGGGGCGATCCCCGAGGCGGCTCACGTGCACTCGATCGACTACGAGGCCGAGACCCGCGCCGGGCTCGCCATGCGGGACCTGATCGAGGCCGAGTCGCGGACCTCGGAGCGGTTGACGACGCTGCGCAAGGAGGCCGAGCGGGAGCACCGCCAGGCCGGCTACCTGACCACCGCCGCCGACACCGAGCGGCGCCGGCTGGAGTGGGTCCAGTCCGAGCTGGTCACGGCCGGCACCGAGCGGGCCCGTTCGCTGGGCTGGACCGACGTCTACACCTTCACCAAGGCACTGGGGGAGCGGGTGGTGGCCGAGGTGGGTGCCGGCGTCGAGGTGTCGGTGGTGCGCCCGGCCATCGTCGAGTCGTCCTGGCTGCACCCGTACCCGGGGTGGATCGAGGGCTTCAAGATGGCCGAGCCACTGATCCTGGCGTACGGTCGCGGCGAGCTGCCCGAGTTCCCGGCGTCGCCGGACTCGGTGATCGACATCGTGCCCTGCGACCACGTGGTGAACGCGATCCTGGCGGTCTGCGCGACCACACCGACCATCGGCCGGCCGGAGTTCTACCACGTCAGCTCCGGGGCCCGCAACCCGTTGACCTTCGAGGGGATCTACGGCCAGATCCGCGAGTACTTCTCCGTCCACCCGCTCGAGGGCGGACCGCGGGGAGCGGCCCGGCTGCCCCAGTGGCAGTTCCCCGGGGCGGCCTCGGTGGAGTGGTTGCTGGCCACCTCGGAGCGGGCGCACACGGTCGCCAACCGGCTGCTGGACGCCGCGCCGCGGTCGGCGCGCACGCGAAAGTTCGCCAACGACCTGGACCGCACCCGCGGGAGGCTGAGCTTCCTGCGCCGCTATCTCTCGCTCTACAACGAGTACGCCCAGTCCGAGCTGCACTTCGTCGACGACCACACGCTCGCGCTGACCGAGTCGCTGCACGCCGACGACCAGCCGATCTTCGCGTTCGACACCGCCGTCTATGACTGGAAGACCTACATCCAGGACGTGCACTGCCCGTCGGTCACCTCCTCGATCCGACGGATGGACGCGCTGCGGCGCCGGCGCGGCAACCGCCCTACCACCATGAAGGACCTGAGCCGGGACACCGCCGGCGCGACCGCGATGGCCGTGTTCGACCTGGACGGCACCATCATGTCCACCAACGTGATCGAGCAGTATCTGTGGTCCCGGTTGCCGGAGCTGTCCGGACCCCGCCAGGTCGCTGAGCTCAGCCAGGTGCTGCAGAAGCTGCCGTCCTACCTGCGGGCCGAGCGGCGCGACCGGGCCGCCTTCCTGCGCGCGGTCTACCGCCGTTACGCCGGCGCGGACCTCGCGGCCCTGGAGCGGTTCGTGGACACCGAGCTCGCGCCGACGATCCTCAGCCGACTGTCACCCGATGCGGGCCGCCGGATCCGCGAGCATCGCGCGGCCGGTCACCAGACCGTGCTGGTCACCGGGGTGGTGCGGCCGTTGACCCGTCCGCTGGAGCCGCTGTTCGACGTGATCGTGGCGGCCGACCTGTCCACCGACGCCGACGGACGATGCACCGGCTTCCTCACCGGACCGCCGTTGGTCGGGGAGTCACGCGCGGCCTGGCTCAACCACTACGCCGCGCTGCAGGGCATCGACCTGACCAGGAGCTTCGCCTACGCCGACTCCCACTCCGACCTGCCGATGCTCTCGGCGGTCGGCAACGCCATCGCCGTCAGTCCCGACATCGCCTTGATGCGGGCGGCCAACGCCAACCAGTGGTCCAGCGTGGAGTGGAAGATCGCCCCGATGACCCCCCGCTGGGCGCTGCCTCGATGAGCGCGGCGCTCCGCGCAGGCCCGATGAGAACCGCGCTCCGCGCAGGCCCGATGATCACCTCACCGACAGGAGCACGCTAGATGGTCCGCCCCGGATTCGTCCTCGACGTCGACGACCGGACCCCACCGGTCCTGGTCGCCTCCGGCGACACCTTCCGGCTGG
>DATDAP010000539.1:0-9700 GCA_036525335.1 Microlunatus sp. | reverse complement strand
GGGTCGTCCGGCCGCGTCGGGGGGTGTCCTTGGGCACGTCAGCGACAATAGCGAGGTGCCGACCTACCGCGACGAAGCCGTCGTGCTGCGCACCCACAAGCTGGGCGAAGCCGACCGCATCATCACGATGCTGAGTCGCGGTCACGGCAAGGTCCGGGCGGTGGCCAAAGGGGTGCGGCGCACCTCGTCGAAGTTCGGCGCCCGGCTCGAGCCGTTCTCCCACGTCGATCTGCAGTTCGCCGAAGGGCGCAACCTGGAGGTGGTCACCCAGGCCGAGTCGCTGCACGCCTTCGGGGAGCCACTGAGCGCCGACTATCCCGCCTACACCGCTGGTCAGGCGATGCTGGAGACGGCCGACCGGCTGGTGCCGGAGGTCGGTGAGCCCGCCCTCCAGCAGTACCAGCTGCTCGTCGGCGCACTGAAGGCCCTCGGCAGCGGGACCGGCGACGGGCCCCGTCCGCCGACGATGATCTTGGACTCCTACTTCCTGCGGGCCCTGGCGATCGCCGGGTACGCGCCATCCTTCAGCCACTGCGCGCGTTGCGGGGTCGTCGGTCCGCACCAGGCGTTCTCCCCGGCGACGGGTGGTGCGGTCTGTGAGCGGTGCCGCCCGGCCGGCTCGGCACGACCGGCGCCGGCGACCTTCGAGCTGCTCGGCGCGCTCCTCGAGGGCCGCTGGGCCGCGACCCGGGAGGTTCCGCCGGCCATCGCCAAGGAGGCCAGCGGGCTGACCTCGGCGTACCTGGTCTGGCACCTGGACCGCGGCCTGCGCTCGCTGGCTCACGTCGAGCGCTGAGTCGGACTCCGGCGATGAGCTTCCGGCCGCCCGCGCACTGGTCCCCTCCGGCCACCTACCGACCACCGCGCTACGCCTACCTCATCGCCGCGCTGCTGGCGGTGCTCCTGGTCGCCGCCCTCGCCGTCCCTGCCGCCATCGCGTTGCTGCGCTACCGCGGCGACTGGCCGCCACCCACCGGATCGCGGGGGGTGCCGCCGACCACGGCGCAGGGCGGGGCCAACGGAGCCGGCGACCCGTACTTCCCCGACTACGGCAGCAGCGGCTACGACGCGACGCAGTACACCGTGGCGGTCGACTTCGATCCGGGCGACGAGACGTTGACCGGCCGTACCGTCGTGGCGGCGCAGGCCACCGAGGATCTGGCCAGCTTCTACCTGGATCTGGCCCTGCCGGCCACCCGGGTCTGGGTCGACGACGTCGCCGCCTCCTTCAGACTCGAGGGCTTCCAGGATCTCCGGGTCACTCCCGCCACTCCGATCGCGGACGGCCGGCGTTTCACGGTGACGGTGGAGTACGGCGGCCGGCCCGGCAAGCTGCGGCGCGAGGGGATGGACGAACCACCGTGGCGGAGCGGCGAGGACGAGTGGACCGTCGCCGGCGAGCCGGAGTCGTCGGCCTGGTGGTATCCCGCCAACGACCACCCCTCCGACCCCGCGCTGCTCGACGTGTCGGTGCGAGTGCCGAAGGAGTACCAGGCGATCAGCGTCGGGCGGCTGGCCAGCAAGGACACCGCCCAGGATGCCGACTTCGACACCTGGCGCTGGGCGACCAGCGAGCCGCTGCCCACGTACGCGTCGTTCCTGGCCATCGGTCACTACGAGCTGCGCGAGGGCGAGGCCGATGGCCGCCCGTACGTCTACGCGGCCAGCACCCGGTTCTCCACCGACGAGCGAGCGAAGCTGTTCGCGGCGCTGGAGCGCACGCCGGCCTTGGTCAAGGAGCTGGAGGCGTTCGCGGGCCCCTACCCGTACAGCGAGATCGGTGGGTTCGTGCCGGCCACGCCACTCTGGTTCGCCGGGCTGGAGACGGCCACCCGACCGCTCTATGTCGCCGAGGCGCTGATGGACGAGGGTTACGGTGACGAGCTGCTGGTGCACGAGCTCGCGCACATGTGGTTCGGTGACCACGTGACGCTGCTGCAGTGGAACGACGTCTTCACCAACGAGGCCTTCGCGTCCTGGGCGTACTGGGAGGTCGTGGAACGGCGCGGCGGCACGACGGCCGATGCCGAGCTGGACAGCACCTACGAGCGGACCAAGGACGAGCCCGAATTCTGGCGGGTGACCATGATCGATCCGGGGCCGGCCCGGCTGTTCGACACCGTCTACACCCGCGGGCCGATGGCCCTGCAGGCACTGAGCAACGTGATGGGCGACCGCGCGTACGTCGACCTGGTCCGCCTCTGGGCCCAGAACGGCGGCACCCGGAGCCTGGAGGACTTCATGGTCACGGCACAGGCACGCACCAGCGTGGATCTGACCCCGTTCTTCCGCCAGTGGCTGTTCGATCCTGACGCTCCGGAGAAGACCAAGGCCAACGGTTTCGACAACTGAGGCTGGTCAGCGCAGGTCGAGGCGGGGAGCGGTCGGCGGATCGGCCGACGTCGCCACTTGCAGGCCCACGACCCGCTGTCCGCCGCCGGGCACGTCCATGGCCCAGTCGCTGCCGGTGCAGGTCACCCGTCCGCCCGCGACCTGACAGGTCATCCCCCAGGCGTTGACCACTGACAGCGCCGTCGGGTCGTCGTAGCTGAGCGTCCAACCCGAGCGACCCGAGACGGATCGCAGTGTCACCTCGGCCACGTAGCCGCCCGACCAAGCGGAGGTCACCCGCCACTGCCCGGTGAGGTCGCCCGGAGCGGACAGGGTCGGCGCAGGGTCGGTGGGCGGAGCGCTGGAGAACGGAGTCGGAGTGGGGGTCGGAGTGGGGGTCGGAGTGGATGTCGGAGTCGGAATGGATGTCGGAGTCGAAGTGGATGTCGGAGTCGGTCTCGGGCTGCTCGTGGCCGACGGCGAACCCGAGCCCAGCAGGGGCCGCAGGACGTCGAGCTTGGCTTGCTGCGGGGTGACCCAGTCGTCACCGACCAGGCCACCGGTGTCACCGCTGTTCGGGTTGAACGACCAGTACGCGAAGCTGATCTTGTTCTGGTCCAGGTAGTCGACGAGAGCGGTCAGCCACTGCCGATCCGAGGTCGTCTGCAGCCGGGTGCCGAACTCTCCCAGCAGCACCGGAGCGATGTTCTCGTTGACCAGGTACCCCCAGGTGCGGTCCCACTGGGCGGACAGGTTCGCGGGATAGGTCGGATCGGTGAACCAGGACTGGGGATAGATGGAGGCCGGGTAGTCGTGCGGGGAGTAGACCACCTGGTTGGGTACAGCCAGTCGGACCGGGTGCTGACGGACGTCCGCCAGTCCGCCGCCCCACCAGGTGCCGGCCCCGTTGCCCTGGTGCTCCACCCCTTCGATGATCACCAGCAGGAGAGGATTCTCTTCCAGGACGGCATTTCCAGCCCGGGTGGCGGCAGCGGCCCAGTCTCGCTGCCGGTCGCCACAGCCCCAGCACGCCTCACCGTGCGGCTCGTTGTGGAGGTCAGCTCCGATCAGCGTGGGGTCGTCGGCATAGCGTGCCGCGAGCATGCGCCAGTCGGCGATCCACTGTGATTCGGGGATCTGAGCCGTGTACCAGAGCGGCGACTGCGACGAGGAGTCCGGACGGTGTCGGTCCAAGATCACCGTCAACCCGTGGGCCTTGGCCCGAGCTACCACCCGATCCATCAACGCCAGCGGGGTGAGGTCCACCAGGTCGGGGTTGGACCGCGCATCGATCCCGGTGGTGGTCTCGGCGTGCAGGCACTCGTTGGAGAAGGGCAGCCGCACAGTCGTGAACCCGAAGGAGGCGATCTGGGCCAGCCCGTCGTCCAGTCCGATCTGCCACAGGCCGTGCGGTGCGCAGCCGGGTGTCTCCATCCCGAACCAGGCCGCGGCCTTGATCACGTACGGTCGACCGTCCGCCGTCTTGATCGTCGCCCCGTCGGTGTGCAGCCACCCGGGTCCGCCGGCGGCCGCGGCAGGGCTCGTCATCAGCGGACCTGCCAGCAGGACCAGGATGACGATCGCGAGACGGATTGATCTGACCATCCGGCGACAGTAGACGACGGAATCGACCGCGTCCGGCGCCGACGACGATTCGTGTCCACGCTGACTACTGGGGCGGGACGCTCGGGTCAGGCGCCGGCGCGGCAGACCGCGGAGGCCACGGCCTTGAGGGAGGCGGTGACGATGTTGGCGTCCATGCCCACCCCCCACAGCACGGCGGCGTCCTCGCCGTCCCCGACCTCGCACTCCACGTACGCCGCCGCCAGGGCGTCGCCACCCGCGGACAGGGCGTGCTCCGCGTAGTCGTGCACCCGGACCCGGTAGCCGAGCGAGGAGATCGCGTCGACGAACGCCGACACGGGGCCGTTGCCCTCGCCGGTGATCTCACGGGTACGTCCGCGGTCGACCACGCTCGCGCTGACCCCGTACGTCCGGCCAGTGCCTCCCGCGCTCGACACCTCGAGCAACGCCAGCGGCGCGTCGGGCGCCAGGTAGGCCTGCTCGAACACCGTCCAGAGCGCACCGGAGCTGACCTCGCCGCCGTCGGCGTCGGTGTACGCCTGGACCACGCGGGAGAACTCGATCTGAAGCCGACGGGGCAGGTCCAGGTTGTGCTCGGTCTTCATGATGTACGCCACACCGCCCTTGCCGGACTGCGAGTTGACCCGGATGACGGCCTCGTAGGTGCGGCCCACGTCGTGCGGGTCGATCGGCAGGTAGGGCGCCTCCCACTCCATCTCCGCTACGGGGATCCCCCGCTCGGCGGCCTGCTTGTCCAGGTCCTCCAGGCCCTTCTTGATGGCGTCCTGGTGGGAGCCGGAGAAGGCGGTGTAGACCAGGTCCCCCGCGTACGGGTGGCGCGGGTGGACCGGCAGGTTGGTGCAGTACTCCACCGTGCGACGGATCTCGTCGATGTCGGAGAAGTCGATCTGCGGGTCGATCCCCTGGGAGAACAGGTTCATGCCCAGGGTGACCAGGTCGACGTTGCCGGTCCGCTCGCCGTGACCGAACAGGCAGCCCTCGACTCGGTCGGCGCCGGCCATCACGGCCAGCTCCGTGGCCGCCACGGCGGTCCCGCGGTCGTTGTGCGGGTGCAGGGAGATCGCCACGTGGTCGCGGTTGCGCACCTGGCGGCCGAACCACTCGATCAGGTCGGCGTACGTGTTCGGGGTGGACATCTCCACCGTGGCGGGCAGGTTCAGGATGATCTCGCGGCCCTCGCCGGGCTGCCAGACGTCCATCACCGCGTTGCAGATCTCCACGGCGAAGTCCGGCTCGGTGCCGGTGAAGATCTCCGGGGAGTACTGGTAGCCGAACTCGACGTCACCCAGGTGCTGCTCGGCGTACTTCATCACCAGCTCGGTGCCGTGGGTGGCGATCGCCATGCACTCGGCCTTGTCGACCCGGAACACGACCCGCCGGAACAGCGGCGCGGTCGCGTTGTACATGTGGATCGTCGCGCTCCTGGCGCCCACCAGGGACTGCGCGGTGCGTTCGATCAGGTCCTCACGGGCCTGGGTCAGCACCGACACCGTGACGTCGTCGGGGATCTTGTCGCCCTCGATCAGCTGGCGGACGAAGTCGAAGTCGGTCTGGCTGGCCGACGGGAAGCCGATCTCGATCTCCCTGTAGCCCATGGCCACCAGCAGGTCGAACATCTTGTGCTTGCGGGCGGGCGTCATCGGGTCGATCAGGGCCTGGTTGCCGTCCCGCAGATCCGTGCTCAGCCATCGTGGGGCTCGCTCGATCCGCTTGCTGGGCCAGGTGCGGTCGGGCAGGTCGACGCCGGTGTACGCGCGGTAGCGCTGGAACGGCATCGGGCTCGGCTGCTGGGTGGGCACGGATTGAACCCGGGTGCCGAAGGTGGTGCTGGGAATGGAGCTGGTCATCGGTTCCTCGCTGCTGGGTGCTGGTTGTCGGACCGGACGCACGACAAACTCCGCAGCGAGGGCGCCGGCCCTAGTGGGCCCTGCTGCGGCAGCGAAGGAGGAGCAGTCCGCCGATCAGATCGGGGCGGAGGCGCTCGGTGCCAGCCATGTCGACACCATAACGCAGCCTCCCGGTGTTGTCGAAGGGTGTCAGAGGAGTTGCCGAAGGGTGTCAGACCGCGAGTCGACCGTTCGTGATCAGCCAGGTGACCGACTCCTGGACCGCCTCCAGGGAGCTGTGACGCGGTCGGAAGTCCAGCAACCGGCGAGCCTTGGCCATCGAGCAGCTCGGGCTGTGCGCGATGTGGTCCCAGGTCGCGGCCGCCTCATCCGGATCCTGACCGGCAGCCCACTCCGCGTACGGCAGGAAGTCCAGCCGCGGCTCCCGGCCGAACCAGCGATACATCTCCTCGGCGTAGCCGTGCAGCGACAGGGCCTGCTCCGAGACCGCGTGGAAGCTCTCCCCCACGCTCTGCCGGCGCTCGATGGTCGCCATGACCAGCGCGGCGACGTCGTCAGCGTGCACGTGGTGCACCGTCTCCAGGCCCAGGTTCGGCAGGGTCAGCAGCTCGCCGCGAGCGATGGTGGCGTACACCTCCGGGTTGAAGTGGCCGGCCGGGTTGAGCGGCACCCAGCCGGGCCCGACGATGTGGCCCGGGTGGACGATCGTGACCGGCAGCCGGTGCCGGCGCGCCTGCCGCAGCAGGTACGCCTCCACCTCGGCCTTGGCGATCCCGTAGTCCCCGAACGGCTTCTTCACCGCCTCCTCCACCGTCGGCACCGCCACCGAGTGCCCGTGGGTCCAGACCGTGCCGATGTGCACCAGGAGGTCGATCTCGTCTGCGACGGCCTCCACCAGCTGACGCGCGCTGGCCAGGGTGAAGCAGATCAGGTCGATCACGACGTCGCCACCCAGCGCGGCGATCTCAGCCCCGAAGCGGTTGTCGGCCTCCCGTGCGCTGCGATCGAGTCGTCGACGCTCGACCTGCTCCCAGGCCGGGTCATCCCGGTACGGCGACGCCTCGCCCCGGGTGACCGCGACCACGTCGTGTCCGGCCCGGACCAGTCGAGGCACCAAATAGCCACCGACGTGACCGGTTGCCCCGATCACCACCACTCGTGCCATCAGTGCCTCCCTCGTCTCCCCGGAAAACTAGTGGCACCGTCCAAGTGACCTGCGTCACCCTGAGGGACATGACTGCTCTCGCTGCCGGATCCCGCATCGACTCCGGCGCCATGCGCCTGGAACGGGTCGAACCACATGACCTCCCTGCGGTCACCGCCTCGGTCGACCTGCTGAACGCGGCGCAGCGGGTCGACGACCCAGACGGGGACCCCGGTCTTCCCGAGCTCGCCTCCGGCTGGCTGGAGTTCGGCTGGGATCTCGAGCCCGACTCCCGCTATCTCTACCTCGCTCCCGGCGGGGAGCCGGTGGCCGTCCTCGAGGTGGCTCTACCCCGGCGCGACAACCTGCACCTGGTGTGGGGCAGCGTGATCGTGCACCCGGCGCATCGGCGTCAAGGCCACGGTACGGCGCTGGTGGCCGAGATCGTCCGTCGGGCGGAGGAGGCTGGTCGGACCACCATCTGGCTCGGCACCGCCGAGGACGACCTCGGCAGTCGCGCCTTCCTGGAGGCGAACGGCTTTCACTACGCCAGCCACGACGCCCGCCGCAAGCAGGTCCTGGCCGAGGTCGACACCGCCGCGGTGGACGCCCGGCACGCCAAAGCCGTCGAGGCGGCCGCCGACTACGTGATCGAGCGGCTGGAACCGCCGTACACCGACGAGCTGCTGGAGCAGCTCGTGGAGGTGACCGCGGCGATCAACGACGCTCCGATGGGTGATCTGACGTTCGAGGACGAAGTGTTCGACGTCGCCCGACTGCAGGACATCGAGAAGGCGCGCGAGGGACGCGGCGACCGGATCTACCGGTTGGCCGCCCGCCACCGCCAGACCGGGGTGATCGGTGGGCACACGGTCGTCGTCGTCAATCCGTTGCGCCCGGAGCACGCCGGCCAGGGCGACACGGCCGTGCACCGTGATCACCGCGGCCACCGCCTGGGTCTGCTGCTCAAGATCGAGATGATGCGCCTGTTGGCCGAGACGGAGCCGCAGATCACCGAGATCACCACCTGGAACAACGCCGACAACAGCTACATGATCGACGTCAACGAGGCGATCGGCTATCGGCTGTCGCGGGTGTTCGCGATGTACGAGCGGACGGTGTGATCCCTCAGCCCTTCACGTACGAGATCTTCTCGGACACCAGCCCGTCTCGGACCCGGAAGAGGTCGACCCCCCGGACGTGCCCGGGTCGGTCGCCGGCCCAGTCGTACCGCCACTGCACGACGGCCCGATCGCCCGCCACCCACCGCGCTTCCTCCGTGAAGGTCGCGTCGCCGGACTCGGCGAAGAGAGCCGCCCAGACCGCTCGCACCGCGGCCTGTCCCACGTACCGCCGGCCGGCTGGCGGCGCGGTCGACTCGAAGACGCAGTCGGGAGTCGTCCAGGCCATGATCACGTCGAGATCGTGGCTGTTGAACGCCGTTGCGAACCCGGTGACCACCTCGTCCGCACTCGCCGGTGGGCATTGGCGACCGAACCGCGCGAGGAGCCGGGTCTGAGGCTCGGCATCCTGCTCGACCTGGACTCGCGGGCCGATCACACCTGCCGCTCGATAGCCGTCCTCGGCGTCGGTGAACCAGTCCGAGACCTCGTCGACGACGTCGCCCGGGAGCTGCACCAGGGCCCCGATGCCCTGGGAGATGTCCCAGGCGTGGACGAGGTGGTCGGCCGCGACCTGCCGCAGGTACTCCGCGGCCGGCACGGTGCCGTAGGAGAGGGCGATCGGTCGAGCCTCGTCCACGGCGGTCGCCGCGGCGCGGGCGGCCAGGTCTGCAGCGCGCCAGGACCCCACCGGGTCTCGCCCGAGCACGTCACCGGCAAACCTGTCACCGACCTCGGCGATGGTGTGCCCGGCAAGGAGGACCGGCAGCCAGAGCGCCTCCCCGACCACGTGGTTGAGCACCGTCCGAACGTCCCAGCTCCCACACGGCGTCGGTCGGCTGAGCTGACCGGGGTCTATCTGGTCGACGACGTCGCCGAATACGTCGGCACACCGGCGGTAGAGGTCCGCGGCTCCGTCGGTCACGGTGCGGTGTTGCTGCTCGGTCGAGCGTGTCATGGCGGTCATGGTCATTCCTCTCGTCCGCGCCCGACGGCGCTGGTGGTGCCGCTGACGTTAGGGAGCCGACCTTGCAGTTTCCTAGCCGCTCGTGGCTCACCGGCGGGATGATGGCCAGGTGGTGAGCCGACAGGTCGCCGAGCCGGGACTCGAGTTCCGTCTCTTCGGGCGCTTCGTGGTGCTGCGCGGCGGCGCCGAGGTGCCCGTGGCGAGCTTCGGGGGTCGCAAGGTCCGTGCCCTGTTACGGATCCTGGTCACCCACCGGGGCCGTTTCCTGCCGCACGAGGTGCTGGCCGAGAGGCTCTGGCCGGATCGGCTACCCGCGGATCCGGCGGCGAATCTGCAGGTGCTCGTCAATCGGGCACGACGTGCCGTCGGCCGCGCCGATCTCATCCTCACCGGCCCCGGCGGCTACGCCCTGACCGCCGAGCCCTGGCTCAGGGTCGACGTCGACCAGCACCTGGAGGACCTTCGCCGGTGCGCCGGACTCAGTGGTGAGGCGGCCGTGCGGGCCTATCGGCAAACGCTGCCCGTCTCAGATGCAGAGCCGCTGGCCGAGGACCGCTACGCCTCCTGGGCAGCTCCGTACGTGGATGAGGTCCGCCAGGCGCGTCAGTCCGCTTGGGAGCGTGCGGCGGCCGTGGCCCTGGAGTGCGGCCAACCGGCTCAGGCGGTCGAGTGGGCCCGGTCCGCG
>DATDAP010000538.1:0-10859 GCA_036525335.1 Microlunatus sp. | reverse complement strand
GGCGTCCGGGACGACCGGGCAGCTCGTCTTCGAGTCGACCTCCGGGCCGATCACCGATCACCAGGCCCCGATCGAGGACCAGATCAAGGCCATCGAGAAGGTCAAGCACGTCAGCAGCGTCGACGACCCGTTCGCCTCCGGAGCCGTCGGCACGATCTCGACGGACAAGAAGTTCGCCCAGTCGCAGATCCAGTTCGACGTGTCGGTGACCGACCTGAGCCCGACCACGATCGCCGAGGTCGAGAAGGCGGCCAAGACGGCGACCGGTGCCGGCTACACGACCACGCTCGGCGGCGACATGTACACCGCCACCGGCGCCGGCGTCGGGTTGACCGACCTGATCGGGGTGTTCGTCGCCTTCATCGTCTTGTCGGTCACCTTCGGCTCGCTGATCGCCGCCGGGCTGCCACTGATCACCGCCGGGCTGGGGGTCGGCATCACCATGTCGACCATCCTGACCATCGCCTCGGTGGCCACCATCTCGACCACGACCCCCACCCTGGCCCTGATGATCGGGTTGGCCGTCGGGATCGACTACGGCCTGTTCATCGTCACCCGGCACCGCCGCCAGCTGGCCCACGGGATGGGCGTCGAGGAGTCCCTCGCCCAGTCCTCGGCGACCGCCGGGTCGGCGGTGGTGTTCGCCGGTACGACAGTGATCATCGCGCTCTGCGGACTCGCCGTGGCCAACATCCCGTTCCTCACCGTGATGGGGGTGGCCGCGGCCGGCGGGGTGGCGGTGGCGGTCTGTGCGGCTCTCACCCTGCTGCCCGCGCTCCTGGCGATCTGCGGCAACCGGCTGCGACCCAAGCCGAAGTCGCACGCAGTCAAGCTGGCCGGCAAAGCCGCCGCCGGTCGCACCATGGGCGCTCGCTGGGTGGCCATCGCGACGAGGGTCCCCGCGATCACGGTGGTCGTCGTGCTGCTGGTCATCGGGGTGCTGGCCATCCCGATCAAGGACCTGGCCCTGGCCCTGCCCGACAACGGCAGCGCCGACGTCGGGTCGCCGCAGCGCACCACCTTCGACCTGATCGCCACCGAGTTCGGACCCGGCTACAACGCACCGCTGCTCGTCACCGCCGACATCATCACCAGCACGGATCCGAAGGGGACGGTCCAGGATCTGGCCGACGACATCGCCAAGATCCCCGGCGTCGTGGCCATCACCAAGCAGACCCCGAACGAGACCGCCGACCTCGGTCTGGTGCGGGTGGTGCCGCAGTGGGCGCAGAGCGATCCGCGGACCACCGAGCTGGTCGGTCGCATCCGGGCCCAGGCTCCCGGCTGGGAGACCAAGCTGAAGATCTCCGACATCACCGTCACCGGGCAGACCGCCGTCGCGATCGACGTGAACACCCGGCTGAGCGGCGCCCTGGTGCCCTTCGGCCTGGTGGTGGTCGGTCTCGCCCTGATCCTGCTGATGATCGTCTTCCGCTCGATCGCCGTCCCGATCAAGGCGGCCCTCGGCTACCTGCTCTCCATCGCCGCCGCCCTCGGCACCGTGACCGCGGCTTTCATCTGGGGGTGGGGGGCCGGCCCCCTCGGCATCACCGAGGTCGGACCGCTGGTCAGCTTCCTGCCGATCATCTTGATGGGCGTGCTCTTCGGTCTGGCCATGGACTACGAGGTGTTCCTGGTCTCGGCGATCCGGGAGGACTACGTCCACAGTGGTCACGCTTCCCCGCAGGACCGTGCGCGGCACGCCATCCGGACCGGCTTCATCTCCAGCGCCCGGGTCGTGACAGCCGCGGCGGTGATCATGATCTCGGTGTTCGCCGCCTTCATCCCGCACGGCAGCTCGACGATCAAGCCGATCGCGCTCGGTCTGGCTGTCGGGGTGTTCGTCGACGCGTTCATGGTCCGGATGACGCTGGTGCCGGCCGTGTTGGCGCTGCTCGGGAGCAAGGCGTGGTGGATGCCGAAGCGGCTGGACAAGGCCCTGCCGCACATCGACGTCGAGGGCTCCGCGCTGGTCCGTCACGTCGAGCAGGTCGAGTGGGAAGAGACCAACGGTGCTGTCGCCGTCCGGGCCGAGGCCGCCGCCATCGCCACCGACGGCGGTCCGGTCGCGGTCGACCTGTCGGTGCCGCGGCAGGCCACGGTGAGCTACGACCACCCCGATCCGGCCGTCCGGGCCGCCCTGGTCTGGACGCTGAGCGGTTGGCGCAAGCCGGTCGGCGGGCACCTGGCGGTGCTGGGCCGGGTGCTGCCGGAAGAGGCCGGGGCCGTCCGCAAGTCCGTACGGGTGGTTCCCCTGCCGAGCCGGGACGACGACGCCGTCGACGTCCGGCGCTACGTCTCGACGCTGTTGGTCGCCCAGTCCGAGAAGCCGTGGCCGTCGCGCAGCACCACCAACCGGGCTCTGGAGCAGGCCGAGAACTGGCTGTCCCCGTGGCGCGTGGACACCGAGCAGCGGCTGGCGGACCGCCGGCTCGGCGATCTCACCGGGCTCGAGCGCCGGCTCGTCACCCTCAGCGCCGCGGCCGTCCAGTCCCCGGAGCTGATCGTGGTGGCGGAGCCCGATCGAGATCTCGATCCCGGCGCCATGTCCTGGTTCGCCGGGGTGTGCGCCGAGCTGGTGCACGACACCGGCACGACCGTGGTGCTGATCGGGTCGACGGTGACGGCGTTGGCGGACCGGCCCGCGTCCCCGGTGCCCGAGGCGATACCCGAACCGGCGCCAGACCCGGCTGCGGCCGACGCTCCGCCGACCGCGGCCGCGGAGATCTCGGAGCCCGCGGAGACCACGGCGGAGGGCGACGGACCTCCGGACGACGGCTTCCCCGGGGACGACCCTCCCGAGGACGGGCCTTCCGACGACCAGCCGCCAGACGATGTCGTACCCGGCGGGCAGGACGACGACACCGAAACCAGGAAGCAGACCCATGAGCTCACCGGACAGTAGACCGAAGGCTCACGAGCCCGTACCGCGCTGGCTGGTGCCGATGGTCGCGGTCATCCTGACCGCCATCGCCGGCGGCGTCGTGCTGTGGGCGGTGCAGGGACACCAGAACAGCGGCCCGGCCGTGCCGCTGGCCATCGTCAACCTGGACGCTCCGGTGACCCAGGGCTCCGGCTCCGACGCCAAGACGATCGCGGCCGGACGTCAGCTGGCCGGCAGTCTCAGCTCCCCCGACAGCGACGACGAGACCCCGCTCTCGTGGCAGCTGGTCGACCAGGACGACGCCGCGACGGGACTGCGGGACGGCACCTACTACGGCGTGCTGACCATCCCCAAGGACTTCTCCGCCGGCATCACCTCGACGTCGGGCAGCGACCCGAAGCAGGCCGAGCTGAAGCTGGTCAGCGACGACGCCGCCAGTGCGGCGGTGGCCGCCCTGGCCCAGCTGTCGGTCAACCAGGCCGCGCGGACGATGGGTGACCAGGTCACCAACAACTACGTCGACGCCATGCTGCAGAACCTGACCACCATCAACAAGAACCTGACCAGCTCGGCGAAGAGCGCCGACTCCCTGGCCAGCTCCGCCCACGACCTGGCCAGCTCCAGCCACTCCCTGGCCGACTCCGCCGACCAGGTCGCCGACGGAGCTTCCAGTCTGGACAGCGGCACGAAGTCGCTGCTGTCCGGTACGCAGACCCTCGCCTCCGGCGCGCAGGACGCAGCCACCGGCGCCGCCCAGGTCGCGGCCGGCAGCCGGGAGCTGGCCTCGGCCGCCGACACGCTCGCCGGCGGCGCCGGGAAGACCTCCGACGGTGTCAAGGATGTTGCGACCGGTGTCTCCGACCTGGCCCGGCTGGCCGACGGAACGGCGAAGGGCGCGGGTGACCTGACGAAAGTGACCGATCGGCAGAACACCGGGCTGGGTCGCACCGACAAGCTGTCCGGTGCCCATGCCACCGGTGCCGCCGCCGTGGCGAACCGCGCCGACCGGATCGCGAGGGACTGTCCTCTCACGACCCCACGGGACTACTGCACCAGGGTCACCGATCTCGCCCGGCGCGTCCTGATCGAGTCACGGGTGGCGGCTGATCTCGACAAGCTCGTCGGTGTCCAGGTCGACCGGGGGAAGGCGATCGACAAGGGCGCGACGGCTCTCGACAAGGCAACCGGCCGACTCGACAGCGGGCTGACGAAGCTGGCCCCGGCCGCCACGAAGGTGGCCACCGGCGCCGACGACGTGAGCGACGGTGCCACCCAGCTGGACCGGGCGGCGGGATCGCTCTCCTCCGGTGCGGTCGAGGTCGCCACCGGGACGCGGAGTGTCGCCGACGGGGCCGTGAAGACCGAAGCCGGTGTGCAGGAGATGGCGGTCGCCGCCGATCAGCTGTCCAGCGGGACCACGAAGCTCGCCTCGGGGGCGCACCAGCTCGCCGACGGGGCCGACCAGCTCGCCGACGGAGCGGACCAGCTCGCTTCGGGTCTGACGAGCGGCGCGAAGCAGGTGCCCAGCTACACCGATGACCAGCGCAAGCAGCTCGACACCGTGGTGACCACTCCGGTGACGGTCAAGGCCACCGCCGACAACCCGAGCACGGTGGCCGCCGGGCTGGTGCCGGTCGTCCTCGGGCTCGCGCTCTGGATCGGCACCTTGATGATGTTGCTGACTCGGCCCCCGGTGCCCGTCGGTCTCTCCTGGGCGCAGGCCTCGCCGGCGCGACGGGTCCTGTTCGGTCTGGCGCCGGTGGTGCTGGTGGGTCTGGTGCAGGCCGGGCTGCTGCTGGGCCTGGTGGCGATCGCGAAGGTGCCCATCGCCTCCCCGCTGGGTCTAGTGCTGTTCGCCGGCCTGGGCGCCCTCGCGTTCGCGGCCACCAACCAGGCGCTGGTCAGCATCTTCGGCGGTGTCGGCCGACTGGTCAGCCTGGCGTTCGCGCTCGTCGAAGCGGCCGCTCTCGCTGGGCTGATGCCTATCGAGACCGCACCGGCGGCGATCCAGCTGCTCAACGGCGTGCTGCCCCTGCCGCAGTTCGTCAGCGGTGCCGCTCAGCTGCTGCTCGGCGGTCGGGGCAGCCTCGCCAACGCCTGCCTGGTGCTGGCGATCTGGACGGTGCTGGCGATCGGCGCCTCGCTGCTCGCCGCGTCGCGACGCAGCTCCCGGGTCGGGAGCGTCGAGACGGTGTCCCCGAGTCCGGCGGCGGCTCCGTCCACGGCATGATCGTCCACTCCTGAGTGGGAGAGGATGGGCCGATGAGCATGAACCACCCCGCGGTGGACAGTCGGCCCCTGGCGGCTCGCTGGGCCTGGCTGCTGGTCCTGCTGGGTGGGGTGGCGGGGTACCTGATCGTGCTCCGCACCCTGGTCGCCACCCAGAACCCGCTGTACGTACCGTCCCTGCTGCTGCTGGGCTCCGCGGTCGTCCCGGTCTCGGTGCTGGTCTACGCGGCGTCCGGGCCGAGGCCCGCCCCCGTGGGCGCCGGAGTGATCGCGGCCGTGGCGGGGGTCGGCGGGGTGATCGGTACGGTGGCGGCCGGAACCCTCGAATACGACACCCTGCAACGACTCGGGACCGTTCCGATGATCATGGTCGGGTTGATCGAGGAGTCGGCGAAGCTGGTCGTGCCGGTGATCATCCTGATCTTCGCCCGACGCCTCCGGGGCCCGGCCGTCGGAGTGATCATCGGGATCGCTTCCGGGATGGGCTTCGCCACCCTGGAGACGATGGGGTACGGCTTCGCCGCGCTGCTGCAGAGTCGTTCGATCGCCGATCTCGATCAGACCCTGCTGCTGCGTGCCCTGCTCTCACCGGCGGGTCACGTCGCGTGGACCGGCGTGACCACGGCTGCGCTCTGGCGAATCCCCTCGGTCCAGCGGCGGGGTCGGGCGTTCGGTCTGTTCGTCGGCGCCTTCGCGGCCAGCGTGGCCCTCCACGCGCTCTGGGACGGTTCGGACCTGTGGCCGGTCCGCGCGGCCGTGGCCGTCATCAGCTTCGCCGGTCTGCTGGTCGTGGTCCATCGCTCAGGCACGGCCGGACAGCGGTTGCAGGCGCCGCCGACCTGGACGGACCTCTCGGACGCTCCACCGTCAGGTCCGCAGGAGTCCGGCGGTCGGCCGCTGACCTCCTGACGCCGCCGGCCTGCGCGTGGCAGGGTGATGATCATGGACCTGTCCTCAATCAGCGCACTGCGACCGGCCGCCCGGACCCGCTCGATCAGTCCCGAGAACCTGACCGGTGAGCCCGGCGGTGGGGCCCGAGCCACCACCGGTACGGGAGCCGACGCGGCGCGCGATCTCGGTCCGGGTTGGAAGATCTCGCCGAGCGTCGACGTCGGGCCGGGGGAGACGTACGACCTGGCCGTCATCGACGGCACCGGGACGATCACGCACGTCTGGGCCACCACCCACAGCGACCACTGGCGCAGCCTGCTGCTGCGGGCCTACTGGGACGGGGCCGACGAGCCGGCCATCGAGGTCCCGTACGGCGACTTCTTCTGCTCCGGGTGGGGCCGGTTCGCCCAGGTCAGCTCGCAGCCGATCGCCGTCAACCCGAACGGCGGCTTCAACTCCTACTGGCCGATGCCGTTCCGTACGGGAGCCCGACTGACCGTCGAGAACCTCTCCTCCGCCACCGTTCGGATCTACTACCAGGTGACCTACGAGCTGGACGACGATGCGCCGGACCGGGGTTACCTGCACGCTCAGTGGCGGCGCAGCAACCCGCTCGGCGATCGGGAGCCGCACGTGATCGTCGAGCAGGTGCGGGGATCCGGCCACTACGTCGGCACGTATCTCGCCTGGGCCTCCCACGCGACCGGCTGGTGGGGGGAGGGCGAGATCAAGCTCTACCTGGACGATGATCAGGACTTCCCGACGATCTGCGGCACCGGAACCGAGGACTACGTGGGCGGTGCCTGGAACTTCGACGTGCCGGGTCGGGGCTACACGACCTACTCCACGCCCTACCTCGGGCTGCCGCAGGTGATCCAGCCGGACGGGCTCTACAGCTCCCAGACCCGGTTCGGTCTCTACCGCTGGCACCTCCCCGACCCGATCCGGTTCGGCGGCGGCCTGCGGGTCGACATCCAGGCCCTCGGCTGGCGCCGCGGCGGCCGCTACCTGCCGTTGCGCGACGACATCGCGTCCACGGGTCTGTTCTATCTGGACTCGCCGACCGCCCACCGACCCAGCACGCCGACCGCCGACGAGCTGGAGATCTGCTGAGGCTCAGTCGTCGTTGCCGAACGAGGATCCCGAGGACTTGTCCGGCAGGTACGGCTCGATGGCGGCCGCCAGCTTGGCCGGCGTCATCGACTGCAGCCAGATGTGCCCCGGTCCGTGGATCTCGGCCAGCAGGAGGGAGTCGCCGAAGAACTTGTTCTTGATGCCCTTGACCGAGGCGAACTCCAGGTGCATCTCGGCCCGGAACAGGGCCAGGTGACCCGGGTGGATGAGCATCGACTGTCCCGGGGCCAGCTCGTACTCCACGATCTCCCCGGCCAGCTGGACCCAGGCGGTGCCGTCACCGGAGAGCCGTTGGAAGATCACGCCCGCTCCACCGAAGATGCCGGCGCCCAGCTTCTTCTGCAGTCCCACGGAGATCTCCACGTCCGAGGTGCTGCAGATGTACGCCCCCGACTGCACCATGAAGTTGTCGGCCCGGTCGATCCGGATCTCGCGGATCGATCCGGGCAGCTGCGCGGAGAAGGCGACGAAACCACCCTGAGGCGGGGCGACGTACTCGGTCAGGAACAGCTGACCACCGCCCAGCGCCCGCTTCAGACCGGACATGAAGCCGCCCTTGCCACCCGAGCCGAACCGGGTGGAGGTGTCCATCGCAAAACCCGGGGTCAGCCAGGAGACGTCGCCACCCTCGGCGATCAGGTGCTCGCCCGGACTCATGGTGATCTCCAGGATGGGCATGGCGGTGCCGGCGATGCGCGTCTGCATGCGGAAACGCTAGTGGTTGCGGCACCGGACACCCGACGAACCTCCGACCGTGACCACTAATGCGGGACCTGGTCGCTGTCGACGGGTCCCGACGCAGTGGCGGAAGGCACCGCGTCGGGCCGCTCCACCAGCGTCACGACCACCACTGCGATCGCCACCCAGAACGCCGACCAGCCCACCACCGAGACGGTCAGGGGCTTGGTCGCCATCACCACGATCCCGGCGACCACCGCGATCAGACCGAAGATCAGCGAGCGGTGGCGGTGCACCCAGCCCCCGACCTGCCCGGTGCCGAGGCCACGCTCGTCGACGGTCCCACGCAGCCGGCCGACACCCGTCGCGTAGACGTCCCGAAGGCGGGTCGGGGTCCGGAACGGCCCCGCCAACCAGCCGACCGCGACGACCGCGAGCCCCAGCACGGCGGCGGCGACAGCCGTCGAGCGCATGCCGTCGGTCGCCGTGTCGTAGAACAGGCCGGTGACCGACCCGGGCAGCAGACTGGCCGGCACGGCGGTGAGCAGGGTGATCCGACCGACGGCGAACGTGATCGCCAGCAACGCCATCGCGAACGCGAAACCACCCGCCGCCCAGAGCAGGGCCCGCGGCCTCCGGTTCGCGACCAGGACGCCGCCGACCAGCAGCGCCAGCGCCAGCCAGGGTAGCCAGGTGCCGACGGCGATCGTGACGCCGTACGCGAGCTGCACCGTCGGAAGCTGGTCGGACTGCACCAGCACGATGGTCCGGTCCACCGGGGGGATCCGCCCCGCGACGGTGATCCCCCGCTCCACCAGTCCCGCCTTGACCCGCTCGACGATCGGCCCGAGTGGGATGCCGAGGGAGCCGTCGTCGCTGATCGTGGCCACAGCGCCGGGATCATTGGACAGGGTGGCGATCAGCTGGCTGTGGCCGATCCGCAACGACTCGGCCCAGGCGTCGTCGAACTGGTCCGAGGCGACGAACTCGGTCACCCCGTCGCGGATCAGGGACCGCAGCCCGTCGGTGGCCGTGCCCTGCAGTGTCTGGAGGGCTGCGGTGGCCCGCGGCCCGGTGCCGAGGGCGATCAGCCCGTCGACGAGCTGTTGGGTCAGGCCGCCGAGGTCGACCTGGGCGTCGACGGCGGCCATGACCTGATCCACCACGTACGCCTGCACCTCCGGGCTGCTGGACAGCGGCGCGTACGTTGCGACGAAGCGATCGGTGTCGGTCAGCGTCCACTTCGCCCACCCGGCTACGACGGCGACCGGGGCCAGCAGCACCCCCAGCAGGATGAGCACGACCGCCAGCACGGCGCGGGACCGGCGTGGTGACGCGCCGCTGACGGCAGGTGAGGAGCGCAGCTCCGCGTTCTCGGCTTCCAGAGCGTCCACGCGAGCCTGCAGGTCTGCGGACGACGCCTCACCACTCATGGCGACAGCCTCCCACCGGTGGCCGTCGAGCGCGTCACCGTATCTGGGTGAAATGGCTCGTGGTCGATTCGCGTGCGGGCGCCACGGCCTGTATTCTTCCTCGTCGGCGCGCCGGGGATCGGCGCGTACGAGTGCCCCTATAGCTCAGTAGGTAGAGCGTCTCCATGGTAAGGAGAAGGTCTGCGGTTCGATTCCGCATGGGGGCTCGGAGTCAGGCTCCGGCGCCACCGCGCGCCGGCGGTGTGTGCGCTCGTGACAGGTCCGGTGGGGCTTGATCGGTCGGGCACACTGGACGAGGCGGGTGCGTCGCGTCAGCAGGGTTCTGCGGCGGGATAGCTCAGGCGGTAGAGCAAGCGGCTCATAATCGCTGTGTCGCGGGTTCAAGTCCCGCTCCCGCTACCAAACGATTCACCCACAGAACCGAAGGAAACGACGATGGCCAAGTCCACGGATGTGCGTCCCAAGACCACCATGGCCTGCACCGTGTGCAAGGAGCGGAACTACATCACCAAGAAGAACCGGCGGAACGATCCCGACCGGCTCGAGCTGAAGAAGTTCTGCCCGCGCTGCCACACGCACACCACCCACCGCGAAACCCGCTGACCGCCGAACGCGATCCGCACGCTGACGAGCCGCCGAGTGCTTCGGCGGCTCGTTCTGTGCTGCCCGGACACAGCCCCGTGCTGATCGGGATCGCCCACGGCAGCCGGCACGCCCGGGTGGCCGAGGGGGTCGAAGCGGTGTTGGCCGCCACGGCCCTGCTCGGTCAGGTCGAGACCCGGGCGGCGTACCTGGATCTGACCGATCCCGATCTGGAGGCCGTGGCCGCTGACCTGGCCGCGGCCGGTGTCCGGCGGGCGGTGGTGGTGCCGCTGCTCTTCACCGACGCGTTCCACGCCCGGATCGATGTCCCGGACGCGGTCACTCGGGCCGCCGCGACCTCGGGGATCGAGCTGGTCCTGGCGCCGATCCTCGGCACCGGTGACGACGTCATCGAGGTTGTCGCCGAGCGGCTGGCCGCCACCGGCACCGCAGGCACCGCGCCGATCCTGCTCTACGCGGTCGGTTCCTCCCGTCCCGACGCCAACGCGGCGGTCGCTGATCTGGCGGGCCGACTCGCCGGACGACGCGGTACGCCCGTCCTGGCCGGCTTCGGCACCACCGAACCGCGCGCCGCCGATGTCCTGGCCGAGCTGCGAACCCTGTCCCCGGAGTCCGGCACCGTGGTGCCCCTCTTCGTCGCTCCGGGACTGCTGCTGGACGCCATCACCCCCGCGGTCGCTAAGGCGGGCTGGCGCCTGGTCGATCCGCTGGGGACGTTGCTTGCCCCGGTGGTGTCCAACCGGTATGCCGCGGCGCTGGGTGACCAGGGCCGCCTCCGTTAGCGTTAGGCCATGACCCTGCCTGATGGTCGCGCTCCGCGCTCCGCGGTCATGAGCTCCGCGAGTCTCGCTCGTTCGTCGCGTTTCCGCACGACGGACTTCGCTGGTGGTCGGCTCGGGTGCGTCGTGCGGAAACACTCCTGCACTCCCGAGAGGCTCCGCCCATGACCACGCCTGATGGTCGCGCTCCGCGCTCCGCGGTCATGAGCTCCGCGAGTCTCGCTCGTT
>DATDAP010000537.1:0-7178 GCA_036525335.1 Microlunatus sp. | reverse complement strand
CAGCCCGGCCAGCACGATGAGCATCCGCACCCGAGACTCCATGGGCGAGTTCACTCCCGTACGGACCAGGCGTGCCGCGCGGCGCGCGAGCCGGCACCATCGGCCGGTCCACTCGTCAGCTGCCGCGACCAGATCCAGCGGGGACAACGCGGCTGCGGTCACTAACGAGTCGCCCGCGACCACCAGATCGACCAGGTTCGGGCGTGTCGACGCCAGTTCCAAGAACGCCCGCGCCGGCGGGCTGACGGTCACTCCTTGCCGCCGTCGAGCCGTGAGTGCCGGGTCGGCCACGTGCGCCACGACACCGCGCCGTTCGGACCGCGTCGACCTGATCGGCGAGCTGAGGTGGATCTCGGAGGTCGGTGGCGTCCACCCACCCCACAGCAGCACGGCCGTGTGGTGGCTGACATAGGAGCCGGGTGGGGCGACCAGCAGCGCAGCTCGGGCACGAACTGCGACGGTGACTTCGACGTCCGCGGCGACGTAGATGCCGTGGAAGATGCGTCGGAAACGGTGGCCGGCCAGGTCGTTGTCGGCCAGACCCGACAAGAGGGCCTCCTTCCTGGTGAACGGTCTGCGAGTGTTCAACGCCTTCGGCACCTGGGTCGTAATGCCGTACAGCGTCGAGTCTCGGAGACGGCTGTGGATGCCTGAGGTGTCTGCCGTTCGGCGAAGGTGTCGGCCGGTGCCCGTCGTTGTTGGTCGACCTGGCACGGGTGTTGTCCGAAACACGTCGCGGCGCCCGCCGGCCCGATCGACCGCCCGGAGGATTCCGTCGGTTGACGGAGGTTCGCGACGTCCGCCCCGCCGGAGCGCGAGCTTTCCGTCGACTGACGGAAAGTTCCAACGCCTTCGACCAGTCGCGCCGCAGAAGCCGTCGACTGACGGAAAGTTCGAACATGCCGCGACCGGCACACACCGACCCACCGGCTTCGGAGGAACCGGTCAACGACGACCGATCAGGAACCCGCTCCCCCAGGCCAGGTGGGTGGCGGCGATCACGGCGGGCAGCCAGCGTCGCGCCTCGCGCGGCAGGGTCTGGGGTGCCGTCGACATCGCGTACGCCACGAAGGCCGCGTAGCCGGCCGGGGCCAGCGCACCGAGCTGCAGGAAGCGGGAGCCGGTGGCCCGCCCCAGCAGCGCGCCGAGGGTCCCCACGCCGATGGCGACCACGGCCGCCGGCGGCGCCAGGTAGCGCACGCTCGCGGTGTCCGGGTGACGCCGGACGACCTCGCGGCGCCACTTGCCGGTGTCGTACATCTGCTTGATCAACGCCTTCAGCGTCGAGCGCGGCCGGTAGGTCACCCGGAGCTCGGGCGAGAACCAGACCGTCCGGCCCGACTGCCGCAACCGGTAGTTCAGCTCCCAGTCCTGCGCCCGGAACATGGTCTCGTCGAAGCCTCCGACGGCCTGCACCTCCGCCTTGTCGAACACCCCGAGGAAGACCGTGTCCGCCGGTCCGGCCGGCACGTCGCCCTGGTGGAACGCGGCCCCACCGAGGCCGTACCGGCTGGTGTAGACGAACGCGACCGCCTGCTCGAACGGAGTTCGCCCGCGCGCCTCCATCACCCCGCCCACATTGGCCGCCCCGGTCTCGGCCAGCAGCTCGACGGCCCGAGCGATGTAGCGCTCACCCAGCTCGCCGTGACCGTCGACCCGGACCAGGATGTCGTGCCGGGCCGTGGCGATGGCCAGGTTGAGGGCATGCGGCGTGCGGCCCACGGGGTTGTCGACGACGGTCAGTCGCGGGTCGGCGGCCGCCAGCTCCTCGGCGATCTCGTGCGTCCGGTCGGTACACGGACCGACGGCCATGATGAGCTCGAGATCACCCGGGTAGTCCTGGTCGAGCACCCCGGACACAGCGGCCCGCAGGTGCTGCTCCTCGTTGAGGATCGGCATCACGACGCTCACTCCGGGCCAGGTTCGCCCCGACGCTCGATCAGACGGCTTCACGACACTCAGCTCGCGGAGCAGACCGACCCGAGGTCCTCGGTCTGCTGGCCCGGCTTGAGGGTGGCGGTCGTGCTCTTCTTGCTCTTCTTGCTGCTCGAGGGGCTCGGAGACGACGAGGCACCCGGGTTCCCGGCGGGGACGGTGGTCGGCTGCTCGGTCGCAGTGGGCGCCGGGCTGGGATTGTCCTTGGCCTCGGCCTTGGCGATCTTGGAGGCCACCATCGTGTGCATCTTGCCGAAATCGGGGCTGCCCGGGTAGATCACGGGCGGGATGAACGCCACGCTGGAGATCGGCTTCTCCTTGGCCATCAGGGCCAGCTCCATCAACGTGTCGATCTTGCGGGGTGGGATGTCGGTCTCGACGATCTCCTTGCCGGCCGAGGCGATCTGGTTGAAGTTCGTCAGCACGGTCACCGGGTCCAGCTGCTTCAGCATCGCGGTCATCACGCACTTCTGCCGAGACATCCGGTCGTAGTCGGAGGAATCCGACCGCGAGCGGGCGAACCACAACGCCGATCGGCCGTCGAGCAGCTGGTTCTTGCCCTTCTCGACGTAGCCGTAGAGCTTGGCGTGACCGCCGCCGATCGGGATCCGACGGTTGACGTCGATCCGGATCCCACCCACGGCGTCGACCAGAGCCTCGAACCCCTTCATGTCGACCATCGCGTAGTAGTTGATCTTGAGACCGATGGCGCCCTCCACCGCTTCCTTGGTCGCCTGCACGCCGGGATCCTTGACGCTGTCGGGATAGATGCCCGGATGCGTGCTCGCGTAGGTGTAGACCGCGTTCAGCATGCACGAGTGGTCCTTGCAGCCATAGCCCTTCGGGAACTCCTTGTGCATCGGCGAGCTCTCGGGGAAGGGCACGTCCTCCATGTTGCGCGGCAGGCTGATCAGCACCGTGCGGCCGGTCTCGGCATCGATGCTGGCCACGGTCAGGCTGTCGGGACGAAGACCCGATCGGCCCTTTCCGGCGTCCCCGCCGAGCAGCAGGATGTTGTAGCGACCGGCCTGTGCCTTGGTCTCGCCGCCGCCGGCGAACACAGACGTCATCAGGCTGCGCTGGGAGGAGACGATCGACGCCGAGGCCACGAGGCCGCCGACCACGGCCAACACCAGTACCCCACTCATCGCCGCGAGGCCGAGACGGTGTCGCCGAGCGAGCTCGGGCGGCCGGGACAACCGCCACGCGTCGATGAACAGCAGTCCCCAGCCGAGGCCGAGGACGACGAGCAGGACCTGCAGCACCACCAACGCCGTGGAGCTGGTGAACAGCCCGACGACGGCTGAGCGCCAGACCAGAGCGCCGACGCCGAGCAGCAGCAACGCCACCCAGAGGGAGATCCAGGTCCACACGGCGATCCGACCGACCCTCTTGTTGCCGGCTGCGATCTGGGCCGATCCCGGCAGCACCAGGGTCATGCCGAGGAAGCTCAGCGCACGGCGCAGCTTCACCCGCTCGCTGCGCTGTTGAGAGGTCCGCAACGACGGCGGCGGCAGATGTGACGACTGCCCCGGAGTCGACGAGGGGGTCGGCTGCGGCGAAGCGGGCTCGTCCACTCCGGAGTCGGACACGTGGGGCCTTTCGTCGGTCGGGGAGGAGCGTCCTGCGAAGAACTTCCGTCAGTATGGGCGCCGCAGCGCTGCCCTCCCCGCTCGCCACGCCGGGTCCGTCGGGAACGCCTGCGGGTAGGCTCGCAGGCATGTCACCGAGTCCCGACGACGACCTGGACTGGTTGTACGGTCACGGCGATCGGCGTCCGTCGGAGCCCGAACCGACCCAGGTGCTCCCTCCCGATGTGCTCGGCGCGGGCCGTCTCAGTGCCCCCCGCACGCCGCCGCCGAACCGACCGGCGGACACCCCCCAGCAGCCGTACGGGCCAGTACCCCAGTCCTACGGACAGCAGCCGGCGTACGGCCAGCAGGCCTCCGGGCAGCAGCCCGTGCGACCGCAGCCCGCCCCGCCGCCCCAGGGTCCACCCGGAGCACCGCCGAGGGGACCGGAGGGACCGCCAGCCGGCGGCGGGCCGCCGAAGCCGGCCAAACCGAAGCGTCCCGTCCGCCGCGTGCTCACCGTGCTGGCTGCCGTGTTGGCCGCTCTGCTGGTCTGGCTGATCGCCGTCCCCGTGTACGCCTGGAGTCAGATCGACCGAGTCGACGACGTCCCCAGCGGCGACCGCCCCGGCAACCAGCCCGGCATAACCTTCCTGCTGGTCGGCTCGGACTCCCGCGAGGGTCTGACCAAGGCCGAGAAGAAGAAGCTCGGCACCGGCAGCACGGGCGGGCAGCGGACGGACACGATCATGATCTTGTCCATCCCACCGGGCGGGAAGCCGGCGCTGATCTCGATCCCCCGCGACTCGTACGTGCCCATTCCCGGCAACGGCACCAACAAGATCAACGCCGCGTACGCCTTCGGCGGTCCCGAGCTGCTGGTGGCGACGGTCGAGCAGAACACCGGGTTGCGGATCGACGCGTACACCGAGATCGGCTTCGGGGGCTTCGTCAACGTCATCGATGCCCTTGGCGGGATCGAGATGTGTCTGCCCAAGGCGATCAAGGACAAGGACTCGCACCTGAACCTGAAGAAGGGTTGCCAGACGCTGTCCGGCACCAATGCCCTCGGTTATGTTCGGATGCGCAAGGCCGACCCGCTCGGCGATCTCGGGCGGGTGCAGCGCCAGCGGCAGATGCTGGCCGCTATCGCCAAGGAGGCGGCCTCGCCGCTGACGGTGATCAACCCGGTGCGCTACTGGAACCTGTCGACGGCGACCGCCGACGCGGTCAGCATCGGCGAGGACACCACGTTCATCGAGACGGCGAAGATGGCGAACGCGATGCGCAAGGTCTCCGGCGGCCAGGGCTTCACGTTGACCGTTCCGGTCTCGAACCCGGATGCCTACACCCCGGTCGGATCGGCGGTTCTCTGGGACGAGAAGCAGGCGAAGGCGATGTTCGCCGACGTGGCGCGGGGCGACACCAGCGATCTGGAGAAGTACGCGAAGTAATGGGTCCACTCGCGACGACAGCGTACGTTCACCCGCTACGTCGTCACTCTTCATGAAGCCCGAAAAGCATCGGCTTCACTCATCACTCCTCCGCACGCCGGGCACGCTGTCTTCCCGCTCGTGAATCAGCACGTGCCGCAGGAACTGCATAGGCGCACCCAGGAAACGGCGGTAGTGGTCCACCACCGCCAGGTCCTCCCAGGTGGTCGGGGTGAGTCCGTTCTCGTCGAGCTGCAGCACGTCGCCCCCGGGATGGCGGCCAGCACCGGTGAGTGGGTCGCCAGCAGCACCTGGGCCCGCGGGTCGGCGGCCAACTCAGCAAGCAGTCCGACCAGCACCAGCAGGCTCTCGAACGACAGCCCCGCCTCCGGCTCGTCCAGCACGAAGAAGCCGGCGTCGGCAAACCGGCCGGAGGCCAGCATGGCCAGGAACGACTCGCCGTGGCTGAGCTCGTGGAAGAGCGGGTCGGCGCCGCCGGGACGGTCCTCCAGATAGCTGAACAGCCCGTGCATCGTCTCTGGCCCGCAGGAAGTATCCCCACCGCGACGATCCCGCGCTCCGGGTGAGCTGTAGGCACTCGCCCAGGGGCGACTCCGACGGCCGGGTGGAGTGTCGCGCACCCGTCGAGCCCCCTCGGGGGACAACCCGAACGCCATCGCCACCCCTCGACGATGGTGGACTTCCCGGTACCGTTCTCGCCGACCAGGATGGTCAGCCGGTCGCGGTCGAGACCCTCGTCCAGGAGCCGGCGCACCGCGGGCAGCGTGGCGGGCCAGCTGTCCCGGCGCAGCGGATGATCGGGGCGCTCGGCGATGCGGCGGACCGGATGCTGCTCGGTCAGCCAGCTCGCCGGCCCCTCGTTCGATCCCATCGGGTGAATGCC
Source organism: Microlunatus sp. (assembly GCA_036525335.1). Classification (GTDB taxonomy): domain Bacteria; phylum Actinomycetota; class Actinomycetes; order Propionibacteriales; family Propionibacteriaceae; genus Microlunatus. Next base: position 1,335 of record DATDAP010000537.1, on the reverse strand, counting down.
AAGCGGATCGGCCGACACACCTACTGGCGTTGTGGCTCACCATCCAGCCACCACCCGTACGGGAGTCGCCGACGTGTCCTTCTCGATCGCCATGATCGGAGCCGGTCAGTTCTCCGGTTCCTTCGCCCACCTCTTCGACCTCCATCCTGGGGTGTCGAAGGTGTACGCCGTCGACACTCGTGCTGAGCGCGCCGACGATCTGCTGAGTCGCTACGGGCTCGCGGGCACCTTCGCGTCGTTCGAGGAGGCGATCGCCTCCCCCGATGTCGACGCAGTGGCCATCCTGACCCAGCGCTGGACGCACGGACCGCTCGTGGTCCGGGCCCTGCGGGCCGGCAAGCACGTCTACTCCGCCGTGCCGATGGCGGTCAGCACCGAGGAGATCGGGGCCATCATCGACGCCGTCCGGGAGACCGGGCTGACCTACATGATGGGCGAGACCAGCCACTACAACCCGGCCGTGGTCTACGCCCGCGACATGATCGAGAAGCACGAGTTCGGCCGGATCTTCTACGCCGAGGGCGACTACCTGCACGACATGGACCTCGGGTTCTACGACGCCTACAAGTTCTCCGGCGGCGAGAACTGGAAGGTCACCGCCTCCTACCCGCCGATGCTCTACCCCACCCACTCCATCGGCGGCATCCTCGGCGCCTGGGGCACCCACGCCACCAGCGTGTCCGCGATCGGCGTGGTCGACGACCGCGGCGACGGCGTCTTCGATCGCGAGATCTCCCAGTTCGACAACGACTTCTCCAACATGAGCGGCCTGTTCGAGGTCGCCGGCGGCGGGTCCTTCCGCGTCAACGAGTTCCGTCGGGTCGGCTTCCCCTCCCACATCCGCGAGTCGCGGTTCCGCTGGTTCGGCACCGAAGCCACCTTCGAGGAGATGACCACCACCGCGTACCGGCAGGACAAGGCCGGCGTCACCGACGTCTCCGAAGAGATCGAGCCACGCCGGGCCACCGAGGAGGAGCTGGCCGAGCTGACCGACATCTCCCCCACCCTCCGCGACGCATTCCTGTCCGGGCTGGCGCCCGTGCATGACGCGAGCCGACTCCCGGCCGAGTTCACCGGTGCCCCGAACGGGCACGAGGGCGCTCACCACTTCCTGGCCGACGACTTCGTCACCGCCGTGAACACCGGCACCCTGCCGCCGGTGAACGCGTGGCAGGCGGCGCGCTACACGCTGCCCGGGGTGTACGCGCTGGAGTCGGCCCGCCGTGGTGGCGAGCGGCTGACGATCGACGACTTCGGCGACGCCCCGAGCTGACGGGTCATCCGCGCCGACGCCTGAGGTGGCCGCGGGTGGGGACGTCCGGTCCTCACCCGCGG
>DATDAP010000536.1:0-23056 GCA_036525335.1 Microlunatus sp. | reverse complement strand
AACGTCCTTTACGGCTCGTCCCGGGGCCTCACCGCTAGCGGGGATCAGCTCTGGCGGCAGAGCACTCGCGGTGTGCCGGGCGTTGCCGCCAGCGGTGACCAGTTCGGTGGCAGCAGCAGTTGCTACGTGGACGCGGGCTGAGGCTTCGGTCATCGTCAGTAGTGGTCGAACTCGAAGTTGTGAGTGGTGGTCCCCTAGCACTATCAGGTGTCTGACTCCAGCCTCTTCAGGTTGGTAGTTGCTCGAGGTGTCACAACTTCGTTGTGCAATGGTCACCACACCCACCGTCATCTGTGGCCTACTCATGTGGCCATCCTGTGTCAGAAGGCTGCACCACATGAGTCGACTCGTCCCACCTCGGGCGTCCACCTATCGCATCGCCGAAGGTGACGGGCGCGTCTCACTCAGCGGTGGTCCTGCGGGTCACGGCCTCGGCTTGCTCATCCTGAGCGCCGGGAGGATCGTGCGAGGGTGATCGATCTCGACTTACCAGTGGTGCAGGCACCGATGGCGGGTGGTCCGTCCACCCCGTCTCTTGCTGCTGCCGTCTCCAGTGCCGGTGGGCTGGGATTCCTGGCCGCCGGCTACAAGACTCCTGAGGCGGTGCTCGCCGACATCATCGCCACTCGTGGACTGACCCAGCAGCCGTTCGGCGTGAACGTGTTCGCCCCCTCGGGCGGTCCAGCTGACCGCGACAGTGTGAACCGTTACGCCAAACGCCTTCGCGGCCAAGCGGCGGCACTTGGGGTGGTGTTGGGCGACCCGCGTTTCGACGATGACCACTACCAGCAGAAGGTGGAGCTGCTGGTGCAGCACCGGGTCGCGGTGGTGTCGTTTACTTTCGGCTGTCCCGACCCCTTGGTGGTGCAGCGGCTGCAGCAGGTCGGGACGTCGGTGTGGGTGACCGTCACCGATCCGCAGGAGGCTGTCCAGGCGGCCGCTGCTGGGGCAGACGCGCTCGTCGTCCAGGGGTTCGAGGCGGGCGGGCACCGCGGTTCTTTCGCCGACTCCGACAGTCACGAGGACTACGGGCTCCTCGCTCTGCTGAGCCTGGTCGGCGCCCGGGTCGACCTTCCGCTGGTTGCCGCTGGGGGAATCGCCACCGGCTCTGCTCTGGCGGGAGTTCTCGCCGCGGGCGCCGCGGCGGCCGCGATCGGCACCGCGTTCCTCCGCTGCCCAGAAGCGGGCACGACCGCCGCGCACCGGAACGCGGTAGCACAGCCCCGACGCACCGGACTGACGCGGGCGTTCTCCGGCCGCCTCGCCCGCGGCCTGGTCAACACCTTCCAAGCCGACCACACCGCGGCCGCCCCTATCGCCTACCCGGAGCTGCACCACTTGACCACGCCATTGCGCGCACGTGCCCGCGAGAACGGTGACGCCGAGCAAATCAATCTGTGGGCGGGTCAGGCCCACGAGCTCGCCCGAGACCTTCCCGCCGGGCAGCTCGCGGTCCAGTTCGCCGAGGATGCCGCTGTCGCCCTCGACCGAGCTGCCCATCAACGTCCGTTGCAGCACAAGGCCAGATGGCGCGGCGCGACCTGACCGTCGATCAATGAAGGGATGCGGCACCCTGGCCGCCTTGCTCGCAGGCCCGAACCACCAGCCGTCCCGCAGAGGGGTCCGCTCTTGCACTCCTCTGGAGCCCAAGACGGACTTCGTCAAGAAGCTCGAGCGAGGAGCTACTCGGACCAAGCCTCAGGCAGTTCGGGGAGGTCTTGCAGGACCAGAATCCAGCGGTGCCAGTCCACGTCCAGGGGCCACGCTCTCTCTTCGACGTGCTCGCGTGCACGCCGCCCAATCTCGCGGATTCGGGCTGCGTCGCCTGCGGTGTACACGCCCTGGTGCTGAGCCCAGTCGAGCTCGTCTTCATCCTTGAAGGTGATGGCACCGTCGCCGTCGACCACGACGTCGAGGGTGAGGTCCGTCGTGTCCCAGCCGATCGAGGTTGCCGCCCATGGCTCCTGCAGGTTGATGTAGGCCCCGGGTCGAAGTTCGCCGTCCTCAATCCATCGCCAGGTCGACCAAGGCTCGCCGAAGTGGTGGACGAACAAGCAGTCAGCGCCCGCCCATACCATGGGCGAGAAGGTGTCGGCGAAGTTCTCCAACCGCAGAAAGGTGCCTCGCGGCCCGTCGCGTGAACCGTCACGATCTTGACCTGGAGCACCCACGGGCGCGTAAAGGACTACGTGTTGGTCGGTTCGTTCCACCTCGTAGGTTGCGAGGGCGAACCGGAGCTGCCCACCGATCATCGAGCGCACTGTCGCGAAGCGCCTCCGCCGAGCACCTTCAACCTGTCGGCCATGTCCCCAGTACAAACCAACATCCTGCGCGAGTTCCGGTTGGGGGTCGGTCTACGAACAATCAAGCGGACCCAAGACTTGATGAGGCAGGCTCGTAGAGGTCGGCGTAACTGCGCCATGTCAACAGTATGACGGCCATCGATCCGGCGATGGCGACGGCCATAGGCAGTGGGCGACGCCGCCAGGCGGCGACCCCGGCTACAGACAGGCAGGCCGTGCTTAGGGCGTTGAGGGCGATCATGTCTCGGCGCTTGATGGGGTCAGCGATCCATTGTTCCTCTCCAAGGATGGCGCGGGTTGCGAAGGCGCGATCGTCGGTCACGGGCGGTGTGATGATCGGGTTGATGATCATCCATGCCGCGATGGGCAGTGCAGTCCAGCTACAGCGGTACCAGAGTGGGACGACGACCAGAGGTGTTGAGGCCCACCTGCTCCAGGCACTGACGGGATGGGCGTGCCTGGCGAAGACCCGATTGAGCATCGAGCGCGACATCCCATACCTCCAGGGTTCGAGCGAAAGATCGTGCGGCGCCTGACCCCGGTGGTGCGCGGGTCGGAGTAGCCACGGCACGCTGTCAGCGAAACACAGGCGTGCGGAGATCGCCAGCGCCCAGCGAGACTCCCCGACAAGGTGCCCACGAAAGGCGCTCTCCGTGTCCAGGGCTGCCTCGATCCGCCGCTGGGCTTTGGTCCGAAGGAACCCAGACATCGAGATGCCACCGCTGCCTAGGCTCGTCGCCGCCCGAAAGGTTGGAACCAAGATCAGCGGATTCACCTGGACGCGATTCGCCGAGCCAGCCGGCAGTTCAAACCCCCGTCGGCCTTCGCCCTGGACGCTCGGCCTGTGTAGGTTTCCGCAAGCCGGTCGGCTAATGCGTGCCCCGCACACCGCCGGCGTTTGGGCAGTCACCGGTGGGATGGACGCCTCCGGTAGTGACGCGGCCCTGCATAGGGGGTGAACGGACTTCTAGATCCCAACTAGGTAACGGAAACGGCCCATCCGGCTCTTCCCAGCACGACTGTGAGGTCGTATAATCGATCACATGTTCGACGACGGGTTGGAGGCGGCGCTGGGAGACCGGCGTGCGTTGGCCGACCTGTCCGCGACGGTGCAGCTGGACCACAAGATCGCCGGGTGTCGCAAGCTGGTGCTGGCCGCGGCGTGGGCCGATGCGCACTCGAGTGTTGATCATCCCGACGGTGGTCCGCTCGTCGAGCAGCTGGTCGCGATCGGTCCGGTCGGGTGCCCGCCGGTGGCGGAGACCGCGGCGGCGGGTTTGGTGCTTCCGTTCCAGACATCGATCCAGGGCGTCCGGGGCTGGATCAGGGATGCGTTGAATCTGCGGCACCGGCTCCCTCAGCTGTGGGCGCGGATGGTGACGGGTGAGGTGCATCATTGGAAGGCCCGCGCGATCGCGCAAGCCACCGCGGAACTGAACCCGGTCACCGCCGGCCAGGTCGATGTTCAGATCACGCAGTGGGTGGAGCAGCTGCCGTGGGCGAGTCTGCTGCGGGCGTTGGAGGCGATCATCCTGCAGGTCGACGAGGGTGCCTACCAGGAACGTGAGCGGCTGGCGGCGGCGAAGCGGGAGGTGAAGGCAACTCCGTCGGAGCACGGCCTGCGGACGTTGATCGCGCGCGGCGAGGCCGGCGATGTGGCGATGATGCTGGCCTTGTATGGGCAGGTCGCGGAAGCGTTGGCCGACGAGGGTGATGAGGATCCGCTGCCGGTGCGGATGTCGAAGGCGATCGGGGTGATCGCCAACCCGGCCAGGCTGATCGATCTGCTGGCCCGTCATCACGACGATCCCGATCCTCACCGGGCCCCGTGGGAGAACGTGGCTGCCCACCAGGACGGCGCCGATCCGTGGGCGGATGACCTACCGGCGGCCGGGTGGCAGACGGCCCGACACGGCAACCATCATCAGCCGAGCTTCGACGACGACGATGAGGACTGCTGGGACCCAGACCCCCGCTGACGCGGACCCGGGGTGGGTGGAGGAGTCACCGGTCGACGACGCCGACCTTGCCTGGTACGCCGGTGAACGCGACCAGCACGGGGCGGAGCCAGCGACGGAGGCGGCTGACGAGGTGGTGGATGCAGCCGAGAACCAGCGCCACGCGGACTGGCCGGCCGTCTACGCACGGCCACGGTGGCGGGCCCTGACCGCCACCGAACTCGAGGCGTGCCGTCCGACCGCGATCCTTCACGTCCACCTCACCGACCAGACCCTCCGGGCCGGGCACGGTGTCGTGCGGTCCCCGGACGGTCCGATCACCGTGGAGCAGCTGCGTCGGTTCCTGGTCCAGTCCGATGCGAACATCACCATCCAGCCGGTGCTCGACCCGGCCGCGACCGCGTCGGCGGATGCGTATGAGATCCCGCTGCGGTTGCGGCGGGCGATGACGATCCGGCATCCCCGGTCGGTGTTTCCGCACTCACCGGCCACCGGCCGGCTGGACCTGGACCACACCCGACCCTGGCAATCCGACGGGCCACCCGGGCAGACCGGGCTGGGCAACCTCGGCCCGCTGACCCGCTCCGAGCACCGGGCCAAGACCGTCGGCCGCTGGCGAGCTCGGCAACCCGACCCGGGCACCTACCTGTGGCGATCACCCGAAGGCTGGATCACCATCACCACCAACCAAGGCACCCTCACGCTCGGACACACTGACTGGGCCCAGAACCTCTGGCGGGGCGCCGCACCAGGCAATCAGCCGAGCGGCGCTCGTAGCGAAGACACCGTTCACAGCTGATCGGGTCGGCCAACAGGCGCCGATCGTCGGGATGGATCCAGCAGGTGGCCTCGTAGCCGCCGCACAGCGGGGCGACGGAGAACATGTGATCCAGGTGGGGCGCAGCGCCGATCGGCCCGGCTGCGCTATCGTCCGTAGAGCACGATCCAGTGCCCTCGGGCCTGGTTGATCCACCGGCGGCGGGTGGTGGCTGCGGTGGGGTCTGTCAGGCTGTCGAGCGCTTGACGGAAGGAGCCCGGGTGTCTCAGGCAGCAGAGCACAGTGCCTTGAGTGATGTCGGCGCCAGGCAGCTGGCGAACGCGACCAAGTCCGCTCCGCAGCTCGCCACCCTCACGCCCCGGTGGCTGGTGCACCTGCTCAGCTGGGTCCCGGTCGAGGCCGGCATCTACCGGCTCAACCGGGTGGTGCATCCCGAGGAGGTCGACGTGGCCTGTCTGGCCCGCGACGAGTCCGAGCTGCCGCAGACCTTCGTGCCCTACGAGGAGGCGCCCAAGGAGATCTTCCTGAACGCCGTGTCGACGATCCTCGACGTCCACACCCGGGTGCACGATCTCTACTCCAGCCCGTACGACCAGACCAAGGAGCAGCTGCGGCTGATCATCGAGACGGTCAAGGAGCGGCAGGAGAGCGAGCTGATCAACAACCCGAGCTACGGGATGCTGCACCAGGCGGCCGACACGCAGCGGCTCTCCACCCTGACCGGCCCGCCGACCCCGGACGACCTGGACAGTTTGATCACCAAGGTGTGGAAGCAGCCCGCGTTCTTCCTCACCCACCCCGAGGCGATCGCCGCCTTCGGTCGGGAGTGCACCCGCCGGGGTACGCCGCCGCCCACGGTCAGCCTGTTCGGGTCGCAGTTCGTGACCTGGCGTGGGCTGCCGATCATCCCCTCGGACAAGGTCCCGCTGGAGGGCGGCAAGACCAAGATCATCCTGTTGCGGACGGGGGAGAAGCGCCAAGGTGTGGTCGGCCTGTTCCAGCCGGGCCTCACCGGTGAGCAGAGCCCCGGGTTGTCCGTCCGGTTCATGGGCATCAACCGGCAGGCGATCTCGTCGTACCTGATCTCCCTCTACTGCTCGGTGGCTCTGTTGACCGACGACGCCCTGGCGGTCCTGGACGATGTGGACGTCACCAAGTTCCATGACTACGCACCCACCTACCTCAGCTGACGGGGGAGGCCCCGCCGCCGGTCCGGGGGCGGGACTGCCTGACGAGGCGACCGTGGCTCGGTGGGCCAACGAGCTGTTCCGGGCGCTCCCGGGAGCCGTGCCGTCCTCACCGAGTGCCCCGGAGGTCCCTCCGGTCGCGGTGACGCCGGCCCCGCTGGCGATGGATCCGGCGACGGGCACCTTTCCGGGCGGGGGTGGCTCGGCCGGGTCGTCGCCGTCGCCGGCCACCGTGCCGACGAGTGCCGACGTCCCCACCTCCCTGGCTCAGGCGCCGGCCGGTCCGGCCGCGGTGCCGCCGCAGCTCGGCGGAACGACGGTGCTGCCCGGGGCCGGGCCGACGCCGACGACAGCCAGGCCCTCGGCCGTACCGACCTTCTACTTCCTGGCGGGGGGACCGCCGGCCGGATTCGGGGTGCCGGGCGAGCTGGAGCCGGGGGCCGGGCTGCTGGACGTCGTCCAGCCGCAGGTCGATCGGTCCGAGTCCGACCGCGTTTCCTCTCGGCCGGCCTCCCCCAGCGGTCCGGTCGTACCGAGCTGGGACGATCCCGCTCCGTTCGGCGCCGCTTCTGTTGACTCCACCGATCGTTCGCCGGCGGCACCGAGCTGGTACTTCCTGACCGAGCGCCCTGGCATCGAGGAGCGACCGACCCACCACGCCGGACTGCCGAGGCAACCGCGCCCGCAGTACGACCTGCACGCCATCCGGCGGGACTTCCCGATCCTGTCCGAGCGGGTGGACGGCAAGCAGCTCGTCTGGTTCGACAATGCCGCCACGACGCAGAAGCCGCGGGCGGTGATCGACCGGCTGAGCTACTTCTACGAGCACGAGAACTCCAACATCCACCGCGCCGCGCACACGTTGGCCGCCCGGGCGACGGACGCGTACGAGGGTGCCCGCGACACGGTGGCGCGGTTCCTGGGGGCGGATGCCGAGGAGGTGGTTTTCCTCCGGGGCACCACCGAGGCGATCAACCTGGTGGCGGCGACCTGGGGTCGACAGCACCTGGGTGAGGGTGACGAGATCGTGATCTCGCACCTGGAGCACCACGCCAACATCGTGCCCTGGCAGCTGCTGGCCCAGGAGTGCGGCTTCACCATCAAGGTGATCCCGGTGGACGACCGCGGGCAGCTGCTGCTCGATCAGTACACCCGGTTGGTCAGCGAGCGGACCAAGCTGGTCTCGGTCACCCAGGTGTCCAACGCGCTCGGCACGATCACCCCGGTGCAGGAGATCATCGACGTCGCCCATCGTCACGGTGCCAGGGTGCTCGTCGACGGCGCGCAGTCGGTCGCGCACCTGCCGGTCGACGTGCACGCCCTGGACGTCGACTTCTTCGTCTTCTCCGGGCACAAGATCTACGGTCCGACCGGGATCGGTGCGCTGTACGGGAAGCGGGACGTGCTGGCGGACCTGCCGCCGTACCAGGGCGGCGGCAACATGATCGCCGACGTCACCCTGGAGCGGTCGCTGTTCCAGCCGCCGCCGGGCCGGTTCGAGGCGGGCACGGGCAACATCGCCGATGCCGTCGGTCTCGGCACCGCCCTGGACTACGTCTCCGAGCTGGGCCTGCCGAACATCGCCCAGTACGAGCACGACCTGCTGACGTACGCCACCGACGCCATGCTGCAGGTGCCCGGTCTGACCATGATCGGCACCGCGGCCGAGAAGGCGAGCGTCCTCTCGTTCATCCTCGACGGCTACAGCACGTCCGAGGTCGGTGAGGCCCTGAGTCGGGAAGGCGTCGCGGTCCGCTCCGGACACCACTGTGCCCAGCCGATCCTGCGGCGGTTCGGGCTGGAGACCACGGTGCGACCCTCGCTGGCGCTGTACAACACCCCGAACGAGGTCGACGAGATGGTCACCGTGCTGCATCGCCTCGCCGGCTCGGGACGGGGCGACCACCGCCTGTCGTGATCTCTCCCGACCCAGACGGGCGGCGGGACCGGCGTCAGACCGGCACGGCGGTGGCGTAGACGATGCGGGAGGTGACGGTCTCCGTCCCGCCAGGAGCGTCGGCGAACAGCCGCTCCTCCTCGACGATCAGCAACCGCAGCTCGCCACCGTCGGCGGGGACGGTGACCTGACCGGTCCAGGTCGCGGCGGTCCCGATCACGCGGCGGGCCAGGGTCACCGTGGTCTCCGGCAGGGTCTGCCAGCGCAGCACGTCGTCGGCCACCGCCGGGTCCGCCCGTTGCACCGACACCGTGACCGCGGGCAGCACGCTGTCGGTGCCGGCGTCGGCACCGCGCCCGCGCACCGAGACGTAGCTCGGTCCGGCCACCGTGACTGTCCGCACAGAAGGGTCGTCCGGGCCGGCCGTCACCGTCGCGGTACGGTCCGGCAGCGGTTGCACGATGTCGGCCAGGACGATCGGTGAGAGAGCACACTTCTCCAGCGAGTTCGGCTGGTACCGCGCCAGCGACAGCCGGACGAAGGGCGCGTACGCCTCTTGGGTGTCGAGGTCGATGTCGGCGAACCACCGCCCGGTCGTCTCGTCGTACCGGGGGGTGTGGCCGACCACCGTGACGTACGGCACGGGTGTGCCCACCAGAGGCACGTTGATCGCGACCGTCGGGTGGCCGCCGAAGCTCGCCGCCCGCAGGTTGCGCAGCGATGCGCTCGACCGGATCGGGTCCTGCCCGATCAGCGAGACGAACGGGTAGTCCGTGCCGCTCGGCGCGATCACGTCGCTGCCGACCACGACACCGAGCAGCTCACCGGCACCGGAGGACCACCAGCCCCGCCCCATCCAGACGCGCAGGCCGCCGCCCCGGCGCTTGCTGACGTAGCCACCGTCCTGCTGGCCGGCGCTCCACCCCATCGTCGGCACCACGTACTGCAGGTCGGGCAGCTGCGGCGCCGCGGAGCTGGGTACGTCCACCGTGACCGCATCGCTGGTCACCGCCAGCCGGTCGGGACTGTCGATCCAGGTGACCGGGAAGTCCTCCCGGAAGCGCGTCGTCGCCGTCAGGGTGTAGGTGACCCGGCGGTACTTGGTGTCGCCGAACTGGTGCGGCGTCGGCAGCGCCCGCTTCAGCTCACGCGCCACCCGCGAGTCGAAGGTCAGCTCCCTGTCGTCACGCAGCCGGTAGGCCGCGGGCAGACCCTCCGGGACGAGCGCCGACGCGTCCAGCGGCAGGCTGAAGACGGACGTGCGGGCCGACAGCTCGCGCGGAGCGTCCTCGCGCGGGTCGTCGACCGGCTCGGTCCACGAGGCGTCGAGGTCGACCTTCTCGGTGGACCGCCCGTCGAGGACGTAGCTGCCGGCCACGTCCGCGTAGGTCTCGCCCGACGAGCGGTGTACCTCGAAACCGCTCGGCTGCGGCACCTCGAGCGGGTGCTGAACGGCGTGCACCAGCTCGATGTCGTGCCAGGGCGTCGTCAGTCAGCACCGGTTGTCCTTCATCGCGCCGACGACCCGATCCAGCTCGTCGCCGGCCAGCTCCTGCTCGCACCAGCGCAGCATCCCCATCAGCTCCAGCGAAGACAGTCGGGAGACCATCCGCACCCGGGCGGTCGCCGCCTGCGGCAGTCGCACGGTCAGCACCCGCCTACCGCCGTCCCACGCGGGGGCACCCTCGCCGCCGGCGAGCTCCAGTCGCAGCGGTCGGGCCCGCCACCAGGTGCCGTCGTCCGCGTCGAACGGCACCACGTACGGCTCACCCGACGAGACACCCGGCAACCCCCAGAAGATCACCCCGGTGGCGAGCGGGTCGGGGAGGTAGGGCAGCTCGAGCTGGTCGACCCTGTGCAGGACGTAGCGACCGCCGGGCTGGCCGTCCGCTGTCGGGATCTCCACCACCTGCGCACCGGGGGCGTCCGAGTCGTCGAAGGTGCCCTTCTCGCGTCGCGCCACCTCGTACGCGCCAGCGATCCGGGCCACCTGCTCCGCACTCGGCGCGGTGCCGTCCGATCCCATGGCCAGGTCGAACATCCCGTGCTTCTCGGCCAGATCGAAGCTCGCCTTCGGCGGCGAGAAGTGCCGAACGTCGACCGGCGCATACCCCGGGTGCTCCGGGAACTCGGCGTTGAAGCCAGCGGCGTACGCCTCCGGATCCACCCCCGCGTCGCTGCGGATCACCAGCCGGTGCAGCGAGGCGCCTTCCCCGTACGGCGCGTACGGCACGGCTGCGGGGGCGGCCACCGGCTCGAACCGCAGGTACGGCTCCACCGCGAGGTCGCCGACGGCGAGGGCGTCCGCCTCACCGAGGGTCAGGGCCCCCCCGACCAGATCGACCTCGCGCAGCCGCAGCCGGTAGGAACGGCCGAATCGCAGCCGGGGCAGCGATCCCGACACCACGGTCGAGGCGAAGCCGAGCCCCATCGCGGTCTGCGGGTCGTTCGGCACTGCGGCGGGCAGCGTCTCGGGCCGGGCGGGGTCCGGCGCATCGGGGTGCCGGGACAGCGGCAGCCCGGCGCGCGGCGCGGACAGGCTCCAGCCGTCCCAGGACACCAGCGCCTCGTGGACGTACAGCTCGCCGTTCGGGTCCGGTGCCTGACCCGGCGGTGTGAGCCGCTCGGCCAGGCTGACCTGGAGCTGCCCCTCTCCGGACACAGGCGCCAAACCGGGGGCGTACCGCTCGGCCGTGGCCGTGAGGACCCGCTCGTGCACAGAGCGCCAGGCACCGGTGAGGTCGTCGCGCACGTCCAACCGGTAGCCCCGGGCCAGGTCCTCGGCGAACAGCTCGGTGGGGCCGCCGGCGATGGCGCTGTTGACCGTGCCGCTCCGGCTGAACTCGGCCTGCAGCGTGTCGGCCCGGCCGGACTGCACGAGTGAGAGACCCGCGGTGCGCAGGGTGGCGAGACCTGCATCGTCGGGCTGGTGCAGGGCGGGACCCCCGGCCGCGGGTGGCGGGGTGCTCGCGGTGGTGGCCGTGGCCATCGTCTTGAGGGCGCCGCCGTCGACGTCGACCTGGGTGACCACGAAGCTCGCCGCGGACAGTGGCACCAGGCCCTCCGGGACGGTCGCGTCCGGGGCTTGACGGGCGGCGACGAACCGACCGCCGTCGCTGCGGTAGGCCGTCCGGTGGGCGACGCTCTCCCGGATCACCGCATCGGCCGGCGCGACCAGCACCGGGGTCGCCGTCACGAAGCCGGTGGGAGCGGGCAGCGCGTCGGCCGGCACCGCGAGGTCCACCACCAGACCGAGCCTGCGCAACAGGTCGGGGTAGTCGCCCAGGCTGCCGAGCATCTGATGGAAATCCACCGAGGCCCGGTAGTGCTCACCGTCGGCGGGCATCTCCCGTGGCTCGTCCTCCGGTGAGGAGTGGAAGAGCGCGGCTCGCTCGACCTCGAACACCGTACCCGGCGGCAGCGGATGGATCGTGGGACCGCCCCTGGCACCGGCCGCTTTGCGGGCCGCGGCCTGGTCGCGGGCGTCCGACAGCAGGCGCGCGGCGGCCCCGGAGACGCCGAGACGGCGTTCCAGCTTGCCGTAGACAGTCTGTCCGGGCCGAACCACGGCGGTCAGGAGGTCATCCAGTCCGATGACGGGGGGATCGACGTCGCGTCGGGAGCGCAGCGACGGCAGCGCGTCCGGCGACACGGCGGCCGTGCGGGCGTAGAGATGCCGGAGCTGGGACTGCACCGCCAGCACGTCGTAGGTCACCATCGGGCGATCGGCCAGGTCGGGGAACTCCCACGGCCGCACGGGGGTCTCCGGCGGGAACAGTGCCGCCCACAGCGCGGACTCCGGTGCCGGGCTCACCACCTCGGTCGGCACATCGAGGCCGTCCGCGTCGACCGTCCAGGTCGCGGCCGCCACGGTCTCGGGCCAGTCGAGCAGATCGGGGTACACCGCCAAGGTGATCCCCTCGTCGGTGCGCAGTCGGGGCGACATCACGGCGGTGACCCTCAAGCGGCCGTCGGGCAGGACCCCGCCCGGGACGGCGACCCACTGCAGCTTCTGCTCTCTGGTCACGGCGCCTCCTGGGCGTACGCCAGGCAGTACGCCTGCCAGTCGTCGGCCGAGAGGACCTGCTCCAGCGTCGGGTCGCCGGCCGGCCCGGCGAAGCGCTTCTCGATCGACAGCTTCACGCTTGCGCTGAAGCACAGCACCTTGACCGAGACGGTGACGCTGGCCTGGCCCCAGATCTCGTTCCGGCCGCCGTCCTTGTCGCGGTAGGTGAAGGCCAGGTAGAACTCCAGCGAGATGCTGATCAGGCCCAGGACCGAGAGGTAGCCGCCACACCGGAAGTAGCCGGTGAGCTCGGTGCCCTTGGTCGTCGACATCTTGAAGTAGACGCCCGCCATCACGTACACGCCGCCGCTGGCCACCCCGAGGTTGAGGGAGATGTTGCCGCCGAACTCGATGCTGGCCTCGATCTCCTCGACCCCGGCGGCGCTGACGCCGAGGGCGAAGAACCCGCCACCACCGAACAGCGTCACCGTCACCAGGAACGGGTGCTCGCGCGACGACAGAGCGAACCGCAGGCCGGCGGGCTTGCCGACGAACGGCAGCGAGAGCGCGGCTGACAAGGACAGGTTCTGCAGCGAGAAGATGCCGACGCCCACCGTGGGGATGCCCAGGCTGAACCCGGCCTGGATCCCCTCGGGCGTGACGGAGATGGCCGGCGGGTCGCTGAACCCGTCGGCCGGCAGCAGCCGACGGATGGTGTCGACGAAGGCGAGGGCGCCGACGAACTCCAGTCCCACCCCCTCGGCGGAGACGTCGGGCTTGCGGCCGGGCAGCGAGACGAACTTCAACGTGCCCATCGAGACCCGGACGACACCGGCGAGCGTCAGCGAGAAGCCGCGCAGCTCGCCGGCGACGGTCGTCTCGGGCGGCGACCCGTCGAACCGGGTCACGGTGCGGACGTCCAGCAGGAACTGCGCGGTGCCCAGCTCGAAGACGGGCGTGACCGGCGGTGTGTCCAGCAGCTCGGGCTTCCAGACCAGCCGGGTGACGTCGGCGCTCGGCACTCCGCCGGGGCCGGGGACGGGTCGCGTCCGGATCACCGGAGTCCGGATGAGAGCCGTCGGGTCGGCCAAGGCGGCGTCCAGGTCAGCGTCCGAGCCGTCAGCCGGCCCGGCTACCGGCGGTGACATGGGCGCGAGGAGGTCGGCCAGATCGACCGTGCCGAACAGCTTCATGCCCGCCAGCAGTGACTTCAGCGTCGGGGTGTCGACGTCGCCGGCCATGGTGCTGGGCATCGCGCCCTGGGTCGCCGACAGGGCGTCGAGCTTCACGGCCGGGGCCGCCACTCCGCCGCCGGTGGCGGCACCCACCCCGAACCCCACCTCGGGGTAGGTCGCGAACAGGCTCGCCGGGTTGGCCACCGGGTCGAACCCGTGATCCAGGTAGGTCGACGACAGCCGGACCTCCACCGTGCGCGCCGCCCCGGTGAGCCGTTCCAGCGACTGGAGGTGGACACCGGCGGTGACCGCCTGGGGTAACCAGCCCGGGATGTAGTCGCGAGGCATGCCGGCGCCGCCGGCGACCTTGACCAGGTCGAAGGTCAGGTACTCGGTCGGGGCACTCGTGGCGTCCGGCGTACCCGGAAGAGTCTCGGTGAGAGCGAGCTCCTGGGCGCCCACGGTGGCGGTGCGGTTGGTCGGTGCCGCCCCGTTGAAGGCGGTGATGACGCCATCGGTGTTGCCGATGAACGAGTACGGGATGAACAGCATCGGCTTGTGCAGGCTGACCCGGCGGCCCTCGCCGTCGATGCTGTCGAAGTCGAAGGACACCAGCTTGCCGGCTGCCCTGATCCAGAGCGGGTTGCCGAGGATGTGGTCGATCTGGTCCTGGGTGACCTCCTCGGTGAACGAGATGGGCAGGTCGATCTTGGGCGTCTCGAGCGTGCGCAGCTCGATCGTGCGCAGTGGCATCTCCCGACGGCCCCGGGGGTAGCCAGCAGCCAGCTGGCGGTAGTCCAGGACCGGCTGGGTGACGATGATCCGGTAGTACTGCCGCAGCACGGCCCGGGTCCCGAACACCCCGACCGGACCCCGCGGTCCGGGTTCCGTGCCCAGCGACACCGGCTCGAACCGGCGCTCGGTGATCTTGACGATCGAGGCGCGGTGCCCGGTGTCGAGGCAGCCCCGCTTGACCACCTTGACGTACTGGTCGCGACCCAGGCCGGTGATGTGCTCGTACGCCTGCACGCTGGGCACCGTGATGCCCAGACGCTGCAGGTCGCTGGGCTTGTGGTCGTTGCGGGGGAAGTCGAACGAGCCCAGCACGTGGTGGTGCGCGCCGAGGGCGGTCAGGGTCACCTGCCGGGCGGTGAGGGTGCCGGGGGGCGGCACGATCGGCAGGCCGAACGGACTCATCCGGCGAGTCCAGAGCAGCCAGACCAGGTAGGGGATGCCGAGCTCACTCGCGGACTTGACCGCGTTGCCGAAGTCGCCGGTCAGGGTGACCAGGTCGGCGATGTCGCTCGCGGAGAGCGAAGTGAGGAACGGATTGCTCCGGCGCCCGTGAACGGCCCGCAGGGAGAGCGGCTCGCGGCCGACGAGCCGCGTGTGCCACAACTCGGTGACGCCCTCGGCGGTGTGCGGCGCCGAGCGATGCTGCCAGCGGTGCTCACCGACCGGCGACAGCACCAGGCGGTAGGCCAGCTCCAGCGCGGTGACGTCGGCGGCCGGCTCGATCGCGCGGATCCCGCCCGCGGTCGTGGGGGTGCCCGGTGGGAGCGCGTTCGCCGCCAGCGCAGGGCGCAGGCCGGTCCAGTCGAGGAGGCCGGCGACCGTGAACGGGATCCCTGGCCCGTCCGTCGGCACGTCGAACGCCAGCCGGCTGGGCGCCGCCGCCACAGAACGCACCGGCAGCGGACGGACCACCTGGTTCTGGGTCTCGTTCTCCTGGAACGCCGCCTCCGCGATGTGCTGGGGCGGCAGTGCGACGACGATCCGGCCGGGCGTCACCGGGTCGACGACGTGCAGCACACCGTCGTCTCCGAGGGCCAGGTTGGTGAGGGTGAGGTCGAGGACGAGCAGGTCCTCCGGTCTGATCAGCCGCAGCTGCACAGGCTCGCCGGCCACCACGCCTCCCGAGTTTCGACGATGGACTTCGCACACGCGCCGCCGTCGACGCTAGACCTGTCGTTCGGCGGAGGTCAACGGTTCAGGACGGGGTCGGGCTCGCGTGCTCCTGGACGAGCGAGAGGACGCGGAGAGCGTTCCGGCCCAGGATCCCCGTCACCTCGCCGCGGTCGAAACCGGCGTCCAGGAGTGCACCTGTCACCTTCGGCAGATCGGCTTCACCATCGAACCCGGGCATCGCCCCGGGCAGACCGTTCATGTCGGTGCCGAGGGCCAGGTGCTCGGGACCGACGGTGTCGGCGATGTGTCGGGCGTGAGCCATCAGCTCGGGGAGGTCGCGCACTCCCCGGCGATGATGCCGGTAGGGCCAGAGACCGACGAGCCCGCCGGTCGCGGCGATGGCGTGCAGCTCGTCGTCGCTCAGGTAGCGGGGGAAGTCCTGCAGCGCGCGCGCCCCTGTGTGCGACGACACGACCGGGGCGGTCGCGACCTCGGTGGTGCCCAGCACCGTGGCCCGGTCACCGTGGGCGACGTCGACCACCACACCGAGCCGGTTCATCCGGGTGACGACGCGGCGGCCGAGCGCGGTCAGCCCCGGCCGAGTGCGACGAGGCACGGGCAACGGGCCGGCGTACCGCTGCCACGGCAGGCAGGTGCTGCCCAGGGTGTTGTCGCCGAGGTGCACCAAGCCGATCAGGCGAACCCCCCGCTGGTGCCAGGCGTCGACGAGGTCGACGTCGTGACCCAGCGCGTCGGCGCCCTCGATGCCGAGCAGGACGGCGGGCGTGCGCTGAGCCCTGGCCTCCTGCAGAGCCGCGACCGACGTAGCGACCACGGCATCGGCGGCGGTCGCCTGCCGCTCGATCCGGTTCAGCTGCGCATCGACCGCGGCCCACGGACTCCGCCCCGGGTAGCAGCGGGTGACGATCGGGTCGCCCACCGCGCTGGTCACCGCGGCGTCGACGCCGCCCCGGCGCAACGCGTCGAACCCGTCCTCGGGCGGCGCTCCCGCGGCCGCCCGCCACATGGAGCGGAACGGCTGCGGAACGAAACCCGGGCCGTGCGTGTGCAGGTCGAACACAAAGGACTCGTGGTGGAGTCGATTCCTCTCGGAGGTGTCCATGTCACCCTCAGCGGCGACGGCGTGGCGGCTCAGGCATCGAACACGACGGTGCGCTCGCTGATGGTCGTCAACGGGAGATTGGTGCCGTCCGGCTGCTCCGCCCGCTCGGCCTGCCTCAGCAGACGCCAGATCGCGGTGCCCAACAGGTCGATCTCGGTCGAGGCGTAGCGCTCGCCACCGAAGCGCTGAGTCTGCTCGGTCTGACGCGCCAACCCGACGGCGTCCTGGCGCAGGATGTGCTTGCCCTGCTGCCGTACGACCGTGCGCACCAGGGGCGCCGGCAGACGGCTGGAGAACCGGACCACGAACCAGGCACGGGTGCGGAACGCCGACAGCGGCAGCTGCAGGATCGTGTTGACGATCCGGAACCACCCGTCGACGGCGTACTCGATCTGCGCGATGGAGGGAAGCAGGAAACGGTCCCAGTGATCGAAGGTCCGGCCCGAGGCCTGACCCAGGCGGATCGGTCCCATGCCGACCGGTTCGCCGAGGTACTGCACCTCCACACCGCCGTCGATCGGGCGGCGTACCGCGGTGATCGTCCGGGGATCGCCACCGCGGAAGAGACCCCGGTGCAGGAAGGCGGTGTGCGGGACGTCGAGCGCGTTCTCACTGGCGGCGCGCAGCGTCGCGTCCAGGTCGCACCGGAACACCGCCTGTCCGGCCCCGGGACCGTCGACCAGGGGCAGGGCGAAGGGGGCCCGGGTCGGCTCCGCATCCGGTTCGCCCCACGCCCACACGAACCCGTCCTGCTCCACCATCGCGTGGGCGGGAACGTGCCAGGTCGACTGGGTACGTGCCTGGCGGAGTCCGGGGATGGCGTGGCAGCGCCCGCCGCCGTCGTAGCGCCAGCCGTGGTAGCCGCACTCGAGCAGTCCGTCGTCGGTGACCCGACCGCGCGAGAGCGGGTAGTTGCGGTGCGCGCACCGGTCGAGCACAACAGCCGGGATCCCTTGCCTGTCACGGAAAACCACGAGTGGGGTGTCCATCAGGGTGACGGCCAGCGGTCGACTGCGCAGCTCGGAGGACTGGACCATCGGATACCACCAGCGGCGCGGGAAGGCCACGGAGTGCGCACTGGGGTCCATGCGTCCATCATGCCGGGCCAGAAAGGCGGCCAGGCCGCTGGACCGGTGAGAATCGGACGGCCCCGGGGTCTCATGGGGGTGAAGGCCCGATCCCGAACCCGAGGAGCAGCAATGAGCACCGTGGTGATGCACGCCGTGGTCTCCGTCGATGGATTCATCGCCGACGAGAACGACGAGGTGGGACCCTTGTTCGACTGGTACTTCAACGGCGCGCAGCCGCTCGTGGACGAACCGCTGGAGGAGCGACACGCCCCGTTCCGCGTCTCGGCGGCCTCGCGGGCGTACGTGCGGCCGTTCTGGGACAGCATCCGGTCGACGATCCAGGGGCGGCACCTGTTCGACCTGACCAACGGTTGGGAGGCTCAGCCGCCCGCCGGTGAGCACCTCCTCGTGGTGTCGCACCGCCCCAAGCCCGAGGGCTGGCACCCCGAGGCCGACGTGCCGTTCTTCGACGACGTGGCCGCCGCGGTGAGCGAGGCGCGACGACGGGCCGGCGACGGTGTGGTGGCGGTCTGTGCCGGCGACGTCGGTGGCCACGCCCTCGCGCTCGGACTCGTCGACGTGGTCGCGATGGACGTGGTGCCGGTCGTGTTCGGCA
This sequence comes from Microlunatus sp., assembly GCA_036525335.1. Lineage (GTDB taxonomy): Bacteria > Actinomycetota > Actinomycetes > Propionibacteriales > Propionibacteriaceae > Microlunatus. The sequence goes on along the minus strand of DATDAP010000536.1, from coordinate 5,035 downwards.
AGGGCAAGCGCTATTTCGGTGACGTCGACAGCCAGCACCTGCTGGAGGATCCGGACGTGATGATCCAGGGTGATCGGGTGTTGCACCTTCGCTACCCGGTGCGCCGCTGAGGCACGGGTCGTCGACATCGGAGTCGGAGCGAGATCCATCTCAGCATGTGGTAATTCCTAGTACACAGGTAGGCAATATCTGAACATGGGTGAGTCCACCGATGTGGTCGGCTTCAACGCCACGTCGGTCATCTCGGTCTCGGCCGATCCGCGCGGAGATCATCCAGCGGACCCGGGTGGGCTCGAGCCACCTGGTGTGCCGGGCGCTCAGCTCGTCGGCCGATCGCCCGTCGGTGGATCAGGAGAACGGACACGTGGCGCCGTTGATCTACCACGATCGCGCCTACCACCGGCTGGGCACCGCAAGTGCGCTGTGACTGGTGCGCATCACAGATCGGGCACCGACAGGGCAAGGGCGAAGTCACCGGCCGGGTCGGTCCACCAGGAGGTGAGCGTGAAGCCGGCGGTGGCCAGCTCGGCGGTCAGACCGGGCCGACGGAACTTCGCGGAGATCTCGGTCCGGATGTCTTCGCCGGCGGCGAAGGTGATGCGGAGATCGAGATCCGGCAGGGTGACGGTCATCGCGTGTCGGGCGCGCAGCGCCATCTCCATCCACTCCTGACCGGCGTTCCAGCGGGCGACGTGATCGAACTGCTCGGGCCGGAAGTCCGCGCCCAGGGACGCGTTCAGCACCCGCAGCACGTTCCGGTTGAAGTCGGCGGTGACGCCGGCCGCGTCGTCGTACGCGGCGATCAGGCGAGACTCGTCCTTGATCAGATCGACGCCCAGCAGGAACGCGTCGCCGGGGTCGAGCTCCGCCCGGAGGGCGCGGAAGAAACGGGATCGCTCGGCCGGGTCGAGATTGCCGATGGTGCTGCCCAGGAAGGCGATCAGCCGTCCGTCGGCCGGCGGCAGCCGGTCCAGGTGAGCTTCGAAGTCGGCGACCACGCCGTGCAGCTCGAGGCCGGGATACACCCCGGCGAGGGCGCTGAGGGCACCGTCGAGGGCCGAGGCGCTGACGTCGACCGGCACGTACCGTCGCAGCCGTCCCGTCCCGGTCATCGCCTCGAGCAGCAGCCGGGTCTTGGTCGACGAACCGGACCCGAGCTCGATCAGAGTGTCAGGCCCGCCGGCAGCCGCGACAACGGCAGCGGCGTACCGGGCCAGAATGGCTTCTTCGGTACGGGTCGGGTAGTACTCGGGCAGAGCGGTGATCACCTCGAACAGCTCGCTGCCGCGTGGGTCGTAGAAGTACTTGGCGGGAAGGGTCTTCGGGGTCGAGGTCAGACCCTGACGGGCGTCGGCGATCAAGGTCGAGCGCAGGTCGTCGGCCGACAGGTGGACGTCGAGGCGGCCGGTGATCATCGGTGCTCCAGGAAGTCGTCGAAAGGGGTCACTGTCACACCTGCGAGGTCGGCTTCGACCACCGCGTGGTCCGGCAGCTCGTTCCAGCGGGGGTCGTCGTCGTACGGTTCGGAGGCCACCACGACCGCACCCCCGCGCTCGAGCACGAACATGGGCTCGCCGACGCAGATGCCGGCGATCCTGGTGCCGTCCGTGGCCAGCAGGGTCAGCCGGCCACCGCCGGCGGCTTGCGCCGCCCGTACGGTGTCGAGCAGTCCGGCCGCCAATGAGGCCCCCGCCAGCCATCGGCCGGCGGCCAGTCCGAACAGCAGTGCCGAGTCCATGGGAGCCGCCGCCTCGGCGATGTCGAAGGTGCGATCGGTGAGCGCCTTGCGGGCGGCCGGCCAGTCTGTCAGTCGTCCGTTGTGGCTGAACAGCCAGCGCCGTTCGGTGAACGGCGCCGCACAGGACTCGTCCGGCCCGAATCCCGGGGTCGCGGAACGGACGGCCGCCAGGATGCAACCGCTGGACACGGTGGGCGCCAGGGAGCCGAACGACGCGTCGCTCCAGATCGGCTGGGCCCGCCGATAGCGCACGGGCTCGGGGCGGCCCGGTACGTACCAACCGGCGCCGAAGCCGTCGGCGTTCACGATGCCGTACCGCTGTCGACGAGGGGCCCAGGACTGCCGCAACAGCGAGTGCGGCGGCGTCAACAGAAGATCCGCCAGCGTGGTCGAGGGTCCCAGGTAGGCCAGGTGCCGGCACATCAGGCGTCCCGCGCGGTCCGGAAACCGGCGAAGATCTGCCGCCGGATCGGGTAGTCCCAGTTGCGGAAGGTGGTGCGACAGACCAGCGGGTCGGTGGCCCATGAACCGCCGCGCAGCACCTTGTGCTCGGGACCGAAGAACACCTCGGAGTACTCCCGGTACGGGAAGGTGCAGAAGCCGGGATGACCGGTGAAGTCGGTCGAGGTCCACTCCCAGACGTCGCCCAGCAGCTGCAGGATCCCGTACGCCGACGCGCCGGCCGGGTACGATCCGATCGGCGCGGGCCGGGTCGTGGTCTGACCCAGGTTGGCGTGCGCCGGGCCCGGATCTGCGTCCCCCCACGGGTGGCGGCGCTTGGTCTCGGTGACCGGGTCCCAGGACGCCGCTTTCTCCCACTCCGCTTCGGTGGGCAGCCGCCGGCCGACCGAGCGGGCGTACGCCTCGGCTTCGAAGTAGCACACGTGCTGCACCGGCTCCTCGTCGGGCAACGGCTCAAGAGCGCCGAACCGTCGACGCAGCCAGCTGCCGGAATCCCTGACCCAGAAGTCCGGGCTGCGTTTCCCGGAACGGCAGCGCCACTGCCAGCCGGTGGGACTCCAAAGGCGTTCGTCGTCGTAACCACCGGCTTCGACGAAGGCGCGGTAGGCGGCGTTCGACACCGGCGTGGTGTCCAGGTAGTACCCGGGCAGGTCGACCCGGTGCGCCGGGCGCTCGTTGTCGAGCGCCCACAGGTCCGTCGACGTGCCCATCACGAACGACCCCGCCGGCACCAGCACCTCCGCCGGCCAGTGGCTCGCTCGCGGCGGCGGGCCGGACGTGGTGTCCGGCAGGGCCCGGGCACCGCGACGCAGCTGGTGGGTGGCCAGCATCGTCTCGTCGTGCTGGTGCTCGTGCTGGAGCACCATCCGGTAGACGAAACCCGAGGCCAGCAACGGATCCGCGTCGTCCAGCCGTACGCGATCGAGGGCGTCGAGCACCTGGCGACGGACCAGGTCGAGGTAGTCCAGCGACTCGGTCGGGGTCAGCAGCGGGAGACTGGGCCGGGTGGCGCGGGGGTGCTCGAAGGCGTCGTACAGGGGATCGATCTCCGGACGGAGTGACGGCGCACCGGAGGTGGCGCGGAGCAGCCACAGCTCCTCGTAGTTGCCCACGTGGGCGAGATCCCAGACCAACGGTGACATCAGGGTCGAGTGCTGGGCGGTCAGCTCGGCATCATGGAGCACGTCGGTCGTCAGACCGAGGGAGCGATGGCGCCCGCGCTCCAGCTCGTGGGCGAGGAACTCCTTGAGATCCTGGGATTCGGTGGTGCTCATCGGAGTCGCTCCGTCGTCGCTCTGGTGATCATGAGTGCTCAGCTGCCGAGAGGATCCGGCGCGCAGCGGAGCCGGACAGGTCGACGAGGAAGTCGTCGGCGGGGCAGCGACCGCGGATGACGAAGCGCTCCAGGTAGTCGGTGACCAGCGTGATCAGCGCCGGCTCGACACCCAGCCGGGGGAGAGCGGAGAGCGCGGCCTCGAAGCACCGCACGGCCACGCGCCGGAGAGCGGGATCGGTCAGTCCCTGTCGGGCCGCCATCTCCCAGCTCGTCGGTGCCGCTGCCGTTGCCTCGCGTACGGTGTCGGCCGCGATCGGATCAGCGACGAGAGCCGACAGCACCGCCGGCGGCACCGGCCACCACTGCCGCGGCTGGGCGTCGACGTAGCGCACCTCCAGCCAACCCCGGGGACGGACGGGCGGGAACAGGGTGGTCAGGTGATAGGCGAGATCGTCCTCCGTCGGAGCAGCGAATCCGGCCACGCCCGCGACCCAGTCGCGGAAGGTGAACCCGGGCGACGCCAGCCAGTCGCCCAGACGTCGGCACATCATCACCGGGGCATCCAGGGCGTACTCCGTCCAGGCCGTCACCGGATCCGGACCTCGGGGAGCCGACCTCCGGGTGGGGTCCATGGTCAACAGGACCCGCTGCCGGGTGGACTTCCACCCGGTGACCCGACCCCGGTGCATCGGAGAGTTGGCGAAGGCGGCGACCAGGGCGGGCCCGACCGCGTGGAGCAGGGACCAGCGCCGCGCCACGTCGACGGCGTCCGTGCCGGCGTCGAGGTTGATCTGGACGGCGGCGGTGCCGGTCATCATCGTCAGCCCGGACTCGCCACGTCGGTCGAAGTAGTGCTGCATCGCGTCGTAACGAGGAGTGTGCAGCACCCGCTGCGGTGATCGGGACGGATCCAGAGCGACCGGCAGCGCTGTCAGGTCGTGCTCGGCGAGGATCCGGGTAAGCCGACCGGTGTCACGTTCGAGGTCGCGCCAGCACCGGGAGAGATCATCGGCGACCGGGGAGCTGAGCTCCAGCTGACCGCCCGGCTCCAGGGTGATCCGGCTTCCGGCGGGCATCGGCGCCAGGACACGGACCAGATCGTCGAGCCGGGACAGGGGGAGATGGTGGTCCGGGTGGGAGGTCGAAGCCAGGAGCCATTCGAGTTCGACGCCGACGTGGTGCGGCGGGCCGTTCTTGAAACAGATCATGCCCACGTAGGCGTGCACCGAGGTCTCGTCCGGCAACGCGTTCTCACTCACTGTGACCCTCCCTCTGTCGTGCTGAAACCCTAAGACGCCGGATTCGGGCCCTCCGCGCGGGCCCTTTCGAAGCGCGACCTGGCGAATCCCGGACGCGGTCGACAGCGATCCGAGAACTCGCCGCGATGACGGAGTGGCTCATGTCCCGTAGAGTGGAGGTGTTCCCGCTGGCCGTGGTGCCGGCGGTCCTGGCAGCCGGCGGGCCCAGTTGACGTGACCACCGACAAGTGAGGCCTCCTGTGCCCGAAACCGATCGCATGATGCTTCGTCGAGCGAGCTGGCCCGATGTCGATGACGTCG
>DATDAP010000535.1:0-9442 GCA_036525335.1 Microlunatus sp. | reverse complement strand
GAAGAGCTGCTGAGCAACCGGGATGCGATCCGCCGGCACGGGGCCGACGCGGTGCTGGTGTTGAGCGCCGATCACGTCTACCGGCTGGACTACGCCGAGGTCGTGGCCGAGCACATCAGCCGGGGAGCCGAGTGCACGGTGGTCACGACCGAGGTGCCGCTCGCCGATGCCTCCCATCACGCGGTGGTGATCATCGACGACGACGGGCACGTCGGCCGGGTCGACTACAAGCCCGAGGAACCTGCGACCTTGACCGTGGCCACCGAGGTCTTCGTCTACGACCCGGAGTCGCTGATCGACGTCCTGGAGGAGCTGCACCGGTCCATGTCGGTCGCCGCGCCCGGTAGCAGCGAAGACACCGCGAGCGCGGACAACGAGCCCGAGGACGGCAGTGCGTTGGGCGACTTCGGGGAGCACCTGCTGCCGGCCATGATCGAACGGGGGCGGACGTACGCGTATCCGATGCCCGGCCACTGGCGTGATCTCGGTCGGCCCGAGGCTTATCTGGCGGCCCACCGCGAGCTGCTGGCCGGTGAGTTCTCGCTGTTCGCTCCGGACTGGCCGATCACCACCACCGTGGAGAAGCGGGCGCCCGCGCGACTGCATCGAGGGTGCTCGGTCGCCGACAGCATGATCGCGGACGGCTGCGAGATCTACGGGTCCGTCCGCAGCAGCGTGCTCGGTCCTGGCGTCGTGGTCGAGGCCGGCGCTCAGGTCCGCGACAGTGTGATCTTCGCCGATGTGACCGTGCGCAGCGGCGCCACCGTGGACTGGTCGATCGTCGACCGGGGCACCGAGATCGGCACCGGTGCCAAGGTCGGCAACGGCAACCCGCAGGAGGTGCTCGAGTCGGAGTTCCTGGCGCTGCTCGGGGCTGACTGCCGCATCGTCGCCGGCGCCCACGTACCCCGCGGCTCCCGCCTGGAACCGGGCACGATCGCGGACTGACCACGGATGCCCGAGAATGCCGCCATGACGGGGTCACCTGCCCACCCACCCAGACCGCTGATCGGCATCACCACGTACCGGGAGCAGGCGCGATTCGGCGCCTGGAACAGCTCCGCCGACCTGCTCCACGCGACCTACGCCCGATCCGTCGAAGCCGCCGGCGGGGTGGCGGTGCTGCTGCCGCCGCAGAACCTCGGAGCCGTCGAGGTGGTCGCTCGGCTGGACGCGTTGATCATCGCGGGCGGGGCCGACGTGGACCCGGCCCGCTACGGGGCAGCGCCGCATCCCCGCACCCGGACCTGGCGTCCCGATCGTGATGCCTGGGAGTGGGCCCTGCTGGACGCCGCCGACGTGGTGGGTCGCCCCGTCCTCGGGATCTGCCGCGGCATGCAGCTGATGGCGGTCCGCTCCGGCGGCAGCCTGGAGCAGCACCTGCCCGACGTCGTCGGTCACTCCGAGCACGCCCCGGCCCCTGGTGCGTTCGGGTGGACCCCCGTCAGGACCGAACCAGGGTCGCTGGTCCGCCGGCTCGTGGGCGAGGAGACGCAGGTGAACTGCGCCCACCACCAGGCGGTCGCCCGGCATCCGGGCTTCGAGGTCACGGCCCGGGCCACCGACGGGACGATAGAAGCCATCGAGGACCCCGAGCGGCCGTTCTGGCTGGCCGTGCAGTGGCACCCCGAGTACGGGGACGACTACGGGCTGTTCCGGGGGCTGGTCGCGGCCGCCACCGGCGGCGACTCGGTGTCGTCGGGCCGCTCGGTGTCATCGGGACGGTAGGGGAGCGGCTCGACCCGCCGCAGCTCAGGGTCCTCGTCGGCGAAGGTGCGCACCGGTCCGGGTCCCGTCTGCCAGGTCTCGAACCGAACGGTGACCCGGCCCAGACCGGCCCCCCAGACCCAGCCGCGACCGTGCTCGGTGTGCTCGACGTCGACGCCCGGCGGCCAGCGGTGGCCGCCACGACCGGTCAGCTCGGCCGCCCCCACCCCGTCGAAGCCTCCCGCCACCTCGCCGCGGCCCGCCTCGGCGGCGCCGGCGGATTCGCTCTCCCCGGTCGCCGTCTCGGCTCCCGTCGGGGCCTCCGGAGCAGGGTGGTCCAGCTCGAAGAGCTGGTCCTGCAACGCATCGGTCAGACCGGCGACCCCCACCCCGAGCAGGCGGATCCCGCCCGTCAGGTCGATCCCGTCCAGCAAGCCGCGAGCCAACCCGACGATGGCGTCGGGAGAGTCGATCGGGGACCGCAGGGTGGTCGACCGGGTCTGGGTGGAGAAGTCGTGACGCCGGATCTTCAGCGTCACGGTCCGGGCGAACAGCCCCGCCGCCCGCAACCGAGCGGCGACCTGACGGGCGTCCCGGGCACAGATCACGGTCAGGGTGTCCCGGTTGACCAGGTCGGTCTCGAAGGTGTCCTCGACCGAGATGGACTTCGTCTCGCGTTCGGGCTCCACCGGCCGGTCGTCGCGGGCGTACGCGAGATCGGCCAGGCCCTGCGCGTGTGCCTTGCCCAGGATCTGGCTCAGCTCGAGGGTCGACACCTGCTGCAGGTCGGCGACCGTCCGGACTCCGATCCGCTGCAGCTTCTCCAGCGTCACCGGTCCCACCCCCGGGATGACGCTGACCGCGAGCGGCTCGATCAGCGGGACCTCGGCGCCTGGGGCGACCACCACCAGGCCGTCGGGTTTGCCGAGCTCGGTGGCCAGCTTGGCGATGAACTTGGAGCTGCCGATGCCGACCGAGGCGGTCAGACCACCCGTAGCCGTGGCCACCGCCTCCTTGAGATCGGCCACCAGCAGTCGCAGTCCGGAGTCGGTGAGCTCGATCGGTCGGTTGGCCTGGGCCAGGTCGACGAACGCCTCGTCCAACGACAACGGCTCCACCACCGGCGACAGCTCCCGCAGGATCCCCATCACCTGGCGACTGGCGGCGCGGTAGGCCTCGAACCTTCCGGTCAGGAAGGCGGCGTGCGGCGCTCGTCGGCGGGCCTCGTGGGCCGGCATGGCCGAGCGGACGCCGAACCGACGCGCCTCGTACGACGCCGTGGCCACCACGCCCCGCTGACCGGTCCCGCCGACCACCACAGCCTTGCCCTTCAAGGAGGGCTTGTCGCGCTGCTCGACCGCCGCGAAGAACGCGTCGAGGTCGAGGTGCAGCACGGACGGCTGGGAGCGCACCGGACCATTCTGACGGGTGGTCCGCCGCAGAACCGCGCGGTTTACGTTGTAGCGGGTCCTCACTGGTATCTTCAGCCGCTCCGTTTCGCGGCACCGTGGCCACCGGGTAACAATGGCTCGTTCGACAGACCGAGAGGAACGACCTGATGGACAGCTGGCCGGGTAAGCCCTACCCCCTGGGCTCGACCTTCGACGGGAGCGGGGTCAACTTCGCGCTGTTCTCCGAGGCGGCGCAGCGGGTCGAGCTCTGTCTGCTCGACGACGACCGCAACGAGACCCGGATCGAGCTGACCGAGGTCGACGGCTACGTCTGGCACGCGTACCTGTCCGGCCTCCAGCCCGGTCATCGCTACGGCTACCGGGTGCACGGACCGTACGACCCCGCCAAGGGCCAGCGCTGCAACCCCGCGAAGCTGCTGCTGGATCCGTACGCCAAGGCCATCGACGGCATGGTCGACGGCGACGAGTCGCTCTACTCCTACCGGTTCGGTGACCCGAATCAGTTCAACGAGGACGACTCCAAGGACCACACGATGCTGTCGGTGGTCGTGAACCCCTACTTCGACTGGGGTCATGATCGCCCGCCGATGCACGAGTACCACGAGTCGGTGATCTACGAGATGCACGTCAAGGGTCTGTCGATGACCCACCCGGGGGTCCCCGACGACGTCCGCGGCACCTACGCCGCCATCGGCCATCCGGCGATCATCGAGCACCTGCAGGAGCTCGGGGTGACGGCGGTCGAGCTGCTGCCGGTGCACCAGTTCGTCAACGACTCCCATCTGGTCGAGAGAGGTCTGTCGAACTACTGGGGCTACAACACGATCGGCTTCCTGGCTCCGCACAACGCGTACGCCGGGTCGGGCACGCGTGGCCAGCAGGTCACCGAGTTCAAGGGCATGGTCAAGGCGCTGCACGACGCCAACATCGAAGTGATCTTGGACGTGGTCTACAACCACACCGCAGAAGGAAATCAGATGGGTCCCACCATCGCCTTCCGCGGGATCGACAACGCCATGTACTACCGCTTGGTCGACGCGGACAAGTCGCACTACTACGACACCACGGGCACCGGCAACAGCCTGCTGATGCGGACACCGCACGTGCTGCAGCTGATCATGGACTCGCTGCGCTATTGGGTGCAGGAGATGCACGTCGACGGCTTCCGGTTCGACCTGGCCGCCACCTTGGCCCGGCAGTTCCACGAGGTCGACAAGCTGTCGGCGTTCTTCGACATCATCCAGCAGGACCCGGTGATCTCCCAGGTGAAGCTGATCGCCGAGCCGTGGGACCTCGGCGACGGCGGCTACCAGGTCGGTAACTTCCCGCCCCTGTGGACCGAGTGGAACGGCAAGTACCGCGACACCGTCCGCGACTTCTGGCGCGGCGAGCCTCGGAGCCTGGGCGAGTTCGCGTCGCGGCTGACCGGCTCGTCGGACCTCTACAACCACTCCGATCGCCGGCCTACCGCTTCGATCAACTTCGTGATCGCCCACGACGGCTTCACCCTGCGCGATCTCGTGTCCTACAACGAGAAGCACAACCAGGCCAACGGCGAGAACGGCAATGACGGCGAGAGCCACAACCGCTCCTGGAACTGCGGCGTCGAGGGTCCGACCGACGATCCCAAGATCAACGCCATGCGGTTGCGGCAGCAGCGGAACTTCATCACCACGCTGATGCTCAGCCAGGGCGTGCCGATGCTGGCACACGGCGACGAGCTCGGTCGCAGCCAGAACGGCAACAACAACGTGTACGCCCAGGACAACGAGATCGCCTGGGTGGACTGGGATCTCGATCCCGACCAGAAGGACCTGCTCGGCTACACGTCCGGGGTGATCGCGCTGCGACGCAAGCACGCGGTGTTCCGGCGCCGGCGCTTCTTCGCCGGCGACGCCAAGCACGGCGGCAAGAGCGAGCTGGGCGACATCGAGTGGTTCCGCCCGGACGGGCACGAGATGGACGACGGCGACTGGAACTCCGGTTTCGCCCGGAGCCTGATGGTGTTCCTCAACGGCGACGCGATTCCCGAGCTCGACTCGATGGGTCGCAGCATCAGCGACGACCACTTCCTGCTGCTGTTCAACGCGTGGATGGAGCCGATCAGCTTCACCCTGCCGGGCAAGGCGTTTGGCAGCAACTGGGCGGTCCGCCTCGACACTCACACCGGCGCGGTCGACCCCGTCGACGCCAAGCCCTGGCGAGCTCGGACGAAGCACGCCATCCAGCCGCACTCGATGATCGTGCTGTCCACCTCGGTGGTGCCGGACGAGGAGCGACGCGCGTCCCGGACGCGGGCGGACAAAGCCTCCCCGACGATCGCCCGGACCTCGCAGCGGCAGTGACCCTGTGACGGCGGACCCCCTGACGCGGCCGAACATCGTCTACCTGCACACCCACGACACCGGACGGTTTGTGTCGCCGTACGGTGCGCCGGTACCGACTCCGCGCCTGCAGCGGTTCGCGGAGGAGGGGGTGCTGTTCCGACAGGCGTACGCGGCCGCACCGACCTGCTCGCCGAGCAGGGCGGCACTGCTCACCGGCCAGGCGCCGCACAGCGCCGGCATGATGGGCCTGGCGCACCGGGGCTTCGGGTTGACCGAGCCGCGGCAGCACCTGGCTCACACCCTGGCGGCTGCGGGCTACCACACGGCGATGGTGGGCCAGCAGCACGTCAGCGACCCACTCGTTCCTGCCGAGCTGGGGTACGGCGAGCTGCTGCCCAGCACCGGACCTCGCGCCGGTCAGCTGCTGGGTGGGGTGCTGGACTTCCTCGGCCGCGGACACGACCGGCCGTTCTTCTTGTCGGTCGGGCTGTTCGAGACCCACACCATGGTCGACGGCGGTGGCACCTTCGGCTACCCGGGGGCCGACGACCGCTACGTCGCTCCACCACCCGGGCTGCCGTCCACGCCGGCGACCCGTTCGGACACCGCGAGCCTCCGGGCCGCCGCCCTGGTGGCCGACGACGCGTACGGGCAGATCCTGGACGCCATCGACGCGGCCGGGCTGCGCGCCTCGACCCTGGTGGTGATCACCACCGACCACGGGGTGGCCCTGCCGGGGATGAAGGGCACGCTGACCGACGCCGGCACCGGCGTGCTGTTGATCCTGCGCGGTCCCGGCGGCTTCGAGGGTGGCCGGCCGTGTGAGTCCCTCGTGTCCCAGATCGACCTGTTTCCGACCTTCTGTGACCTGTTGGGGATCGACCGACCGACCTGGCTGCAGGGACGATCGCTGCTCCCCGCCGTGCACCAGGGGCTGGAGGTGAACGACGTGGTGTTCACCGAATCGACCCACCACGTGAGCTACCAACCCCAGCGCTGCGTCCGCAACCGCCGGTGGTCCTACCTCCGCGACTTCTCCGACCGGCGATCACCCCGGCTCGCGAACGTCGACGACTCCGCCAGCAAGGACCTCTGGGTCGCCGCGGGTTGGGCGAACCGGCCGGTGCCGGCCGAGCGGCTGCACGACCTGGTGCTGGATCCTGATGAGCGGGTGAACCTCGTCGACGACCCGGCGTACGCGGACGTGCTGGTGGAGCTGCGCCGTCGGCTGGCGGCGTGGATGCGCCAGACCGACGATCCGTTGCTGGCGGGCCCGGTGCCGCACCCGCCCGGCCACCCACCGCTCCCCGATGACGCATTGTCGCCGGGTTGAGGTCAGCGCTAGGTGATCAGGCCCTCCAGCTTGGTCTGCAGGTCGGCCAGAGCGGCGTCGGGGGCCACCTGGCCCTGCAGGGCGGCGTAGGCGGCATCCTGGATAGCCAGCGTCACGTCGCCGTACTTGACCACCGTCGGTCGTGGCTGGGCCTTCTCGATCGAGGCCTTCAGCGCCGGCAGGTACGGATAGACCTTCACCAGCTCGGGGTCGGTGTAGAGACTGGCCAGCGGCGGGGGAGTGGAGGCCTTCAGCAGACGGTTCTTCTGTGCCTCGGGTGAGTTCAGGTACGCGATGAAGTCCACCGCGGTGCCCTTGTTCTTGGCGAACGAGGAGATCGCGAAGTTGTTGCCGCCGAGCATCGACACCCCCGGTCCGTCCTTGCCCGGGAGCGGGGCGACGTCGAACTTTCCGGCGACCTTCGACGATCCGTCGGTCTTCTCGGCGAGGGCGTACACGTAGGCCCAGTTGCGCAGGAAGATCAGGTCGCCGTCCTGGAACGACTGCCGGCCCTGCTCCTCCTGCCAGGTGATCGCCCCCTTGGGGATCATCCCGGTCTCGAAGCCGTCGACCAGGAAACCCAGCCCCTCCTGGGCCTCCGGGGTGTTCACGGTCGGTTTGCCGTCGGTGGTGATCCCGCCCCCCGCTGAGGCCACGGCCTCGGCGAAGTTGACCGTCAGGCCCTCGTACTTGTTGAACTGGCCGCCGTAGCAGAACAAGTCGCCGCTGCCGGACTCGGCCTTGATCGTCTTGCAGGCCGCGGCCATCTCCGCCCACGTGGTCGGCGGCTTCAGACCGGCTTTGTCCAACAGGTCCTTGCGGTAGTAGAGCAGCCCGGCCCCGGTGGCGTCGGGGACCGCGTACAGCTTGTCGAAGTAGGTCACGGTTTCGATCGTGGCGGGCAGGTAACCCTCCATCGGGAACTGCTCGGTGGTGATCTCGTCGACCCACTTGTTGGCCGCGAACTCCGCGGTCCAGACGGCGTCGATCCTGATCACCGTGAACTGATCGGAGCGCACCTGGGCGTTGTTGATCAGCTGCTGCCGCTGCTGGTCGGCGGCTTCGGGCAGCTCGATCATCGAGACCTTCTCGTCGGCGTGCGCGGCGTTCCAGGCGGCGACCTCCTTGGCCCGTTCCCCGGACACGTCCTTGCCGGTGACGAAGGTGATCGGTCCGCGCTGGTCGTAGCCGTTCGCCGTCGGTGGTTCGCCGGACTGCTCGCCATCGGAGCTGCAGGCCGTCAACAGACCGGCGGCCAGCCCGAAGGCGGTCAGCGTGACCAGACCTGCTCGCACGTGGCGCCGGGCGCACTGGGTCGGCATCATCGGGCGTTCTCCTTAGCTGGGGCTGCGGAGGTGTCGCACCGGCGTCGCCGTCACGACACCCGAGAGCGCCCACCCTACGGTTCGATCACGATCCGGCACCACACCTTCGTGACCTCTTGACAGATGAACGTTCACATTGTTGACTGCGTAGTCATTCGACTCCTGACTACGCAGTCAACATCGAAGGGAGACCTCATGGCCGCCGTACGCTCTGTCCCTCGCGGTGTGGTCATGGTCGACGTGGCCAAACGCGCCGGCGTCTCGCAGAAGACCGTCTCCCGCGTGGTCAACAACGCCCCGTACGTGCGACCGGACGTGCGCGACAAGGTCAACGCGGCCATCGAGGAACTGGGCTACCGGCCGAACGTGGCCGCCCGAGCGCTGGCCCGGCAGCGGACGCACACCATCGGCATGCTCGTGGTGGGTGCATCGTTGAGCGGTCCCGCCCGACGGCTGTTCAGCGTCGACCAGGCGGCCCGAAGGCACGGGTACACCATCGCCCTGGCCACCGTCCCCACCTTGGATCCTCGCTCGGTCGGCGAAGGCGTGGAGAGCCTGCTGAATCGTGGCATCGAGGGGCTTGTCATCGAGGTGCCGAGTCATCTGGCGAAGTTCGACGTGTCCCTGCTCGCCGATCTCCCGGTGATCACCAGCTCGGGTCGGATCGCCGGCCTGCCACGGCAGACGGTGGTGGATGTGGACCAGGTCTCCTCCGCGCGGGAGGCCACGAGGTACCTCCTGGGTCTGGGACACCGGACCGTCTTCCACATCGCCGGTCCGCGCGACTGGGATGCGGCCGAGAAGCGCCAGCTCGGGTGGCGGAGCGCACTGCAGGAGGCCGGAGCGATCGTGCCCGGTGTCCTGTACGGCGACTGGAGCGCCCGGGCCGGCTACGAGCTGGGTCGCCAGCTCGCGGGTCGGCCCGACGTGACCGCGATCTTCGCTGCGAACGACCACATGTCCATGGGGGTCCTGCGGGCCCTGGCCGAGGCCGGCCGCCGGATACCCGACGACGTCTCGGTGTTCGGCTACGACGACGTCCCCGAGGCGGAGTTCCAGATGGTGCCCCTCAGCACGGTCGCGATCGACGCCGAGGAGGCTGCGGAGCGCATCCTCTCCGAGCTGGTCGCCATGATCGAGGGCAGCGAACCTGCGGACGAGCCGATCGAGCTGACCTGCCGGCTGGTCCTCCGCTCCTCGACCGGACCACCCGTCGCCCGTCGGTCGATGCCGGCGACCGATCCCTGACCACCCGTCCAGATTCAGCAACCAAGCCCACCACTGTCACCACCCATCTATTCCTCACCTGGAAAGGACAGAGATGTCTTATCAGTTCGA
>DATDAP010000534.1:0-6010 GCA_036525335.1 Microlunatus sp. | reverse complement strand
AGGGTGTCGTGTCCTCGATCGTCAACTTCGGTGCCTTCGTGGACCTGGGCGGCGTCGACGGCCTGGTGCACGTCTCGGAGCTGTCCTGGAAGCACATCGATCACCCGTCCGAGGTGGTCGAGGTGGGCCAGGAGGTCACCGTCGAGGTCCTCGACGTCGACATGGACCGCGAGCGCGTCTCCCTGTCGCTGAAGGCGACCCAGGAAGATCCGTGGCAGGCCTTCGCCCGGACCCACCAGATCGGTCAGATCGTGCCCGGCAAGGTCACCAAGCTGGTGCCGTTCGGTGCGTTCGTCCGGGTGGAGGAGGGCATCGAGGGTCTGGTGCACGTCTCCGAGCTGGCCGAGCGTCACGTGGAGATCCCGGAGCAGGTCGTCCAGGTCAACGACGACGTCATGGTCAAGATCATCGACATCGACCTGGAGCGGCGCCGGATCTCGCTGTCGCTGAAGCAGGCCAACGAGGGTGTGGACGCCCACGCCGAGGAGTTCGACCCCACGCTGTACGGCATGGCGGCGAGCTACGACGACCAGGGCAACTACCTCTACCCCGACGGCTTCGACCCGGAGTCGGGCGAGTGGCTCGAGGGCTACGAGGATCAGCGGGCGGCCTGGGAGACCCAGTACGCCGAGGCGCACACGCGCTGGGAAGCGCACAAGAAGCAGGTCGAGGACGCCGCCAACGAGGCGACCGTCGCGGCCAGCACTGCAGGCTCCGCGTCGTACTCGTCGTCGACCAGCGACAGCCGGCCGGCAGTTGCGTCGTCGCCCCAGCCGGAGGGCTCGCTGGCCTCCGACGAGGCGCTGCAGGCTCTGCGGGAGAAGCTGACCGGCGGTGGCGGCGCCTGATCGCCCCGCTCGTCTGATCGACCAGACGGCCCTCGTACGCTCCGGCGGACGGGGGTCGTTCGGCTTTCCCCCAGGGGGTGTGGAGACTCGACTCACGCGCCCCGTACCGTTGGCGGTCGTGCTGCGTGTGGGACTGACCGGTGGGATCGCGTCGGGGAAGACGGCCGTCTCCGACGCACTGCGTACGCGCGGGGCGATGGTGATCGACGCGGACGTCCTGGCCCGGCAGGTGGTCGAGCCCGGTACCCCGGGTCTGGCCGCCGTGGTGGAGCGCTTCGGTCCGCACGTGCTGACCGATGACGGTCGCCTGGATCGTGAGGCACTGGGCAGACTGGTCTTCGCCGACCCCGATGCCCGACGAGATCTGGAAGCCATCATCCATCCCGCCGTACGGGCGCGAGCCGCCGCCATCGAGGCGGAGGCCGATCGCGACGCCGTGGTCGTGCACGTGATCCCGCTGCTGGTGGAGACAGGACAGCAGGACGACTACGACGTGCTCGTCGTCGTGGACGTGGCTCCGCAGCGCCAGCTGGAACGCCTGCTCCGGCGCAACGGGCTCGACGCAGACGCTGCCAACGCGCGGATCGCGGCGCAGGCGACGCGAGCCGCTCGGCTCGAGGTCGCCGATGTCGTCCTCGACAACAACGCGGCCGCTGACGACCTCATCGTGCAGGTCGACCGCTTGTGGCGCGATCTCCGCACTCGGGCCACCACCGGCTGACATACTCTCTGGCAACTCTTACCCGGGCGCCGCCCACTGGTCGGTCCCTGAACGCCCGTACTCATCGCCAGTTTCTGTCAGGAGGACTGTCCGTTGAACTGTCCCCGTTGCCACGCCGAGCTGCCCGACGTCGCTCACTTCTGCCACGTCTGCGGTCAGGACGTCCGCTCTGAAGACCTCACCCGGCGCCGTTCGTTCGCGGCCAAGCCCGACGAGCCGGTGGCGTCCTTCGCACTGGTCTCGACGATCATGCCGCGCGGGGCCGCGGAGCGTCCGCAGACCTATCGGATCGCGCTCACCATCGCCATCGCGGTCGCGCTGGTGGCGGCGATCTTCGGTGCCCTCCCGATCGCGATCCTGGTGGCGGCGTTCGCCATCCCGATCGTCTACATCGTCTACCTGTACGACGTGAACCTCTGGGACGACGAGCCGATCCCGGTGACGGGGCTGGCCTTCGGGCTGACCGGAGTGCTGACGATCGTCTTCACCATCCTGGTGATGTGGTTGCAGCGGCCGGCGCTCCCCACGACGTCGTTGGACGGCACCGACCTCGGTGGTGGCCCGAGTGTGTGGACCTTCCTGCTGGTCGCGCTGGTGGTGCCGATCGTCGGGGAGGCGATCCGGGAGATCGGTCCGGTGCTGCTGGCCAGTCGGCCGGAGTTCGACGACCTGATGGACGGGCTCACGTTCGGTGTCGTGAGTGGTGTCGCGTACGCCTGCTTCGACACCATCGTCCGTTTCTGGGATCTGCTCGTCGGCGGCCGGGTGGAGGCCGATCCGGGGCTGTGGATGTCGTTGATCTTCCTGCACGGCTTCGTCAAGCCCCTCGTGCTGGGCACCGCCACCGGCATCGCCTGCGCCGAGTACTCGGGCTTGGGTCGTGGGTACGACGGCTTCACGCCGCGCTACTACCGAGCGGTGGTGGAGGCTGTGCTGGCCAACATCGGCTTCTGGGGTGGCATCTACCTGCTGTCCTTCGTCAGCAACCCGACGACGTCGGTCGTGCTCAGCACGGGCTGGGGTCTGCTGATCCTGGGCATCCTCATCCTGCGGGTACGCAACGTGTTGCACACCGGCCTGCTGGAGGCCGCCCTCGAGCGGTCGGCCAGGGACGGCGGGATCGGGTCCTCCGGCGAGCTGCAGTTCTGCCTCCGGTGCGAGATGCCGTTGCTGGACAACGCGTCCTTCTGCACAGCGTGCGGCACGGCCGTGCGTGCGCAGGCGAAACCGCACAAGACCGCGGTGTCGGTGCCGGTGTCGGCGGGCGCCGACCGAGCAACCGGCGCCGGCGACGGGCACGGGCCTGCGTCCACCGTCCCGGCCACCGGGGATGCCACCCCGGCGACCCCTCCACCGACGCCGCCCGGCTCGGCGAGCTCGACGGGACCGGCGTCAACCGGGTCGGACGCCGACGCCAGGAACCGCTTCTCCGACGACGAGGAGGGGCGGGCATGAGCCAGAACCCTCCGTGGCCGCCACAGGGCCAGGGCTCTCCGCAGGAGCCCCGAGGCAGCTCTCCGCAGCAAGGTGGCGGGTATCCGCAGGGTGGCGGATATCCGCAGGGCGGGTATCCGCAGGGCGGGTATGCCCAGGGTGGATACGTGCAGGGTGGTGGATATCCGCAGGGCGGTTACCCGCCGCAAGGTGGGGGTTATCCCGCCCAGGGCGGGTACCCGCCGCAAGGTGGCCCACCTCGAGGGGGCTACCAGCCGCAGGGCTACGCCGGACCGTTCCCGGGTCAACAGCCGCCGAGTGGGTACCCGACGCAGGGGCAGGGCGGCTATCAGCCGCCCCCGCCGGCTGCTGGTGCCCCCGGAGGGCCGGGCGGCGGCCCATCCCCTCGGAAGAGCACGGGTCTGATCATCGGCATCGTCGTCGCCTCCGTCGTGCTGCTCGTGGCGGTCGGCGGGATCATCATGGCCCTCACCGGCGGCGACGACGAGCCTGTCAGCACCATCACGCCCTCTGCTCCCACCACGCCCACCGCCGACCCGACCACGGCCCCGACCGCGGAGCCGACCCAGCCGTCGAGCGCACCGACCGACAAGCCGACCGACAAGCCGACGCAGGCGCCCGGCGGCCAGGCGATCGATCTGGGCAACGGTGTGAAGCTGACCCCGGCCCCGGACTGGCAGGTCCGGAGCGAGCAGAAGGGCGCCGCCCAGCTGGCCAACGGGCGCGACATCTTCGTGGGCATCGTCGCCAAGCTCCCGGCCGACACCAACGCGGGTCAGACCTGTGACGCCTATCACCGGGACATCGCCAAGGAGTACACCAACGGCAAGTTCGCCGATCCGAAGAAGGCGGACCTCGGCAGCAAGAAGCTGAGCGGGGCCACCTGCCAGGCTCAGGTGACGGTGGCCAACGGCGGCAACGCGATCAAGGTGACCATCTTCTCGCTGGTCTCCATCCGCACCGACGGGCTGACCGTCGTCGGCACCTTGTACTTCACCGACGACTCCGACACCAAGCAGCTCGACACCGACTACAGCGCGATGGTGAACTCCATGCTGAAAGGTCAGGCGGCCGGCGGCTGACACCCGTCGCGAGCGGCCGTGAACGACACACCCCGTCGCGAGCGGCCGCGAACGACACACACCTCGCGAGCGGCTCCCGTCGCGAGCGGCCGCGAACGGAGCGCCGGCTCTGTCTGGACGGACGAGCGAGCAGACACGCTCTCCCGTCTGCGAGCGAGGAGGGAAGGCAGAGCCCTCAGCGCGCAGTGAGCAGCGAGCGACGACTAGCACTGTCGGTGGTGCGTCGTACGCTCGGCAGCATGCGTCCGATCGAAGACCTGTTGCGCACGGTTGCCCCGCTCAAGGTGGTCAGCGACTTCGAGCCGTCCGGTGACCAGCCTGGGGCCATCGCCGATCTCGAGCGGCGGGTGCTGGCCGGCGAGAACGACGTCGTGCTGCTGGGCGCCACCGGCACCGGCAAGACCGCCACCGTGGCCTGGTTGGCGGAGCGGCTGCAGCGGCCGATCCTGGTGATGCAGCCCAACAAGACCCTCGCGGCCCAGTTCGCGAACGAGCTCCGGCACTTCTTCCCGAAGAACGCCGTGGAGTACTTCGTCTCCTACTACGACTACTACCAACCCGAGGCGTACGTTCCCCAGACCGACACCTACATCGAGAAGGACTCCTCCCTCAACGAAGAGGTCGAGCGGCTCCGCCACTCGGCCACCAACTCGTTGCTGACCAGGCGGGACGTCGTCGTGGTGGCGACCGTGTCGGCGATCTACGGCCTGGGCACGCCGCAGGAGTACGTGGATCGGATGGTCCGGCTCCGGGTGGGGGAGGAGAGGGATCGGGACGGTCTGCTGCGTGAGCTGGTCGGCATCCACTACGCGCGCAACGACCTGTCCGGCGCCCGAGGCACGTTCCGGGTGCGCGGCGACACCCTTGAGGTGTTCCCGATGTACGAGGAGCTGGCGGTTCGGGTCGAGTTCTTCGGCGACGAGATCGAGAACCTGTCCACGCTGCACCCACTGACCGGCGAGGTCGTCACCGACCGCGACCTGGAGGTCTATCTGTTCCCGGCCAGCCACTACGCCGCCGGACCCGAGCGCATGGAGCGGGCCATCGGAGGCATCGAGGTCGAGCTGGGCGAGCGGCTGACCGAGCTGGAGCAGCAGCAGCGGCTGCTGGAGGCACAGCGGCTGCGGATGCGGACGTCGTACGACATCGAGATGATGCGGCAGATCGGCACCTGCTCAGGGATCGAGAACTACTCGCGGCACATCGACGGCCGCGGCCCCGGGACCGCGCCGAACTGTCTGATCGACTACTTCCCCGAGGACTTCCTGCTGGTCATCGACGAGTCCCACGTCACCGTGCCGCAGATCGGCGGGATGTACGAGGGCGACATGTCCCGCAAACGCACCCTCGTCGACCACGGCTTCCGGCTGCCGAGTGCGATGGACAACCGGCCGCTGCGCTTCGAGGAGTTCGTGGACCGGATCGGCCAGACCATCTACCTCTCCGCCACCCCCGGCAACTACGAGCTGGCGAAGTCCGACGGCTTCGTCGAGCAGCTGATCCGTCCGACCGGTCTGATCGACCCGGAAGTCATCGTCAAGCCCACGCAGGGCCAGATCGACGACCTGATGGCCGAGATCCGGCTCCGCGCCGACCGCAATGAGCGGGTGCTGGTCACCACCTTGACCAAGAAGATGGCCGAGGATCTCACCGACTACCTGCTCGAGCACAAGATCCGCACACGCTATCTTCACTCCGAGGTCGACACCCTGCAGCGGATCCAGCTGCTGCGCGAGCTGCGGATGGGGGAGTACGACGTGCTCGTCGGCATCAACCTGCTGCGGGAGGGCCTCGACCTGCCGGAGGTCTCCCTCGTGTCCATCCTGGACGCGGACAAGGAGGGCTTCCTCCGCAGCGCAAAGAGCCTGATCCAGACCATCGGTCGCGCGGCCCGCAACGTGTCC
>DATDAP010000533.1:0-5598 GCA_036525335.1 Microlunatus sp. | reverse complement strand
TGTACGTGGACCGCGACCACCCGTCGGCGGTGGCCGCTCGCTGGGCCGACCGGCTGGCTGGGCTGGCCTGGGTGCGGACCCGTGATGAGGCGATCGACGAGGGCTGGTTCGGCCCGGTCGACCCCGAGCTGCGCGAGCGCTGGGGCCACGTGCTGGTGGCCATGCGGACCGACTGGGCCGTGATGACCCGGCAGTTTCCGCGCGAGCTGACGCTGGTCGGGATGCACGGCTCGTTGACGGCCGCCGAGATGATGGTGCCTCTGTTCGTCGACTGAGCCACCCGTCGCGCGCGGACGGTCCGGTCAGCCGGGCAGCGTGCTCGCGTCGAACCAGGTCGAGCGGTCGCTCGGGTCGGCGGCCGGTCGGAGGTTGGCGAGCGTCGTCGCCACCGTCCTTCGCGACATGCCCCGGTTCGGCGCTACCTGGTCGTCCATCTGGAAACGCGGACACGCAGAGCGACCGGTCCGGATCCAGACAGCTCACGGTGGTCTCGGACGAGACGCCCCCGAGCTCGGCGAGATCGGGTCCGACGATGACGGCCGCCCAGTAGCTGTCCGCCGGCGGTTCGAGCAGCACCGTGGGTCCCCAGACCACGTCCCCGTCCAGGGGGGCGAACGTCTCGCCGACGGTGCCGGATCCGGTAGCCCTCGGGCAGGGCGGTCAACGTGTACGGCAGCGCCTGACGGACGTCATGGAAGCGGACGGCTTCGGCGATGCCGACCATCGCTTCCCGGCGCGGAGGCACCGGCGACTCGCACTCGACCGAGGCCCAGGCGCCGGGTGCGTACTCCCAGTAGACGTTCACCGTGTCACCGGGGCGGGTCACGATCTTCGCCGGCCGCCCCCGCACCGTGGCCGTGTCGACCAGGGAGCTCGGAAGGTCGGGGGGCACGCCGGCCACCCGAACGAGCACGGTGCAGTCGGCCGGGTCGTCGGCGCCCGACGGCACCTGCAGGACGGTCGTCTCCACCTCGGGATCGATCGATCGGGACATCAGCTTCCGCCCGGTCGCGAGCTTCACCTCGTGGCTCTAGCGCCATTCGCCGGCCCGGCGCACCTCCACCGGAAGATGCGACAGCACGACCGAGGGCAGGGCCACGGCGGCCACGACGGCGAGGGCGAGGGCCGCGAGCGCGGTCGTGCGCCGCCGACGGGACCGCCGGACGGCACGGCCGGCCCGGACGAACCCGCCGGACACCTGGTCGACCGAGGGAGCCAGCGTCCTCAGCTCGGCGATCTCGGTGTCGCGGTACCCGATCGGCACGGAGGCCGGCTGCTAAGCGATCCCCTTGCCGGGTCGATCCATGATCGTGGCGATCTCGCCGGTGTTCAGCCGCTCCAGGTCGCGCAGGGTGACCGCGGTGCGGGTAGCACCGGTGAGGGCATCGAGCCCGGCCGCCGAGCCGGGCGGCGTCGACCGGCCGAGCGGAGAGCCGAGGAAGGTGTGGACCACGGCCATCCGCAGCCGCGGAGTCGGGTCGGGGCCGTCCTCGACCGTCAGCCACGACCGGTCGCGGGCAAGGGTGTCCGCCACCAGGTCCGAGGCGCCCCGGGTCGATCCGGCCAGCACCGTGGCCGGCTCGAGGGTGGGGCTGTGCTCGGTCAGCAGCCACCCCGGCAGCACGGCTGGCGGACGAGGCATGAGCGAAGGGTACGTCGGTGCATCATCGGGGGAGGTCGATGGCGTCAAACCAGGTGGTCGGATCGGTCGGGTCGGTAGCCGGCTCGATCCGCTCGGCCACCTGGTCGAGGGACCGCTGCGCGATGGCCTGGGCGCCCGGTGCCTCCTCGGCCGACCATCGTGTGCTGAGGCAGACCCTGCCGGTTCGGCTCACGCCCGGCGTGGAGTCGCCCAGGCAGCGGGAGGCGGTCCCGTCGCCGCCGTAGCGCACCACCACGGACGGGATCGATGCTCGGTCCACGGGTTGCAGGCTGAGACTCACGATGTCGGTGCCGGTGCTCGTGTCCTCGTCCACGGAGTAGATCCGATAGCCCTCGGGGAGGGTGCGGATCGTGAACGGAAGCCTGACCCGGGCGTCCTCGAAGCGCACGGCCTCGGCCACGACCAACAGGGTTGCGGCCGAGATCGCCTGCCGGGTGCAGGTGACCGTCGCCCGGGCTCCGGGGGCGTACTCCCAGGTCACCGACGGGTCCAGGGACCGGTCGTCGACGTAGCGACCGCGCCAGCCGTGGATCCGCACCGACCGAGCGGCGATCGTCTTCCGTGGGTCCACCGTGTCGCGGGTCACCTCGACCGTGCCCCGGGTCAGGTCGACCGTGCACTGCGCGACATCGGCATCGGACCGCACGATGGAGAACTCGTGGTCGGTGGTCAGGATCCGCCGGGTGACAGTCATCCCGGCGACCGGCTCGACGCGGTGGGTGAAGCGCCACTCGCCCGGTTCGCGCACGTCTGGCGGGTGCAGCCGCACCACGATGGTCGGCAGCAGGATCACGACGCCGACCACGATCGCCGCCGCTCCGAGGCCGAGTCCCAGCCGGGCCCGGTGTCCCATGGGCGAAGGCTAGCGTTGCGTGACACTGGGTGCGGGCGCAGCGACGTCGGATGGCACGATGCCCCGGTGGCGGAGTTCGTGTTCTTCACCGGACCGATGGATTGCGGGAAGTCGACGTTGGCGTTGCAGTTCGACTACACGCAGTCGGTCGCCGGTCGGCTGGGTCGGCTGTTCACCAGCCAGGATCGCGCCGGGGAGGCCACCATCTCCTCCCGTTTGGGGTTGGAGCGCCCAGCCGTCGAGGTGTCACCGGACTTCGACTTCTGGCTCTACCTGGTCGCGCAGCTGACGGCCGGTGAACGGATCGACTACCTCGTCTGCGACGAGACCCAGTTCTACCTCCCGCAGCAGATCGACCAGCTCGCGCGGATCGTCGACGAGCTCGGGGTCGACGTGTTCGCCGTCGGGATCCTGACCGACTTCCGGACCCTGCTGTTCCCCGGGTCCCGTCGGCTGGTCGAGCTGGCGGATCGGATCGAGACCCTGCAGGTGCGGTCCCTGTGCTGGTGCGGCAAGCGGGCCACCCACAACGCCCGTACGGTCGGAGGCCGGATGGTCACCGAGGGCGCCCAGGTCGTGGTCGGGGACACCGTGCCGGATGGCGACGGCGAGCTCTCCGACCGGCCGGCGACGGCGTACGAGGTGCTCTGCCGCGATCATCACCGCCGCGGTGTCACCCGTGCCGTGGCCCAGACGGGCCGGACGGATCCGTTGCCCTTCGAGCGAGAGGACGATTCCCTGTGAGCACCCCTCTGATGTCGGTCGAGCACCTGGCCGCCGCATCGGACGAGGCGGACGCGGGCCCGGTGATCGCGCTGGTCGACGTCCGCTGGACGCTGAACGGCCCACCTGGTCGGCCGGTCTACGAGGCCGGCCACCTTCCCGGCGCGGTCTACGTGGACCTGGAGTCCGAGCTGACCAGCCACGGCCCGGTGGGCGGTCGCCATCCGCTGCCGGACCAGGAGGACTTCCAGCGAGCGGTGCGCAGAATCGGGGTCTCGGCGGCGACCCCGGTCGTCGTCTACGACGGTGCGACCTCGTTGGCCGCGTCCCGGCTGTGGTGGCTGCTGTCGGATGCGGGACACCCCGACGTACGAGTCCTGGACGGTGGCTACGCCGCCTGGCAGGCGGCCGGGATGCCCGTCGAGACCGGACCGGGACCGACTCCGCCCGTCGGTGACTTCGTGGTCGAGTCCGGCCACCGTCGGGTCGTCGACGCGGACGCGGTGTCGGCCCTGAGCCGCTCCGGAACCGGTCCGCGTCTGGTGGACGTACGCGCGGCCGACCGGTACGCGGGGGAGAACGAGACCATCGACCCGATCGCCGGTCACATCCCCGGCGCCGTGAACCGTCCCTCGATGGCGAACCTGACCGAGTCCGGCCGGTTCAAGCCGGCCGCGGAGATCGCGCAGCGCTATGCCGACCTGGAGGGGGAGCCGGTGCTCTACTGCGGCTCGGGCATCACGGCCGCGCACACCCTGCTGGCCCTCGAGACGGCCGGCCGGACCGGCTCGATCTACCCGGGCTCGTGGAGCGACTGGATCACCGACCCGGGCCGCCCCCGGGCCACCGGTCGGACGCCGTAAGGCGGGGGGTCACTTCTCCTTCGGGCCGCCGAACACGATCTCGTCCCAGCTGGGCACGGACGCGCGCTTGCGGCGGGGAGTCTTGGCTGGAGTGGCCGGGATCGGCTGATCCGGGACGTCGAGGGGGAGCAGCTGCTCCTCCGGCTCGGTCGGCGCCGGCCGGTGCACCTCGGCGGCCGGGTCACGCCCGTCCGCAACCGGCTCGTCCGGGGTCCCGATCTCCGTCGGTGTGTCACCGAACAGGACCGTGTCCACCAATGACGCCGCCTCATCCCGGCGGTCGTCGCCCGCCACGGCGGGCTCGGGGCGACCGGGATCGTCGCTGCCCTCGGGCACCTCGACATCGGAGTCGAAGTGGTCCTCACTCGGTTCCACCGGGTAGTCCACGACGATCGCGGGTTCCCAGGCGTCCGACAGCAGAGACGGGCTGAGCTCGGGTACGGCGGACGCATCGCTGGGCCCGGTGTCGCCCACCGAGCCGTTCGGCACCGCGACCTCGAGCACCGTCTCCTCGTACATGGTCTCGATCACGAGCGCGGACTCCTGGTCCGTCGTCGGATCCTGGTCGGCGAAGATGTCGTTCAGGGTGTCCAGCCCGGACTCATCGACCGCCTCCGGCTCGACTGCCTCCGACTCGACCGCCTCCGACTCGACCGCCCCCGACTCGTCGACCTCCTCGACCGGCGGGCCCTTCGACACCCGGTTGAACTGCACCACCTCGGCGATGGCGGCGTGCACCTCGGTGACCTCGACCGCCACCGGCGGCCCGTCAGCGGCGCGGGGCACCAGCGGGACGTCCTGGATCGCGCGGACCAGGGCCAGCTCGTCGCTGAGGTCGATGGTCGGCTCGGTGTCGTCGCCGTGCTCGCCCGGCGCCGGGGGGAGACCCGGCTGGGAACCGCGACTCGGGGAGGTGTCACCCAACACCCAGCGGCCCTCGTCGTTGCCGGCCACCGAGTACCGACCGGCGACATCGAAGTAGAACACCGCGTGCCGCGGGGTCTCGCCCGTCAGGTAGTCGGCCGTGACCGACCAGCGACCGTCGTCGAGCCGGTAGGAGTCCCAGGCCACGGTGTCGATGTCGACGCCGCGGTCGAGCAGTCGCTCGTTGAGCACGCCGCGCAGCGTACGGTGCGACGACGTCTCGCCGCGCCGCCGCGCGGAGGATGTCATCGCGAGACCCGCCACGTGCTCCCGCTCGGCGATCACGGGCGCCGCGAACCGCTCGACCCGTTCCCGGTCGACGCCGGCGACGCGCGCGACGTCTTCTACCGACTCACCCGAACGGATCCGGGTCTGGATCTCGCGCGGGCTGAGTGCGCTCTCCATCTTGTTCTCCAGCTGTCCTAGCCGCGGCCGGTCCCCGCGCAGGGCAGCGCGCAGCCGGTCGTCGGCCGCGATGGCCAATTCCTCACCGGTCTCGGTGGCGACGATCACGAACCGGCCGTCGGGACTCAGTCCCACCATTCGCGCGCCGCGCATCGGATCGTTGCCAC
>DATDAP010000532.1:0-7432 GCA_036525335.1 Microlunatus sp. | reverse complement strand
GGACGGATCCCGGGTCTCCGACGAGGAGGCGTACGGACGACGTTGGATGCGGGATCGGCAGAACCATTGGTGGCGCGATCTGAGCCTGCAGGACGCCGGCTGGACCTACGAGTTCTTCGACGGCTCGCTGCTGATGCGGGACGACGTCGCGTTCGGCGACGGCCTGGTCCAGCCGAGCGGACCCGGCTACCAGGCGTTGATCGTCTACCAGAGCGAGCTGGACGCCGACGTCGCCGCGCACCTGCTGGGCTGGGCCCGGCAGGGACTCCGGCTGGTCGTCGTGCACGGGACGAGCGAGGTGAAGCTGCTGCTGGCCGGCACGTACGTCGAGCATGAGCGGGCCGCGGCCCGGACGCCCGGCCTGGACGGCCGGGACGGCGAGCTGGCGACGACGATGGCCGAGCTGCTCGCGCAGCCCACGGTGAGAGAGGTCGACGAGCCCGCCGAGACCCTGGCCGCTCTGCGTTCCCTCGGGGTGCGCGGTCGGGCGGAGCTCGTGGCCGACGACCGCAACGTGCTCACCCACCTGCGCGAGGACGGCCACCTGCTGCACCTGTACGCGTACCACTTCCTGTACGAGACCGGGGAGGTCGCGACGGTGGAGATCGCGTTGCCCGGGCACGGTGCGGCGTACACGATCGACGGCTGGACCGGTGCCCTGCGACCGCACCGCGGCGTCCGCCGGGATTTCGGTACCGGCGGGGAACGGACCATCGTCACCCTGACGCTGGCACCGGGGGAGACGGCTCTGCTCACCCTCGATCGGTCGGCCGACGCGGTGGCCGACTCACAGCCCCCGGTCACCGAGATCGTCGCCGAGCTCGGTCCGTGGGCGATCGCGGTCGACAGCTGGGACGCCGGCGAGCTGCAGGTGATCACCGAGGACCGTGGACTGGGCTACGTGACCCGCGAGGTACGGCCGATGACGGCGGTCACTCGGCTGGACGCCGGCCGCGGTCCGCTCCGCCCGTGGCGCGAGCTGGCCCAGGTCGGCCCGGCGGTCTCGGGCGTGGGGGAGTACACCGCTTCGCTGGTGCTCGAGGCGGCCGACCTGGCCGGCTCGGGCCGTCTGCTGCTCGATCTGGGCTCGACGGCCGGCGGGCTCGGCGCGGTGCAGATCGACGACGGTCC
Organism: Microlunatus sp.; assembly: GCA_036525335.1. GTDB lineage: Bacteria > Actinomycetota > Actinomycetes > Propionibacteriales > Propionibacteriaceae > Microlunatus. Next base: position 6,301 of record DATDAP010000532.1, on the reverse strand, counting down.
GGTCCGGGGGTTCGACACCTCGCGCCCCGTGGTCGACGTGACCGAGGAGCTCCAGCCGGGAGTCCACACCGTACGGATCCGGGTGGCGAGCTCGCTGAACAACCGCCTGCTCGCTCGGGGATACTACGACCGCGTGCCCGACGTGGCCGTCGAGCTGTTCGGTGAGGGCGGGCAGATGCAGACCACGGTCGTGCACGATCACGGGCTGCTCGGCCCGGTACGCCTGATCCATGAGCTGCCCTGAGCGGGCGCCGGTCCGAGAGGAGTCGACGGTGCGATCGACTGGGCCAGACGATGACTGTGCGCCGATACTCGTCGCCGACCCGCTGGACCTGAGGATCTCGCTGGCCTCGATCGTTCACTGGGCCGACAGCCACGAGGTCCGCGTGCAGCTGATGTACGATGTCGCCTTCCCCGTCGAGGACCTGGCGATGTTCCTGGTCGTCAACCAGCTGGCTCACCGCGGGGCCATGCGACCCACCGATCTCGCGCTGATGCTGGGCACTGGGAAAGCGAATCTGAGCAAGATCGCCCATCGGCTGTCGGCCGCCGGGCTGGTCCGCCGGGTGCGCTCAGCCGAGGACGAGCGCAGCGTGCTGCTCGTCCTGACTCCGGCCGGCCGTCGGATCGGTGTCCGGATCATGACGCAGCTTCGGCAGAACCTGGACGCCCTGCTGGCGTCGTGGTCGCCCACGGACGTGGCCGACCTGCAGCGGCTGCTGGCTCGGCTCGCCCGCGAGGCGATCAGCTGACGTCCCGAGGGTCGCCCCCCATGGGAACTCCTTCGGTGGAGCTCTGTCGTCGGGGTCAGACAACGGCGTCAGGTGTCGGACCGGGGCCACGACAAGACGACTTCCCGTTGCGCCTACGGGCGGGAGAGGGGTCGGCGCGCTTTGCCCGGCGCGCCGACAAACCACTCGTGGTTTCTCGCCCGTTCCGACATCGACCGGAGGTCCGATCACGATCAGGCGGCGAGCCCGGTCAGTCGGGGGCACCCTGACGCGCACACGACGACCTGGGAAACCCTACTGGTCAGTAGCCGCGGCCGTGCGGGGAACGAGGATTTCGTCGAAGACTCACAGGCGGCAGACGACCGCGGGAGATCTGGCCTCGGGGAGGAAAGCGGTCCGTCGGGAGGGGATCGGGGGAATCCCCTCCCGATACGGACTACTGTCGTGGCGCTGGCAGCGTCAGGTCCGCCGCGCCTACCAGCCACAACGCGGGCACAAAGGGGAGTTGCCCGGGTGGCTCTGTGTCGGATTCCGGAGCTCGGGGGTTCCCCGGTTGCCGACAGCCATAACTCTAGGGCCTTGTCGGTAGTGCCGACAGCCAATCTGGTGTCCGCTTTGTGCAATGTCCTCAAGAGGACAATTTCGGACGGCGAGCGCGGTAGCGGCAGTCTCTCTAGGCTGCTGCCGTGTCGACGACCGCCTCCACCCCGACCGCCGAGCCTGTCGATCCAGGCCCAGGACGGCGACGTCAGAGCCGGATCTACGGCGACGGAGCGCGCGGACGACGGCCTGCCGTACCGACCGACACGCTGGCTCTGGAGCGCCGGGCACAGCGAGCGATGAGTCGACGCGCGTGGGCGTACGTGTCCGGTGGGGCCGGCGAGGGCCGGACCATGCGGCACAACCGCGACGCGTTCGACCGCTGGCGGATCGTGCCGCGGGTCCTGCACGGCGTGGGCCGCCGCGAGCTGCGAACCGAGATCCTGGGCACGACCCTGTCGGCGCCGCTGCTGGTCGCTCCGATCGGTGCCGCAGGGCTCGTCCGAGCGGACAGCGATGTGCTGATCGCGCGGGGCGCGGCCGCGACCGGCACCCCGTACGTGTTCTCGAGCCAGGGCTGCAACCCGCTGGAGGACACCGCGCGGGCCATGGGACGACGCCGTTCTGGTATCAGCTCTACTGGTCGACCGACGAACAGCTGGTCGACTCGATGATCCGGCGGGCGGAGAGCAGCGGAGCCGCCGCCCTGGTCGTCACCGTCGACACCACGGTGCTCGGGTGGCGGCCCCAGGATCTCGATCTCGGCTCCCTCCCGTTCGCCCGCGGCGAGGGCATCGCCCAGTACACCGCGGATCCGCGGTTCCTGACTCTGGCCGCGGACCGGGCGGCCCGACCGGCACCGGCGGTCGAGGGAGGGGTGACCATCGGGGCGATCGCGACGCTGCTGACGATGGCGCGGAACCACCCGGGTCGGCTGCTGGACAACCTGCGCTCTGGTCTGCCCCGGGCGGCGGTGCAGACGTTCCTCGACATCTACTCCAACCCGGGACTCGGCTGGGACCACCTGGCGACGTTGAAGCAGCGCACCTCGTTGCCGGTGCTGGTCAAGGGGATCCTGCACCCCGACGACGCCCGCCGCGCGTTCGAGCTCGGGTTGGATGGGATCGTGGTCTCCAACCACGGTGGCCGTCAGGTCGACAACGCGGTCGCGGCTCTCGACGCGTTGGTCGCGGTGCGCAAGGCGGTCGGACCCGAACGGGTCGTGTTGTTCGACAGCGGCATCCGCGGTGGAGCCGATCTGTTCGTCGCCCTGGCGCTCGGGGCGGACGCCTGCCTGCTGGGACGTCCGCACGTCTACGGTCTCGCTCTCGCCGGCGCCGACGGCGTACGCCAGGTGATCGACAACCTGGTCGCCGAGCTCGACCTGATCATGGGACTGACCGGCGTCGAACGGGCCGCGGACATCGGTCGTGATCATGTTCTCGACTCGACGGAGCACAAGTGGTTGCGACCGGACACCCCGACGAACCTCCGGTCGTGACCACTAGCCTTCGGTCATGGCCGTGCTCCTCCCTCCCGAGAGGCTTCGCTCGTGGCCGTGACCGACGAGGCGATCGCCCGGATCCGGGACTTGATCAAGTCCGGTGGGCTGCGGCCCGGTGATCGGCTGCCGCCGGAGAAGGAGCTCAGCGAGGAGCTGGGCCTGTCCCGCAACTCGCTGCGGGAGGCCGTCAAGGCGCTCGAGATGATCAACGTCCTGGACGTCCGGCGCGGCGACGGCACCTACGTCACGAACCTGCGCCCGAGCTCGGCGATGGACGCGATGTCGTACGTCCTCGAGCTGCAGCAGGACGACACGATCTTGGACCTGCTCGAGGTACGACGACTGCTGGAGGCGGCCGCCGGTGCCAAGGCGGCGGCCAAGATCACCACGAACCAGCTCGTCGGGCTGCGCGAGATGCTCGGCGACGTCGGACCGGAGTCCGGGGTGGAGGAGCTGGTCACCCACGACCTCGCCTTCCATCGACGGATCGCTCGGATCGGCGGCAACGAGTTCCTGGGCGACCTGCTGGACGTGGTCGCCGGCCGTACCGGCCGGGTCAGGGTGTGGCGAGGGATCACTCAGCAGGGCGCGATCGAGCGGACGCTCGGCGAGCACGCGCTGATCGTGGCGGCGCTCGAGCTGCGCGACCCGGCCCTGGTCGCGGCCCGGCTCACGGCCCACGTCTCCGGGGTGGAGGACTGGGTCCGCCGAGCGCTGCTCGAGGATCCGGGCTCGCGCTAGGGCGAGGATCACCGGTCTCGAACGGCCGAAGCCAACGCCGGCCAGAGTGCGGGGTCGATCGTGGTGGTCATTCCTGCCACCGACGCACGGATCTGCCAGGCTCGCGCGGCACCGACGGTCACGTTCACCACCCCGGGGAGCTGCTCGGCGTACTGCAGCGCGGCGTCGGCGACCGACACGCCGAACTCGGCGCACACCGTGTGCACCCGCTCCAGGGCGGCCAGCCGGTCCGCGGTGATCGGCGCGTACTCGAACATCAGGTCCGGTCCCGGCTTCGGGGCCGCCAGCGCTCCGGAGTTGAACACCCCGACGTTGACGATGCCGACCCCGAGCTGGCGACACAGCTCGATCAGCTCAGCCCCGCTGTCATCCAGGATGGTCAACCGCCCGGCGACCATGATCAGATCGCAGAGTCCGGTGCGGACGGCGACGGCCAGTGCCCGTACGGACTTCGACCCGATGCCCACCGCCCGGACCAGTCCGGCCGCCTTGGCCTCCGCCAGCGACGCCAGCCCCGTGGGGGTCCCGCCGTCGAGGTCGTACTCGTCCGGGTCGTGCAGGTAGGCGATGTCGATCCAGCCCGTGGCGAGCCGCTCGAGGCTCTCCGACAGCGACCGTCGGACGCCGTCCGGACTGGGGTCCCAGACCCGTCGATGATCAGCCGGCACCACGAAGCCCTCGTCGTCGTTCCGGCCGGCGTTCTCCGGCGTCGGCTCGAGCAGTCGACCGACCTTGGTGGAGAGCAGGAAGTCTCGTCTCGGGTAGTCGGCCAGGGCCGCACCGAGTCGGCGTTCCGCCAACCCCAGCCCGTAGTGCGGGGCCGTGTCGAAGGAGCGGATGCCGCCCTCCCAGGCGGCGGCCACGACCTCGTACGCGTCCTGGTCGGAGACCTCGTGGAAGAGGTTGCCGATGCCGGCCGTGCCGAGTCCGAGGCGACCGAGGTCCTCCGGGTTGAGCTCCGTGGCGCCCGCAGGAGACGTCATGTCAGGAACAGCTCGACGACCGGTACGGCCACGTCCGGCCGACGGACGGGCAGCGACAGGGTCAGGATGCCGGCGGGTTGGCCACCCATCTCGGTGTTGTGCGCGGGGGCGTCGGGATCGCTGCTGGAGAAGAAGATCTCGGAAGCGTCGTCGAGCAGCTGGGCGTACGCGACCCGACCCGCCAGCCCGGGGAGGTGGACGTGCTCGAAGGGCCAGGCGAACAGGTGCAGGTAGAGCCGGCTCCCGCGCTGGGTGTAGCGGCAGTCGGCCGGTGGCGTGAACTCGCTGGGGCCGGCGCCGTAGATCGAGCGTCCGTGCACGCGCATCCAGCCGCCCAGACCGGCCAGGGTCTCCGTGGAGACGGGATCGAAGGTGCCGCGCCCGGTGGGGCCCACGTTGAGCAGCAGGTTGCCGCCCTTGCTCACCCCGTCCACGAGCATCCGGACCAGCATGTCCGGCGACTTGTTCAAGGTGTTGTCCCGGTGGTAGCCCCAGCTGCCGTTGATCGTCTGGCAGGCCTCCCAGGCGATCAGCTGGCCGGTGCCGGGCTCGTCCGGCGTCTCGCCCGGGCGCCTCATCGGTCCGGAGGGCTGGTACTGCTCGGGGGTGACCAGATCGCCGGGGACGTCCAGTCGGTCGTTGACCACGATGCCGGGCTGCAGCTCACGGGTCAACGCCATCAGCTCGGCCGCTCCCCAGTCCGCCGCACCCTTGGGGTGGTGGATCTCCGGATGCTGGTGGGCGGGGTAGGAGAAGTCGTAGAACAGGTAGCTGATCTCCCCGTACGACGTCAGCAGCTCCCGAACCTGATCATGCAGGTAGGTCCGGTAGCACGCCATGTCCCGGCCGGCGTTCAGCCGCTCGAGATCCGGCTCGTCGCGGAGGGGGTGGAAGCCGTCGACGACGAAGTCGGCATGATGCCAGTCGATCAGCGAGTGGTAGAAGCCGATCTTGATCCCCTCGGCGCGGAACGCCTCCACGAACTCGGCCACCAGATCCCGCCCGAACGGGGTGTTGGTGATCTTGTAGTCGCTGTAAGCCGTGTCCCACAAGCAGAAACCTTCGTGGTGCTTGGTGGTCAGCACGGCGTACTTCATGCCCGCCCGCCGGCACTGCGAGGCCCAGTCGGCGGCGTCGAAGAGATCGGGGTCGAAGTGCTCGAAGTAAGTGTCGTACACGTCGGGGTGGATGCGCTCGCGGTTCTGCACCCACTCATGGCGGCCCGCGAGGGCGTACAGCCCGAAGTGGATGAACAGGCCGAGCCGGTCGTTCATGAAGCCCGCGATGTCGGCCGGGACGACGGCGTCCTGGGTGATCGTCATGATCACGCCTCGCCGTCGGGCCGGTAGCGGTACTCCTCCAGCGAGGCCCTCGCCATCTCGGTGCTGGCTCCCGGGGCAGTGGGAGCCAGGTAGCGGCCGTGGACGATCTGCACCGGATCGACGAAGTGCTCGTGCAGGTGGTCGACGAACTCGAGATAGCGGTTGTCCCAGGTGCCGCTGACGGCGATGAAGTCGATCATGGACAGGTGCTGCACGGCCTCACAGAGCCCGACGCCGCCGGCGTGGGGGCAGACCCGCACGCCGAACCTGGCGGCCAGCAGCAGGTTCGCGAGGTTCTCGTTCACGCCGGCGACCCGGGCCGCGTCGATCTGCATCACGTCGATCGCCTCGAGCTGCAACAGCTGCTTGAACATCACCCGGTGGGCGGTGTGCTCGCCGGTGGCCACCGGCACCCCGTCCAGGGCCCTGCGGATGGTCGCGTGACCGACCAGGTCGTCCGGGCTGGTGGGCTCCTCGATC
>DATDAP010000531.1:0-18509 GCA_036525335.1 Microlunatus sp. | reverse complement strand
GCCCCAGACCGGGCGAACCGACTCACCGTACGTGGCTCGGCGGCGTGATCCGGCCTGGTTGGATCAGGCCATGGTCCGTTCGGTGAGGAGCGACCTCGTGGCGCTCGCCGCTCAGTTCGCACTTCGGCCGACCCGGCTGCTCCAGGCGGGACCGGGCCGGGCCACCGTGCAGGTCCGAGACGACGCGGGCAGGCTGTTCGTGCTCAAGACCGCTGCGGCGCCCGGAGCTCTCGCCAGGGATGTCGACGCCAACCGGACACTGCGCGTGGCGGGGCTCCCGGTGCCCGAGATCGTCGACCACCGGGACGGCCCACCGTCGGTGCTCCTCCTTCGCTGGATTGAGGGCGACCCGATCAGCTCGGCGAGTCCGGTCCGGACCCTGCGGGAGGTCGGGCGCCTTCTCCGAGCGGTGCACACGCTGCCCGGTGCTCCGCCCTTCTCGGGTCAACCGACCATCGGCGCCTGGATCGCCGCCTGGACCGCGGAAGTGGCGGCGTGGTGGCCCTCCGTCGGCGCCGGCGATGCCCAGGTGCGGCGCCTCCGCGACTGGCTCGACGAGCTCGAGCCGGTCCTCGCGGAACGAGAAGGTCGGCTCACGCTGTTCGACGGCCGAGCAGAGCACTTCCTGGTACGCGACGTTCGGGTGGCGGGACTGATCGATCTCCACGATGTGGGCCCGGGGGATCCCGCGATGGATCTGGCCGTGATCGGTCTGACCGATGATCGCCTGATCCCGGAGGTGCTGCACGGCTATCACGCCGAGCACGCGCAGGACGGCAACCTGAGGAGCCTGATCCCGTTCTACCTCCTCCTGCGTCGGCTGGCGGGCGCGGAGTGGCAGCTGCGGAACGGCTCCACCTCAGAGGGCACCCGGCTGCTGCGGCTGGCGCTGAGACAAGTGGCGAAGGTTCCGTAACCCGATGACGGCCAGCAGAGGCTTGACCAGGATGAGGTCACCGAACCGGTAGTCGGCCGCAGCCACGAGACGGTCGGCGAGGTCCGGTCGCAGCCGCCAGAGATAGACACGCGCCTTCTCCGCATGCAGGGAGCTCGACACGATCTTGATCCGATCGGCACCGTCGATCAGGGGGATGACGTTCCCCACGTTCTCCCAGGTGGAGTGACTCGTGGCCTCGGTGATGATCTTCCCGTGATACCCGAGCGACACGGGATCGCTCGGTTCTCGATGCTTCCGACGGCGAAACCATCTGGCGGGTAGTCGAAGTGGCCACCGTCGAGGTCGTGTTGTCGGCCGTGGCCCGCGTCGTCGAAGGTCATCGGATGGACATCCACCCACAGCTCTCCGGGGGCCGAGAACTCGACGCGCACAGGAAGCCAGTCGGTCTCCTGCACGTAGCCGAGCGACGCGAGAGCCCGCACGCAGGCCGGCAGCGTGCCGACGTCGACAGCCAGGTCGAGGTCTCGATGAGTTCGCGTCTGGCCGCCGGGGCAGCCACACCCCAGCCGCCGGGCACCCAGTAGCGCACCGGTACGACTCGAGCTCGTCGAGGACCCGTACGACGTCAGTGAACCGCACGTGCTCGGGGTCAGTTGACCTGGCTCGCGCGCTGACCGCTGCGTAGGGTGATCACGTCGAACTGGTCGGCGGTGAGGTCGAGGTCGTCCAGCGGGTTCAGGAACAGGAACGCGACCTTGGGGCCGGCCGCGACGATGCCCACCCGGTACTTCGTGGTCTTGTCGTCGGCCTTCTGGGACACCTCGGTCGTCCAGCCCACGACGTCGACGCTCTTGGCGCCGGGACCGGCGATGTCGGTGATCTTGGCGACGGTCGCGGTCAGCTGGCGCTCGCTGCAGCTCTTCCAGTCGTCGCGGACCTTCTCGGCCAGCTTGGTGGCGGCCTTCTCGTCCGCGGTGGTGATGACGACCTCGTCCAGCCCGAAGCGGCTGGTGCTGTCGGACAGCAGATAGGTGCGGTGGCTCCGGGCCTCCGCCTCGACCTTGGACCAGTCGACGGTCTCGCATCCACTGCCCCGCAGTTGATCGGGATCCGGCTCGCCCGGTGTCGTACCGGCCCAGCGGGTCAGCTCGGGGCCGATCGGTGGCAGGTCTCCCGAGGCCAGGAACCCGGGCTGATCGCCGCCCAGTGGAGGCGGCCCGTCCTGAGCCTCCGGCTCGTCGGAGCAGGCGCCCCCCGCGGCCTGGCACTGGGTGTCCACGACGGACCCTGCGACCTCGGCCACCCGCTTGGCCGTGACGGCCTTGTCGGGCTTGGCGACGTCGATCACGTCGACGATCCGCCCCGTCCGAGCCAGGACGACGGTCCGGTAATCGGTGGTGGACCCGTCCAGCACCTGGATCGTCACTCCGACCGCCTGATCGCCGACCCCGCCGATGAGATGGCCCTGGTAGATCCAGCCACCCGTCATCGAGCAGTTGCCCAGTGAACGCGAAGCGAAGGCGTAGGCCTGGGCAGCCTCTTCGGGGCTGCCGTACGACGTCGCCTGGTGCAGCGCCGCCGGTGAGTCGGAGCCGTTGCTGCTCAGCAGCCGCAACACCGTCTGCTGGGGAGGTGGCGCCGCCTGGGTGGCGTCGGTCGCCAGGCAGGCGGGGTGATGCGGGGAGTCCTCCGTCGTGCCGCGCTGCGTCAACGCGACCTTCCAGGTGCGCTTCTTGTCGATGGTCTCGGCCTGGGCCGCGGAGAGCATCAGATCGTCCGTGATCAGGGCAGTGCCCGGGTCCGACGTCTCCCCGCTCGGCGAGGCACCGGGATCGGTCGAACCGGCGCTCGTCGACGGTCCCGGCGTGGCGATCGGCTGCCCGGTGGTCTTGATGATGGCGTACCCGCCGAGCAGCCCGAGGATGGCGACCACGGCGACCGCGCCGATCATCAGCAACAGACGGCGACGGTCGGCCGACGGGTCGGCCTCCAGGTCGTCGTCGTCTTCGACGTCCTGGTCGCGCTGCGGCAACCGGCCACCGCCCGCGGTGCGGGGCAGCAGCGTGGTCGCGTCCGGATCGCGCTCCGTCTGACTTCGTTTCCGGTTCCGGGCTCGGCTCAAGATGGTCGTCTCGTCGGAGAGACCGTGGTCGGCGGTCGCGTCGTCGCCCGAGCGCGACGAGCCGCCGGTGGTCACGTCATCCCGGTAGAGCGGAGGTGGCACGTCGTCGGGATCGGCGGGAATCGTCGGCCGGCTTCCCGCGCCGGGCTCGGAGACCGGGTCGGCCGGGTCAGTCAGTAGCGGCGGGTCCGCCGGGTCAGTCGGGGGAGGCGGGTCGGCCGGGTCAGTCAGTAGAGGCGGGGGTGCCGGGTCAGGGGCCGGATCCACGTCCTCACCGTCGGCTGGACCGCTGTCGGGGGTTGTCGACTCCGATGCGGACGACTGCTCCTCGCGCCGGGCGCGTCGAGGTCGGTACGCCTCGGGCTCGTCAGACATCGTCGGGCTTTCTCCTGCTCCTGGACGTTGCCGGTCGGCGAGAGGATCGGGACGACGTGGTCTCCACCCGACCCCGGCATGCCCGCCGACGCAGCACAAACACGATGACTTTACCTGGCACGGGCGTGTCCGGGCCGGGCGTAGCAGCACTCTGGGTGAGCATGGGAGCGCTATGGCTTCCTTGCTGTCACCGCGCCGGGATCGCGGCGACATCGATCTCGCCGCGACCGAACCGACCGTCGCGCTCGGTGCCAGCAGCACAGAAGAGCTCCCGACCGTCGCCTGGCTCGCCCTGGCGGCCGGTGCCGGACTGCTCAGCGCGCTCTGCGGTTGGGTTCTGGTGACCGGTTCGGTGGTGGTCGGCTGGCTGGCCGCCGAGCCCGGCACGCTGGCTCAGGCGTTGACCGTCGGCACCCAGCTGTGGCTGTTGGCCAACGGTGGCGGAGCCACGATCGGTGCTGTCTCGGTCACTCTCGTCCCATGGGGCGTCACCTTGTTGGTGGCCTGGCTCGTCTCCCGTACGGCGGGCTACGCGGCTCGGCACGGGGGTGTGGAGTCACCGACCGTGACCCCGATGGTGTGCATCGTCACGACGCTCAGCTATCTCGTCCCGCTGCTGGTGGTCGGTCTGCTGGTCGGCGGTCCGATGGCCGCGCTGCGGGCCGGCACGGTGATGCTCGTGGTCGTCGCGGCGGCCGCCGCCTGGGGCTGCTGCCGCACCCGGGGGAGCTGGCCGACCGACACCTGGCCAGCCTGGTCCAGGGCGGTGCCACGGGCCGTCGCGGCCGCTCTGCTGCTGATGTTCGCGGGGGGAGCGGCGGTGCTGGCGACCGGCCTCGCTCTCAACCTGGAGCGGATGACGACTGTGCTGAAGGCTCTGGATGCCGGCCTCATCGGCAACATCGCCTTGCTGGTGGGTCAGTTGGCGTACGCGCCGAACGCCATCGTCTGGGCGGCCAGCTACGCGATCGGTCCGGGCTTCACGCTCGGCAACGGCTCGATCGTCTCGCCGGCCGTGACCGAGCTGGGTGCCTTGCCGGCGATCCCGTTGCTGACCGCGGTCCCCGACGTCGGCCCGGGGGGTGTGTCGCACCTGTGGTGGCTGGCGCTCGGCGTCGCGGCTGGTGCGGTGGCCGCGACCCTGGTGGTCCTGGCCCGACCCACGGCCCGCTTCGACGAGACGACCCTGGTCGGCGGGCTGTCCGGTGTGCTCGCCGGAGTCGCCTTCACCGGCGTCGCCTGGTTCACCAGCGGCGACCTGGGCGCCGACCTGCTCTCCGGGCTGGGGCCGGAGCTCGTTCCGGTGCTGGTGATGGCCACCTCGACGATGGGGTTGTCGGGGGCGATCTGCGGTTTGGTGCTGGGACTCTGGCGGCGCCCGCGCGCCGCGAAGTCCGAGCTGACGCCGCCCGACACCGAGGTGGTCGAGGACAGCGCCCTGGACGAGGGCGTCGACGACCGGGCTGAGCTGACCGCCCCGATCAGCCGCCGCCGCTCGCGACGCCCGGCCGCATCGGATACCTCGGACGAGGGCGCGGACGAACCGACGCAGCAGATCGGCTGAGGCTGGGGCGATCGGCTGAGGCGGGCACCGCGGTCGCGGCTCGATAGGGTGGCGCCCGTGCCCTCCACCCCCGCTGGTCCCGCGCGCCTGGTCGTGCTGATCTCCGGGTCCGGGACGCTGCTGCAGGCCCTGCTGGAGGCCGGCGCCGACCCGGCCTACGGTGCCCGGGTCGTTGCCGTGGGCGCCGACCGCCACGGCATCGCCGGCTTGGACCGCGCGACCGCGGCCGGGGTGCCCGCCTTCGCGCATCCGTACGCCAAGGGCAGCGACCGGAACACCTGGGACCGCCGACTGACCGACCTGGTGGCGGCCTACGAGCCGGACCTGGTGATCAGCGCCGGATTCATGAAGCTGCTGGGACCGGTGTTCCTGGGACGCTTCGCCGGCCGCGTCATCAACACCCACCCGGCACTGCTGCCGTCCTTCCCGGGCATGCACGGCCCGCGGGACGCCCTGGCCTACGGGGTGAAGGTCACCGGTGCGAGCGTGTTCCTCGTAGACTCCGGCGTCGACACCGGGGCGATCCTCGACCAGGCGGCGGTCGCCGTGGCCGACGACGACACGGTCGAGAGCCTGCACGAGCGGATCAAGGTCGCTGAGCGGCGGCTGCTGGTGGAAACCACCCACCGGCTGGCCACGCGCAGCTGGCAGATCGATGGCCGTCGAGTGCGATGGACCTGAACCAGTGACAGCCCCAGACCAGTGACAGACGGGACAGCATGAGCATGACGGAGAACGACCGGCGTCCGATCAAGCGGGCGTTGGTGTCGGTCTACGACAAGACCGGCCTGGTCGAGGTGGGCCTCGCCCTGGCCGGATCCGGAGTCGAGATCGTGTCCACCGGATCGACCGCGCGGACCCTGGCGGAAGCCGGTGTCCCGGTCGTCCAGGTGGAGGAGCTGACCGGCTTCCCGGAGTGCCTGGACGGTCGGGTCAAGACCCTGCACCCGTTCGTGCACGCCGGTCTGCTCGCCGACACCCGGCTCGAGTCGCACCGCGCCCAGCTGACCGAGCTGGGCATCGCGCCGTTCGAGCTGCTGGTCTCCAACCTCTACCCCTTCGTGGACACCGTGATGGCCGGCGCCGGCCAGGAGGAGACGATCGAGCAGATCGACATCGGTGGGCCCTCGATGGTCCGCGGCGCGGCGAAGAACCACGCCTCGGTCGCGGTGGTCACCTCGCCCGACCAGTACGGCCAGCTGCAGGCCGCCCTCTCCCACGGCGGGTTCACCCTCGCCGAACGCCAGGCACTGGCTGCGGCCGCGTTCGTGCACACGGCGACGTACGACATCGCGGTCGCGTCCTGGATGGGCAACGTGGTGACCGACACCAGCGACGGCAGCGGCTTCCCCCGCTGGGTTGGCGGCAGCTGGGACAAGGCCGCCGTGCTGCGGTACGGGGAGAACCCGCACCAGCGGGCGGCGCGCTACGTCGACGGAGCCTTCCCGGGCGGACTCGCGACGGCGCAACAGCTGCACGGCAAGGAGATGTCGTACAACAACTACGTCGACACCGACGCGGCCCGCCGGGCTGCGTACGACTTCGAGGCGCCGGCGGTGGCGATCATCAAGCACGCGAACCCGTGCGGCATCGCGGTCGGATCCGACATCGCCGAAGCGCACGCGCGAGCCCACGCCTGCGATCCCGTGTCGGCGTTCGGCGGGGTGATCGCGACCAACCGACCGGTCAGCGTCGCGATGGCGCGGCAGGTCGCGGAGGTGTTCACCGAGGTGATTGCCGCTCCGGCGTACGAGGATGGCGCCGTCGCGGTGCTGCAGGCGAAGAAGAACATCCGGATCCTGGTCGTCGAGGCGGCCCGCCGGGGCGGCATCGAGACGCGGCGGATCTCCGGCGGGATGTTGATGCAGGCGGTCGACGCCGTCGACTCCGAGCACGACTCGAGCGCGCAGTGGGAGCTGGTCTCCGGCGAGCCGGCCACGCCTGAGGTGCTGGCCGACCTCGAGTTCGCCTGGCGCGCCTGCCGCGCGGTCAAGTCCAACGCGATCCTGCTGGCCCACGACGGCGCCTCGGTCGGCGTCGGCATGGGTCAGGTCAACCGGGTCGACTCCTGTCGGCTGGCCGTGGAGCGGGCCGGCGTCCGGGCCACCGGATCCGTCGCCGCCTCCGACGCGTTCTTCCCGTTCGCCGACGGCCCGCAGATCCTGATCGACGCCGGTGTCTCCGCGATCGTGCAGCCGGGAGGCTCGGTCCGCGACGCCGAGGTGATCGAGGCGGCCAAGGCCGCCGGCGTCACCATGTACCTGACCGGCGCCCGGCACTTCTACCACTGAGCCCGGAGGCTTTCTGATGACCCTGCTCGATGGTCGCGCTGCGCGCTCCGCGGTCCTGAGCTGCGCGGTGTCTCGCTCGTTCGTCGCGATTCCGTACGACGAAAAGCGTGTCGTCCGGAATCGCTCCTGCACTCCCGAGAGGCTTCGCTCATGACCGCACAGCTGTTGGACGGCAAGGCCCTGGCGGCCACCATCAAAGCCGACCTGACCGTCCGGGTCCAGGCCCTGGTCGCCCAGGGCATCACGCCGGGTCTGGGCACGGTGCTGGTCGGGGACGACCCGGGCAGCACGGCCTACGTCGCCGGCAAGCACCGGGACTGCGCCGAGGTCGGTATCGCCTCGCAACAGGTCACGCTGCCGGCTTCGGTGAGTGCGGCCGAGCTGGAGGACGAGATCGCGCGGCTGAACGCCGATCCGGCCTGCACCGGCTACATCGTGCAGCTGCCGCTCCCCGGCGGGCTGGACGAGAACCGGGCCCTGGGCCTGATCGACCCCGACAAGGATGCGGACGGTCTGCACCCGGTCAATCTGGGCAAGCTGGTGCTGGGTGAGCCGGCCCCGCTGCCCTGCACCCCGCGCGGCATCGTCGAGCTGCTGCGCCGCAACGGGGTCGCGCTGAGTGGCGCCGAGGTCTGCATCGTCGGTCGCGGCACCACGGTCGGCCGTCCGCTCGGGCTGCTGCTGACCCGCAAGAGCGAGAACGCCACCGTGACGCTGTGCCACACCGGCACGGTCGACATCGCGGCCCACACGCGCACCGCGGACATCGTGGTGGCAGCGGCCGGACGCCCCGGGCTGATCAACGCTGCCATGGTCAAGCCCGGCGCGGTCTGCGTCGATGTCGGCATCACCCGAACCGATGCCGGGCTCGCCGGTGATCTGGACTCCTCCGTTCGCGACGTCGCCGCCTGGGTCGCGCCGGTGCCCGGCGGGGTGGGGCCGATGACCCGCGCCATGCTGCTCACCAACGTGGTCGAGCGGGCCGAGGCCGTCGCTCTGGCCCAGAGCTAGACACGGTCCAGCGATGCCTTCGCGCGATGCCGGGCCGGCGAGCCGCAGCACCCGGCTGTGGCCTCTCCTGGTGGTGTTGATCGCCGTCGTCTTCGGCTTGGTGGTGGCGGTCATCGGAGCCCAGACCTGGCGCCTCGGCGGCTTGATCATCGGGACCGCGCTGCTGATCGGTGCGGTGATCCGCGGTGCCCTGCCGGGCCGTGACGCCGGTCTGCTGCAGGTGCGGAGCCGCCCGTTCGACATCACCGTGCTCACCTTGGGCGGGATCGCGATCATCGCCTTGTCGATCGCGGTGCCTGGTCGCCCTGGCTGAGTGAGCGCTCTGGTCCACCGGTGTGTAGCGTCAGCGCCCATGGGGTCGGACGCTGCGCTCGGACGGCTACTCAGCCGGGTGGCCGGAATCGCCGCGCTATCTCTCGGTTTCGCCGACAGTGGGATCTCCCTCGCTCACCCGGTCGTATCGCTGCAGCGCCGGTCGGGCCGCCCCACCCACGAGTCGCTGCTTCGCCTCAGTGAGGAGCTCGACCGCCAGGTGGTCGACCGGGGTCTGCCGCGCGTGGTCGAGGACCTGACCGAGCTGGGCGCGAGCGGAGCCGACGGAGCGACAGCCGGGTTCCGGCCGGCGGCGGCCGTCGACACCGCCACGACCGTCCGCGGGGCGTACGTCGGGATCCCGTTGCGGTCGGGCGGCGAGGTGGTGGGGGTGTTGAGTCTCCGCGATCCGACGCCGCGTCCCATCGGGCGCCGGGAGGTACGGATCCTGGTCGAGTTCGGGCGGCTCGTCGTCGATCAGCTCGTCGACCGCGAACACGAGAGCGATCCCGATATCGACTCCGATCAACCGGTGGACCAGCCGGATGCGGCGGTCGCCGAGATCCGGGCGGGACTGGCGGGTGGCGAGATGGTCCCGTGGTACCAGCCGGTGGTTGCTCTCGACTCGCAGCAGATCATCGGGGTCGAGGCGCTGGTGCGTTGGCATCGGGGCAGCGGTGTGATCGAGCAGCCGGCCACCTTCCTGCCGCTGGCCGAGCGCAGCGACCTGATCATCGACATCGATCGGGAGATCCTGCGGCGGGCGTTCCAGGATCTGGCGGGCTGGCAGCGCACGAACCCCGCTTTCCGGGTCAGCGTCAACCTGTCCGGCCGGCACCTGGATCGGGTCGAGACGCTGGCCGAGCTGGATCTGCTGGCTCAGCGCGCCGGCGTATCACCCGACACGGTGGATCTGGAGCTCACCGAGACGGCCCGACCGCACGATCTCGAGGTCGGCGCGGTCGCCCTCGCGCGGCTCCGCGAGCGCGGCTACAGCGTCTGGTTCGACGACTTCGGCTCGGGTTGGTCGGCCCTGCAGGACCTCATCCGGTTCCCCGTCGACGGCATCAAGCTGGACCGCACGTTTGCCGAGCAGCTCGGCTCACCCGTGGCTGACGCCGTCGTCGGGGCCCTGGCTGTCGCCGCGGCCCAGGTCGGTCTGAAGATCACCATCGAGGGGATCCAGGAGCCCGGCCAGGCCGCTCGGGCGCTGGCGCTGGGCTGCCAGTTCGCCCAGGGCTACCTCTGGTCCCGGCCCGTGCCGGCGGCTCGGGTGCGGGCGCTGCTCAGCTGAGCGATCCGTGCGGTACGCCGTGGTCGGACAGCAGGTCCAGGACCGCGGTTCCCTGACCGAACTCGCAGCCCGCCCCCACGGCCATCGCAAGACTCTCCGCGTCGTCGAGGGCGGGAACGATAACGGTGTAGCCGAAAGCGCGAGCCGTCTCGGCGGTCAGCCGGAGCATCGTCGGTCCGCTGGGACGTCCCGACGACGGGTACATGATCGGCGGGTGCATGGTCGAGTCCAGCCGGACCACGGTGACCGGCAACGCGAGCCACTGACTCGTCGGCCCGGCGCCGCCGCCGAAACCGTCCAGGCAGATCCGCACGCCGCGGGTGTGCAGCGTCTCCAGGTTGGCCACCAACCGCAGGTCCTCGGTGATCTCCTCCGACGAGACCAGCACCATCAGCCGATCGGCGGTGAGGCCGGCGTCGACCAACGCGTTGTCGACATCTCGCAGGCACCGCTCGAGCATCAGGTGTCGGACGGTGAGCGGGACGGCGATGTACAGACCATCCGCGGAGGAGCCCTGTCCGGCGAGCCAGGTAGCGGCCCGCCGAAGGCACCAGGTGTCCAGCTCGAGCACCACCGGACTGCGGCCGACCTCGCTGAGCAAGGTGCTGCGATCAGGAACCAGCTCCCCGCTCCCACCGAACGTGACCTCGAAACCAGCCGGCTCTCCGGTGATCAGCTCGACCACGGGCTCGAGCTCGAGGTCGACCGTGTCGGAACGGATGGCGTCCGTCAGGGCCGCTTCGACGGTCGCCCGGCGCTGCAGGGTCTGTTGAAGATCCTGATCGAAGACCTCGACCCGGCCGCGGCCGGCCTTCTTGGCGCGGTAGACGGCGAGATCCGCCTCCGAGAGCAGCAGGTCGGCGTCGGTGCTGGCGTCCTGGCTGATCGCCACCCCGACGCTCGCTCCGATCCGCGCTTCGTGCCCGCCGCTCAGCAGCATCGGCTGTCCGACGGCGTGGATCAAGCGCTCCGCGACACCCACCGCGGAGGCTTGCTCGTCCAGCGGCTCCAGCAGGACGACGAACTCGTCCCCACCCAGGCGGGACACCACGTCGCCGGCCCGCACGGCCTCCTTCATCCGTACGGCCGCCGCCTGCAGCACCTCGTCCCCGGCGCGGTGTCCGAGCGTGTCGTTGACCTGCTTGAAGCCGTCGAGGTCGATGAAGAGCAGACCGATGACCGCTCCGCTGCGTTGGGCCCGACTGAGCGCGGCGGTGATCAACCGCATCGCCTGCGCTCGATTCGCGAGACCGGTGAGGGAGTCGTGAGCCGCCTGGTGGCTCAGCTCGGCCTGGGCCGCAGCCCGCTCGGCGTTCGCGGCCTGGATCTGGACGATGGACAGGTTCATCCGCGCCATCACGAGGGCGAAGACCGCGACGGACCCGAACACGACGGCCCAGACGCTCGGCTCGACCCCGACCAGCGTCTCGACGGCCAGGATGGCGGGCGCCACCAGCACGGCGATGGTCAGTGCCGCGAGGCGACGCCGGGTGAAGGTGGTCTCGGTGTCCGGTGCGGTGGCCGTCAACGACACCATCGACGGGTGCAGGGCGGCGGCGCCCCAGGCCAGGTAGGACAGCAGCCAACAGATGTCGATCGGGTCGGTGCTGTCGAAGGTGAGGAGTCGCAGGCTCGAGGAGGCGGTGTCGGCCGCGATGAGCAGCACCAGGGCGGTGACCAGCAGCCGGAACGACCAGGTTCGACCGCCCGGAGTCGTGACCAGCCTGATCAGCAGTCCGGCCAGCACGATGTCGGCGATCGGGTAGCTGACCGCGACGGCGGCGGCGGCGGGCGAGCTCTGGAAGGTGGCGATCGTCGGTCCGGCCAGCAGCACCCAGGAGAGCACTCCCAGCGACACCGTCAAGATGGCGGCGTCGAGGGCTCCGGCCCGGTCCTCGCGGGTCCGACGGCCCCGGATCAGCAGCCAGATGCCGACGGCCACAACCGGATACCCGAGCAGGTACACCGGATCTGCCGGCGTCGGGAAGGCGTCGGGGTCGACCTCGGCGTAGATGCTGCCGATCGTGTCGGCCAGGGACCAGATGAGCTGGCCCAGTGCCATCAGGAGCCACGGCAGGCGGCGGCTCGGCCGGTGGATGTGCGTGCCGATCAGGATGGCCGCCGCGGCCGACAGCCCGACGGCGGTGTAGACGCCGGCGGTCAGCAGCCCGTCGGGCAGCAGATAGTAGCCGGCGAGCGCGGCGAGACCGGCCAGCAGGTACCAGAGCCAGAGCGTCGGCCAGCGGGTGGGGAACTGGCCGCGGGGTAGGGCTGCCCGAGCGACCGCCGGGCCGGTCATCCGTACTGCCGGTGCAGCGTGGGCGTGCGGCGCGAGGCACCGATCCGCTCGGCGGCGACCGCCGGTGCCCCGGCCGGGAGACCGTCGACCACCCCGGCCGGTGTGTGGAAGAGCCAGAGCGACAGCGTCCGGTACGCGGCCCAGTCGCCGAACCGGATCCGGAGCGAGACGACGTCGGAGCCGGCGCCCGGCGCAGAGACGACGCGAACGGTCTGCAGGACGACCGGAGCCGCGCCGGGGAGCGCGACCTCGACCTCGCCGGAGGGGGGCAGGGTGCCCTTGGGCAGGCGGACGGCCGCCCCGCCGGAGGAGATGTCCACCAGCTCACCGTCGACGTCACCGATCGTGACGGCGGCCTGCACGGCGAAGCGGTAGGCGTTGCGTCGCGAGGTCGCGTACTCCTCGGACTGGATGCGCCGGGTGCCGAGGACGAGCACCAGGCAGGCCAGCAGCAGCCACACCCCGGAGGCGGCCGTGGAGGCCGGGTCGGAGTGCCAGGGCACCATCCCGGTCAAGCCGAGGAGGGCGTACAGCAGCACTGCGGCCATCGACCAGATCAGGGCCCAGAGCACCCGAGGTGCCCGCCCGCGCATCCGCTCGTCGGCGCCCGCCTTCGGCGTCACCTGGAACTCCAGCGAGCGGCGGGTGATCAGCCACCACAGGCAGGAGAGCCCGACGGGCACCCGGAGGATCCGGAGCGCGAAGGCGGTCGGCCAGTGCAGGTGCTCGCGGTAGAGCTGCCGCGATCCCCACAGGCGGATGGTGAACATCACCGCGAAGACCACCGCGAAGATCGCCGGCGGTGCCGTGGACACCTGGGCGCCGCTGACCAGGACGGCCGCGGGGATGAGGAAGGCGAGGACCGTGCCCACACCCTCCAGCCACCACAGGGTGCCGCTCAGGTACTCGTAGAAGTTGCGCCAGGAGAGCCACCGCTTGGCCGCCCACAGCCGCTCGCGGACCAGCACCTGCATGGATCCCATGCCCCAGCGGCGGCGCTGCAGCAGGTACTGCTCGGGTGTCTCCGGAGCAAGGCCCAGAGCCAGCACCTGATGGTGGTACGCCGTCTTCCAGCCGGCCCGGATGAGGCCGAGGGTGGTGTGCATGTCCTCCACGATGGTGGCGGTGGAGATGCCGCCGACCTGCTGGATGGCCGTGAGCCTGATCAAGGAGGTGGATCCGCACCAGAACGGACCGGCCCCGTCGTGGTTGCGGGCCGGCAGCAGCACGTGGAAGAACATGCCCTGCTCGCCGGTGTCGCCGTCATCATCGAAGGCGCCGGAGTTGTAGTACGTCTGCGGAGCCTGGACGAGAGCCACGCCGGGGTCGTCGAACCAGCCGAGAGTGGCTGTCAGGAAGCGGGGCAGCGGCACGTGGTCGCAGTCCAGCACGGCGATCACGTCGATGGCCTCGGCGCCCTCGTCGATCTCCCGCGCCATCAGCTCCAACGCGTGGTTCATGTTGCCGGCCTTCGCGTGGGTGTGCTCGGGCCGACGTACGTACCGGGCGCCGAGCTCCTCGCAGAGCTCAGCCACCCAGGGTCGGTCGCCGTCGTCCAGCACCCACGTCTGGTGCGCCGGCTCCAGAGCACAGGCGGCGGCGATGGTCGGGGCGATCACCTCGACCGGTTCGTTGTACGTCGGGACGAACACGGCGGCTCGATGGCCGGGGGAGACGGTCGTCACCGGAGCAGGCACCCGGGTGTCGAGGTTCCACAGGGTGACCGCCCGGATGATGAGTCCGATGACGGGGAAGGCCTCGAACGCGATCAGCAGCCAGGCGGCGACCAGGTTCCAGCCGACGGGAGGGAGGGTGAAGACGATCCGCCACGTCACGTAGATGATCAGGGCGGTGATCGAGGTGAGGATGCCCAGATGGGACCAGGTCCGCGACCACCGTGTCTCGGTGGTCATCGGTTCGAGACCGGACGCCCAGCCTCGCATGGTGGCCTCGGGCCCGAGCCGGGCGCGTCGAACCCGAGCCGGCGTGGTGGGCCGGGGTGCTGCCTCGCCAGCTGGACGTTCCACGGGGTCTCCTTCTCCGTCAGGCCCCCGCCGTCGAGATGATCATCGATCGTTGCCCGGAATATATCGCTCGCCGGCCGGGTCGCTCGACCACCCGCCCCCGGGCCGCCGTCGATTCCTGCCTGGCGAACCCGGATCGGCCTATCCTGCGCGCATGCCTGCCCGCTGGCTGCGCCTCCTCCTGGCGGCTCCGTTGCTCGCCGCCGGAGCGAGCGCCGGCTGCTCACTGGTCGAACGCGACTGCGTGGCCCCGGTCACGGGCACCGTCTCCTACTACGGAAGCTCGGTGCCGCCCCCGTTCCACGTCGAGTGGACCGTCACCCTGGACGGTGACCGCGGTCGTTTCGAGGTCACCCCGGGTTACGGGTCGGTGCAGCGCTGGGGCGCGGACTTCCGCCCCGACCCGGCTTCGGTGGCCGCCGCCTGCACGGAGATCGCGCAGGCCGCGGAGGAGGACCAACCGCCACCGGGCTCAGCGGTGATCACCGCCGAGCTGCGCGACGGCTCCGGTCGATCCGTCCGGCGGCGGGCGGTGGCCACCGGCTTCGGCGATCTCTACACCGCCGTGAAGGGGGCGGTGCCCGATGCCACCTGGACCGCGGTCTACGGCGAGTACGAGCGGTGGAGCGACCGCCAGTGAGCGATCCGGGCTACGGCCGACCGGTCCGCCCGAGCGGCAGCCTGGTCAGCGCGACTCCGGCCAACGAGACCGCGCCGCCGATCAGTGCGACCGGGGCCGGCACCTCCGCGAGGAACATCCACGACAGCAGCACGGCGATCCCCGGCACCACGTACGACGACGCGGCCATCCGACCGGCGCTGGTGCGGGCCAGCGCGTAGCTCCAGAGCAGGAACGCGATCGCCGTCGGGAAGACCCCCAGGTAGATCACCCCGACCGTCACCGACAACGGCTCGGCCCCCAGCTGGGCGACCAGCGAACCGATGAAGGGCAGCGTGGCCACGGTGCCGGCGAGCGCGCCGAGCCAGGTGACCGTGACCGGATCGACCGTGGCCAGCGCCTGCTTCTGCAGCAGCACGCCGATCGCGTACAGACCGGCGGCGGCCAGGGCCAGGAGGACACCCCACGGGTCGACCTGGCCGGTCCGGGAGGCCGAGGCGATGATCACCACACCGGCGAAGGCGATCAGCAGCCCGATCATCAGCTGACGGGGGAATCCCTCGCCGAGGAAGAGCCCGGCGAGGACGGCCACGATCACCGGGGCGAGGTTGACGATCATGGCGCTGGTGCCGGCGTCGAGGTAGTGCCCGGCCGCGTTGACCGCGACGGTGTACACGCCGAACCAGAGCACCCCGTACGCGATGATCAACACCAGCGGCCGGCCGCGGGGGATCCGGAGCGGGGGACGACCACGGCGGAGGAGGGCGACCCCGGTCAGCACGACCGAGCCCACCAGCAGTCGACCCAGGGCCAGCGGGCCGGGATCGACCGCACCACTGAGCCCCCGGATGACGACGAAGGCCGACGCCCAGAGGACCATCGTGATGCCGGCGGCCACCAGCGGCAACCAGCTCCGATCCTGCGCGGCCGGGGTGGTGTCAAGGGGGCTGTCGAGGGCGAGATCCGGACTCATGGCACCAGCCTGACCGGCGCGAGACATAAGCACAAGCAATGTCATCTTCACGAACCTTCAGTCTGACTGTAGTGTTTGGGCTGTGCTCGATGTCCATCGTCTCCGGGTGTTCCGTTCCGTCGTGGCCAGCGGCTCGATCCAGGCCGCAGCCAACAATCTCGGCTACACGCCGTCGGCGGTGAGCCAGCACGTGACCGCTCTGCAGCGCGAAACGGGGCTGGCACTGATCTCACGGGTGGGTCGGGGGATCGAGCCGACCGCCGCCGGTCGAGCTCTGGCCCTGGAGATCGACGGGGTGCTGTCGAGGCTGGGCGAGGTCGAGTCGGTGGTCGGCGATCTCCGGGCCGGGCGGACCGGCTCCCTGTCGATCACCTACTTCGCGTCGGTCGGCTCCGCCTGGATGCCGACGGTGGTGGCGACGATGATGGCGGAGTTCCCCTCCGTCCGGCTGGACCTCGCGCTGCGCGAGGACGTGCCGACGGACCCGGCCGAGCGACCCGATCTCCAGATCGCCGTCGAGCAGGGCACGATCCACCGACCGGGCCTGGTGGCTCAGCACCTGCTCGACGACCCGTACGTGGCGGTGTTGCCATCCGGGCACCTGCTGGCCGAGCGGGACGAGATCGATCTCGTGGACCTGGCCGGCGATCGCTGGGTCGACAACGACTTCGCCCGAGGTTGGTGCCGGCGGAACCTCATCGAGGCCTGTCATGCGGCCGGTTTCAGTCCGCCGTTCCATGTCGAGGCGCACGACTACCCGACGGCGATGGCCTTCGTGGCGGCTGGGATCGGCGTGACCGTGCTGCCGACGCTGGGGGCCCGACAGCTGCCGCCCGGGGTGGTCGCGGTGCCGGTGACGAGCCCGACCCCGGTTCGCTCGATCTACGCGCTGGTCCGCGAAGGGGTGGCCGACACCCCGGCCGTACGGACCGTGCTGCGGGTGCTGACCCGGCTCGGGGCGCGGGCGGCCGGTCGCGCGCCCGATGACGCGCTCCGGAGCCCTCGGTGATCCGTGGTGCCCGGATCTGGGCGGCGGCCACCGTCGGGGTCTCCGTTGTCGGTGTGCTCATCCAGCTCCTGGTGGTGATCGCCGGGACGTCCACCGTGACCGACGAGCCGCCGGCCGCGCTCGGGGTGCGGCTGTGGCACTTCGTCAGCTACTTCACCATCCAGACCAACCTGCTGGTGATCGCCACCACGCTGCCGCTGATCAAGAATCCGGGTCACGACGGCCGCACCTGGCGGGTCCTGCGGTTGGCCGCGCTGGTGATGATCGCGGTGACCGGCCTGGTGCACTGGTTCCTGCTCCGACCGCTGTCGACCCTGACCGGCGTGGAGGCGGTGGGCGATGTGCTCGTCCACGTCGCGGTACCGGTGCTCGCGGTGATCGGCTGGCTGGTGTTCGGCCCACGACCGAGAGTCGACGCCCGCACCGTCGCCTGGTCGCTGGCCTGGCCGATCGGCTGGTTGATCTACACGCTGATCGTGGGGGCCCTGACCGGCTGGTATCCGTATCCGTTCCTCGATGTGTCGGCTCAGGGCGTCGGGCCGGTTGTGCTCACCTGCGGAGCGATCACCCTGCTGCTCAGTGGGCTGGCCTGGGCCTGCTGGCGGTTGGACCGGGTGCTGCGGGCGAACGGTGGAGTCCTGCCACCCGCTGATCGGGCGATGCGCTGACTGACGGCTGTCGGTGCCTGGTGCGAGGATCCAGGCATGATCGATCACTTCGGCATCCAGTGCACTGACCTGGCGGCCAGCGCCGCCATCTACGACGCGGCGCTGGCCCCGCTCGGGGCCTCGCGGCAGATGGACTTCGGGGTCGCCATCGGCTTCGGCACGGAAGGGCACCCCGACTTCTGGATCGGCGCCTTCAACTCCGGCGAGGGATTCCGGGAGTCGCACATCGCCTTCACCGCGGCCGACCGGGAGAGCGTGCGCGCCTTCTTCGCGGCGGCCACCGCGCTGGGGGCGGAGGTCCTGCACGAGCCGCGGCTGTGGCCGGAGTATCACGACTCCTACTACGGCGCCTTCGTGCGCGATCCCGACGGCAACAACGTGGAGGCCGTCTGCCACGTGCCGGAGTGAGACCCGGTCGATCTTGTCCCGGTCCGTAGGGTCGGCTGGATGATCGAGCTCCGACGCCGTCAGTGGGTCGTCGACCAGACGCCGCGCATCCTGTTCAGTGGCGAGTGCAGTACTTCCGGCTGGCCTTCCGAGACTGGCGGGAGCGCCTGCTCGATCTGCGGGTGCTGCGCAGGTAGTGGCGACCTACATCCCCTGGCTCGTCCACGAGGGATTGCCGCACCCGGTGAGGCACCTGCCCGGCCTCGGCTCGACCACCTGGGACGGACAACCGCTGCCGACCGGCGGGGTCGCCATCCGGAAGCTCGAGCCGGAGAGTGCCCTCGTCTACGCTGTGCTTCGCGACCATCGGCCCAACCAGGTGACCGGCCGTGGAGGCCGAGCGTCGCGGATCATCCCGTGCTCGCTGTTGCCGTCGGCCACCACCTGAGTGCGGCCCGCAGCAGACGCTCGGGGTGCAGAGTTGGTCCGGTTGCCGGCTGGCGGCAGCCGAACTCTCACGGCGGTTCGGGTGGTCTGCTGAGGTAGCGGTGGCCGGTGGGGGTGGTGGTCGAGACGGTGTGGGTGTCGGGGTCGGCGAGGCGGATGGTCCAGCCGGGCAGTTCGCGGACGTGGTTGCCGCGTTCGCAGACGCCGCGTCCGTTG
>DATDAP010000530.1:0-26253 GCA_036525335.1 Microlunatus sp. | reverse complement strand
ACCGATCCGCACGCCGAGACTGCGCGCCAGCCGCCGCGAGCGGTCGGACCAGTCATCGAGTCCCTGGGCATCGAAGTACGGCACCAGTGCGACCACGGCGGAACGCGCCGCCGGATCGGCCCCTTCCGCCGCGAGCTCGGCCCACTCCAGCCTGGTCTCTGCTGCGAAACCTGCAAACCCGAGGCGCTCGAGCGTCCTGGCGCTGTGGTCGAGGGCATCGGTCGCCTCGCGGCGCCGACGTGTGGGCACGAGCATGAGTGCCCGCACACGCTGCGCCAGCACGGCCGCCACCGGACTGCCTTCGAGCCGGTCGAGCTCGGCCAGGGCTGATTCGACGGTACCGGTGTCGCGGTTGAGGACGGCAAGGCGCGCGAGCAGCAGCGGCAGGAGAAGACGAGCCGGACCCTCGACCCGATCGAGACGAAGATCGACCGAAGGCGGCACCGGACCCGCCTCGCGCAGCGCGAGTTGCACTCGCGCGAGGTGAACGATTGCGGAGAGGCGGAGATGGCCCCCCAGCGGGATGAGGCGGCCCGCCTCGGCGATGAGCGAACGCGCGCGCGCGAGATCTCCGCGCATGGCACTGATAACGGCGACCCACCCGGCGCACCGCACGATTCCCCGCGGCACGGGTGCCAGGCGTGTCACCGTGAGCGCGCGTTCCGCGCGCGCGGCGGCATCAACGACGTTCCCCTGCAAGAGCGCGACGCTGGCACCGTGGATGATCGGGGATGCCTCCACCATGCGCGGTACGCGTCCCTGCAGGGCGAATGAGTCCCCGTCGGCATGCCGGAGGGCGCCGACCAGATCCCCTTCGAGTGTGCACAGGCGGATGAGCTCGCGCTGGACACCGCCATACACGATTGCCGAGCTGTCGCCGGCGACACAGAGGGCGCGGTCGGCCTCGGCCCGGGCGATCACCAGGTCACCCGCCATCGAGGCGCGGATCGACAAGCCGAGGGCAGCTGCGCCGCGCTCAGCCGGGGTAGCCGCGTCGCTGTCGAGCGCCACGAGCTGGGCACACGCGGCTTCGAGCTCAACAGGGTCGTCGCCACGGTCGACGAGGAACAGCCGCATCACTGCGATATCGGCAGGGCGTTCGAGATCTCCCTCCCGCGGATCGACATACTCGGCGGGGAACGCTGCCGGCTGGCCCCGGTCGGCCCGGACGTACGTCTTGTACAGCTCGAATTCGGCAAGTTTGGCTGCCTGTACAGCACCCTGGAACCGCTCGGCGCGACGATACGCCGCATCGGCCTGTTCGATCCGCCCACCGTGGTAGTAGGCCGTCCCGAGGGCGAGCAGCACATCGAATGCCGCAGCACTGTTGGCGACTGACCCGCCGTCAGCGGCGACCTCGAGCAAGCTCGCGACCACTTCGAGGTCTGTGGCTGCCCCAAGCGGATCGGATGCGGCGATTCGGCGCTCGGCCGCCGAGATCAGCACCCGGGTCGACAGCGCCCGGGGCAAGCGGTCCGCCACGACGCGAACGTGGTCTGCGCTCTCGCGAGGGTCTAAGCCTTCGAGTCTTGACAATGTCTCGGCGAACGCGACGTGCAGCGCGGCCGCCCGGCAGGTGCCGAGCTGAGCGGCCAAAGCCTCGCCGAGGATCGGCACGCACATCCGCAGCCGGTCGCTGCTCGCCACCACGAGACCGGCCTCGAGCAGCTCGGCCAGGACGACGTCGAAGCCAGCATTCGGGGCATCCTCATCCTCATCGGCATCCCGCGCCCAGACGCCCTCGACGGCCGCGGCCCGACCCGCCGAGCGACCGACCGCGACGACGTCGAGGAGGCGCCGACCAGCGCGCGTCAGGTCACTCAACAGATCGTCGACGGCGACGCGCACCGCCGTCCCGCCCACGCTGCCGCCGGCGTCGAGCACCGCCGCGAGGAGCCTCACACGGCTGCCCGACGCGGCGGCCAGCTGCAGCGCCCGCGCCGCCTCTTCACCCTCGCGCCATCCGTGGCCCGTCAATCCCGCCGCAACGGCAAGCGCTTCTTGCGGACCCAACGGTGCGACGTCGACCACGCGGCTCGGGTCGGCCCGCACTGCGTCGCGCACCAAAGCAGTGAGCGAGGCGCCGAGTGGTGCACGGCCCGACAGGAGGAGGACCCGAGAAGTGGCAACCGTGGCCGATCCCAGGCGCTCCGCGTCCGCCGGCGGCATCCGCTGAGCGTCGTCGATCCACCAGACTGCCGCGTCGGCGTCCGGCGGAACCGCGCCGCGCGCCCGCGATACCTTCGTGCCGAAAGGTCGCAGTGCCTCCCCGACCACGGTGCTCGTGCCCACACCGCCCGGGCCGCAGACGACGACCGTCCCGCCTCCAGCCACGCGAGCGCGGTCGACCGCGGCGGCGATACGCTCCACCACCGTGACCCGTCCGAGCAGCTGCGCCACGCGAGTCCTCCTCGCCTCGCCGACAAGGTAGCGCGCGTTCGGCACGAGCACACCGGTTTCCGCCAGAGTGCTGGGTGCCTCACTCACTCGCTGTGGATGCAACCGTCAGCCACCAGACGGGAACGCCGACCACGCGGGTCACGCGGCGTATGGGGTTCGCCGCACGCGTCCGGGTGTCTGGCCGGTTGTCCGGCTGAACGCTCGGCTGAACGCGGCCTCTGAGCCGTAGCCGAATGCGGTGGCCACGGCGGCCACCGTCTCGCCGGCGGTGAGGCGTTCGCGGGCGGCGCGCATGCGCCACTGCGCGACGTAGCGCATCGGCGGAACGCCGACGACGGTGGCGAACTTCGCGGCGAACGCGGACCGGGACATCGCCGCGCGGCGGGCAAGCTCGGGCAGGGTCCATTCCAGTCCGGGCTCGCGGTGGACGGCGGCCAACACCGCGCCCAGTTGCGGGTCGCGGAGGGCAGCGAGCCATCCGGCGGCCCCGGCGGGGTCGTCAGCGAGCCAGACGCGCACCGTCTCGATGACGAGCACGTCAGCGAGCCGGGTGGCCACGGCCTCACCGCCCGGACGCGGATCGACGACCTCGCGTGCGAGGAGTGGCAGCAGCGCTGCCATGACGGGATGCTCGGTGCTGTCGACGCGGATGATGTCGGGTAGCACGTCGAGGATCTGCTGCGCGCCGGGCGACTCGAAGGCCACCACCCCACACAGCAGGCCGACGCCCGGGTTGCCGGTGACGGGCCCGATGCGCAGCACCGAGAACCGTTCGCCGAGCATCGTCTGCGGCAGCTCGTCGGCGACGCCGATGACAGGCGCGCCGGGTGCGGTCGAGATGCGGTGCCCGATCCCGCGCGGGACGAGCGCGAGCTCCCCCTCGCTCAGGGCGACCGGCTCGCGTCCGTCGACCTCGAGGTAGGCGGTCCCGCGCGCCACAATGTGGAAGCTGAGGGTCGCCGGGAACTGCGGCATCGCGACCGACACCTCGCCTGTTGCCTCGGTCCAGGAGTAGAAGGCGCCGCTCATGCGCACCTGGTAGAGCGCCTCGGTCAGCGGATCCTGCATCTCCCATGGGATTACGGTCGACACGCGCACCTCTGGACGAACGATCAAGTTACTAGGACCTCCGACGATAGATCATCCTGAACGCCGATGCCAGGGTTAGAGGAAGACCAACGAGCCGGAAGGAACCCGTCATGCGCATCCTCGTCATCGGCGCCACAGGAGGCTCGGGACGTGCCGTCACCGACGCACTCCTCGAACGCGACCACCACGTCACGGCCCTCGCACGCCGCGCGACCGCTCTCGAATCCCTCCCGCGCCTGGACCGCGTCGACGGCGATGCCACCGACCCGGCTCTGCTAGATCGCATCGTGGCGGGCCACGACGCGATCGTCGTCACCCTCGGCATCTCCGAGCCCGCGCTCCGGGTCCGGGTTCGCGGCGCCCAAGGCACCGCCAACGACGTGCGCTCCCGCGGAACCGCCGCGATCGTCGCGGCCGCTCGCCGGGCAGGCATCCGCCGGCTGGTCGTGCAAACCTCCTACGGCGTCGGCGCCACCCGACCCCAGCTCGGCCTCCTTGACCGGCTGCTGCTCACCACCATGATCGGACCCCAGCTGTTCGATACCGAGATCCAAGAGGGTGTCCTGCGGGGCTCCGGGCTCGACTGGACGATCGTTCAGCCGGTCTACCTCACCGATGCCGCCACCGACCAGTCCTTCGCCTCCCTGGACGGATCCACGCGGGGCCGCAAGGTGTCGCGCCGGGCTGTCGCGCATGTGCACGCCCACCTGGTCGAGTCCGCTGACCACGTCGGTCGCACCCTCTCGGTGTCGGGCTGAGTTAAACGACATCAATGTCTCCAGCACGCTGCCCGACCCGACCGCCAATCCCAGCGTTTGCCGGCCGACCGGCGACGGGCTCGATCGAGCAGAGTTCTTGCTGGACATCCAAGCGGCGCAAATCGAGACAGAGTAGCGAAAGGTCTCGGCAGGCGTGCGATCCCAGCCGGGTCATCGATGCGGTGTGCCCGTGGGTCCGGCCAAGGCATGGAGGCCTACCGGCAGCCGACCTCACAGTGGCGGCGTAACTAGCTCCATGGGAGACGTCGCCTGCGTCCGGGCGATGTCTTCCAGCAGCAGGTTGAGGTCGTCGATCGGTTGCTGGATCTGATCCCTGGTGACCTGATCGGCCTCAGGTGTGTCGACGGTGCCGACCGTGGCGGCATCGGCGGCCGAGAGCCCGCTGGTGAGACTCGGCCGGCTGATGAAGACGATCACCTGATGGCGCTCACTCCTCCACGTCCCCGGCGACGCTGAGATCAAGCACCCGCCCAGTGACCCGGTCGGTGTGTGCCCCGGCGTTGCCCTCGATCAAACTCATCTTGGTGCCCGCGACGTACTCGACTAGCAGGGCATGGCTAAGCGAGTCGGCGGCGAAGCTGTTCGGGTCGGCGACGCCTCGGCGGGCGATCAGGAGGTCACCCGGCTGCGGCCGGATTCGATCGGTCATGAACTGGGTCGCGACCTGCTCGGCGGTGTGCGTGGAGTCCGCTCCCGACGCAACGGCCCACAGTGAATCCCGCAGACCGACGAACGGGTTGTTGGCGGCGGTCGCGTGCTTGCTCCGGTTGGTGCCGACTCCGGTTGGTGCCGACGAACGCCCCGCCCCGGGCAGTGTCGTAGTTGATCAAGTTGTCGGCGAACTCGCTGGGGTTGGCGACCTTGTAGCCAGAGCCGGCGCGAACTCCCGGCCCGAGGATCGTCTCCAGCGCCGTGGTGGCGAACCTGCTGCACCAGGCGCTGCCGCCGCCGTAGTCGTCGACCATCGGCCCGTGATTCTCGGTGGACTCCCACGAGCCGCCGCGGTGCAAGGTGGTGCCCAGCAGATACTCCATCCGGGCTGCGCCGGCCGGCCCAGCACGCCGACCTTCTCCGCCGTGGCGGGCTGCGTCTGCTGCCGGAAGCGGCGGATCAGCGCCGGGTAGGTCGCCAACTGGGCCCGCGACCACGTGATAAGGGCCTCGACCGCCGTCCGTCGAGTCGCCGCACTGGTGGCCGTCCGGACGCCCGTTTCCGGTGCAGCGAAGCCGGTGTGCCGGCGTACGGCTTGCTGGCGACGCACTTCCCGCCGGTTCATCTCGGCCGTCTGGCGGTCAGCGTCCTCAGGGAGCCCGGGCAGGAGCCGGTCGATCGCGGCGAGGGTGGTGGTGAGCTCGGTGTCGGTCAGCGACTCGAACACCGGGCGGTCAAGGCAGGTACGGGTCAGGCTGTGATCGCTCGGGACAGTGCGCTGCACCACCTGGCTGGCGGCGTTGCCGGCGGCAGTCTTCAGTTGAAGAACGCCGGCCTGGTCCCAGCGCCGGACAGGATGCAGGGGCACCTCGGTCGGGACCTCACCGGCAAGCCCGCGTACGAGCCGTCGGCATCGGCCTGCGGATCAGCCGATCACGTGCCATGGATCGATATGATGTCTGCAAGAAGGCCAGCGCGCAGTCCAAAAAAGCCATCCCTACGGTCGATGCGACCTGCCCGATGGTGCACCCTAGGAGAGCGTCGATGCGAGGCAGGCACGCACCGAGGCAGTTCCAGCCTAGTCTGGCGCAACTCCCCCCGACAGGACGTGGGTGTCGGGACCTGGGTAGGTCAGACCCTCGTGTCCGTCGGCCCACCGCACCACATACGGTGGCGTGCCGTCCTGACCCCGAACCTCAACGATCTCGCCCTCACGAGGGCGAGAGCCGACCTTCCTGGCGTCGATCACCAGGTGATCGCCCTTACTCGCATGCATCGCCAACCTCCCGAAGGATCGCTCAACTCAAGTCTGCTCCGCTGCCTCCAAGAGGGCAACCGCTCACCTCAGACGCGATGCATCGCGCGCCAGCAGTACGTTGACAGGACCTGCTCGTCGGACACCACGATTGCATGTGTACACACTTCCTTCATCGATCCGACCGATCTCGCAGGAGGGTTGCCTAGGCGTGCGTCCCGCACGACCGTCGGTTTCGGGCTGCCATGGTTCGTGCAGCCAGGCGTCGCAACTCTTGCAGCGATACTGGCTGTGGTGTGGACCCCGGTCGCCATGTTTCTCACCTACTTTCTTGGCGCTTGACCGGCTGCTTCCATGAAAGGCTCGCCTCACGCAGCCCGCGTCTCGCAAGCCGGTGGGCGGATCCGGGCGATCATCGCAACATGAGTGGTCCGATCAGCTCGATCGGCTTCTTGAAACCTAACGGGGCTTCGCCCCAGCCCGACGAGTCGTGTCGGTGGTCGGGTCGGGTGTGCGGGCTCCGGTCGGCCGGGATCCCCCGTGGCCGGCATGCCGGTCTCGGGTATATGAACCGTTTTTGCGGTTGGTTGGCCTGGACTGGCCGCTCGTCGACCGGAGCCTGTCATGAATGTAGCCCGCAGTGTCGCCGAGGTGCTAGCCGAGCACGTCACCTTCGAGGTTGAGTGCATCGATCGGATGTATTGCAACGTGTATGTCCCGTGGGCGCCGGATCCGCGCGGATCCTGACCGCTGCCTATCGTGGTTCTTGTGCAGTGGTGATGCTGTTGGATGCAACCGGCGGGCGATCTTATGCGTGTCGGAGGCATGGACGGTATCGAGCCGTCGGATGTGGAGGCCGGGCATGACTGCTGACTCTCGGCAGGAGTTCACCGCCTTCTACGATGCCACTTGGGGTCGAACGGTTGCCTGCGCGTACGTCATCGCGGGTGACCTGGGTGATGCCGAGGACCTGGCCCAGGAGGCCTACACCCGGGCATGGCTGCGCTGGTCAACGATCGGCGCCTATGACGACCCGGCCGCTTGGGTGCGGCGGGTCGCTACTCGGTTGGCGGTGAGCCGCTGGCGACGCAGCCGGGTCGCCCGGCGCTTCCTGTCGCGGAGCAGGCCCCCGGAACCGGTGGCCGGGCCGGACGAGACCAGCGTGGCCCTGGTGTGGGCGCTCAGGCAGATCCCGGACGCCCAGCGACGGGTCGTCGTGCTGCACCATCTCGCAGGCTTCGGCGTTGGCGACATCGCCGACATCGAGCACTGCCCGGTCGGTACGGTGAAGGCCCGGCTAGCCCGCGGCCGGGCCGCCCTGGCTGCCTGCCTGCGGTCGAACGACGATTCGACCAGCGATGGACGGGAGAACAGCCATGTCTGACGGCGACGATCTCGGCACCTTCGATCTCGACTCCACGTTCGACCGCCTCGCCGCCGACGTCGACTCCCACACCCGCGCCCGGGGCGCCGAGCGGGCCATCCGGTCCGCCCGCCGCCGTCGGGTCGCGGCAGCCGCCGGTGCGCTTGCCGTATGCACTGTGCTGGCCGGGGTCCTCATCGGCACCTTGGGCCTGCCCAGCCACCAGCCGGCTCCGCCGGTAGCAGCGCCAGCGCAGCACTCGTTGCCCACGCCTGCGACTTTCGATGCGAACGCCTTCAACGAAGCCGCCGACGGCTGGATCCGTGGCTGGACGGAAGGTTCTTCGCCGGTGTCGACCGAGATGCCGTGCGTACCGTATGAGGGGTCCCTGCCCGAGCCGCTCGACTCCTCGACCACGGAGTTCCGGGCCGGCCCAGGCATCGGGGCAACCTACAAGGTCGAGCGCTTCGACACCGCGGAGCGGGCAGGCGACTCGCTGGTGAGGCAGACCTATGGGGAGACCTGTCAGGGCGAGTTGTTCGAGCTTCCGGACGAGATCTGGAGCGGCGGCCAGAGCGTCGTCTACGGCGTCAGGATCGGCCGCCAGTCGTTCTACGAGATCCTCGTGGTGCACGACACGGACCTCGCTGTGCTCCAGGTGGCCGGGGCTGACGTGGGCGAGCTTGCCGAGGACGCGCGTAAGCGGATCGTGCTTGCCCTGCTAGCCGATCTGCGCACCTGACGTTGCTTTGCAGGGTGGTCGACCTGATGGGCACCGGGCCGTCGGTACCGGTGAACCTCGGCAGGTGGGGCACCGCCTCCTGGCACGGCGCGGATGATCGGGTTGGCGCCATCGCATTCCACGTCTCGGCGCCTGTGCAACCGATCCGCCTGGTTGGACGTGTAGCGGTTATATCGCGCAATTGCCTGTCAATGGTTGACGGACATTCAGTCTCGCGCGGGAAGGACCACATCATGGTGGAGAAGTCTGGCGGCGGCAGCCGCCGAGGGGCGGCAACGCTCCAGAAGCTCGCCGGGGCGATCTCGATCCCGTCCGTGCGAGCAAAGAGACGTCGGGTGGCAGCGGCGGCCGCGGCTGCCGCGGTCATCGTGGGCGCCATGACGGCAGTGCCGCCCGCGCTATCGGTGGCCGACACCCCGGAGGCGCGCGGCAAGGCGCCTCGCACCGTGCAGGTGAGCGGTCAGCTGGTCCCTGTCGATGCCACGGCCAGCACCTACAAGCTGAGCGGTGAGCTGATCGGCACCTGGCTATTCCCGCCGGTCGACATCACCTACTACCAGTCCGACACCCGGATCTACGCGAGGGGCAGCGAGTCCTTCGAGGGTTGTGTCAACCTGAACGGCGACGACAAGTGTGACAAGTCCGAGCCGAGTGGCAGCTGGCAAGGGGAGTACATGTACTGGGCCTCCTTCGACCGCGGCGGGCGACTCGTCGAGGGCGGCTGCACGCACATGCTCACCGGTGGCGCGAAAGCGTTCACCGGAGTCCGCGGCCTGTTTCACATGACCGACGTGTACGCCTCGACCGAAGCTGGCTCAACGGCCTTCTACCAGGGCGAGGTGGTCCTGAACGCCGTGGAAGAGGGGCCGGTCACCGAGCCCGCTTCCATGCCCGCTTCCATCGGGCTCGCGGCTCCGGCATCCGCGGCTGGTTCACCGGCCGCCTGCTAGCCCACCTCGCGTGGAGCGAGTTCCGCTGAGTCGGCTTGGCGCAGCGTCAGGGTTTGGTCCCGCCCTTTCCCCACGTCGCTCGACCCGACGGCCACGCTGGATCCATCGTGGCCGTCGCACTCGCTGGACCGACCTCAGAGTCAGCCGTGAGAAACACACCAGATCCACGACAGGGAGGGAGGGTCCATGACCACTGTGAATGACACTCGCGGCGCCGACCGAGCCATCAGGTCCGCCCGCCACCGCCGGCTCGCGGTAGCCGTTGGGGTGCTTGCCGTAGTTGCCGTGCTGGCCTGGGTTCTCGTTGGACCACCGGGACTGCCAAGCGATCAGTCAGCCCCACCGATCGCCACGCCGACGTCACCCCCTTCGATAGCGCCGGGATCGGACCCGTTGCCCGCGCCCGTGACCTTCGATGCTGCAGCCTTCAACGAAGCCGCCGACGGCTGGATCACGGGCTGGACAGGGGGTGCATCGCCGGTGTCGACCGAAGTGTCCTGCGCCGACTGGGACGGCGAGTACCCTGAGCCGCTCGACACGTCGAGCACACAGTTCCGAGCTGGCACGCGCGTCGGCGCAACGCTCAAGGTCGAGCGCTTCGACACTACGGAGCGGGCAAGCGATTCCATGATGAAACAGTCCTGGGACGAGAGTTGCCAGGGCGAGTGGGTCGAGCTTCCGGACGAGATCTGGGTCGGCGGCCAGAGCCTTTGTTTTGGCGGCAAGCTCGGCGACCAGACGTTCTACGAGATCTACGTCGTGCACGAGACGGAACTCGCTGTGCTCCGGGTGGCCGGCGAGAGCGAGCTTCCAGAAGACTCGCGCAAGAAAATCGTCCTCGCCCTGCTCGC
Source organism: Microlunatus sp. (assembly GCA_036525335.1). Taxonomy (GTDB): domain Bacteria; phylum Actinomycetota; class Actinomycetes; order Propionibacteriales; family Propionibacteriaceae; genus Microlunatus. The sequence goes on along the minus strand of DATDAP010000530.1, from coordinate 16,173 downwards.
CGACCTCCGCACCTGAAGAGCACTGGTTCACCAGCTCCCACGGGCCGTGCCAAATCAGGTCGGCCACCTCCGCCTCGCCCGTCAGAAGCTCGCTGCGATGGCACATGCCGATGCCCCGTGGTCGACACCCGCCACGTCCCGCCACACCGACGCCATAAGCCTGGTGCGTGAGTGCTCGCGATGACGACACTCCGAGCGTGACCGTGGACGCAGGAGTGCTGCCCTGCGCCGAGTCCTCGACGTGCGTCGCGAAGTCCGGCTTGCTGACGCACGACCGAATGCTTGCTGACGCACGACCGAATGATGGCCGGTGCGGCAACCTCTCGGCCGTACTGGCGCAGGAGTTCGGATGGGAGTCGGAGCGGCTATCTGCGACTTCTGGACGGATCGGTGAGCTGGGTGCACTGCTGGAACCGGCTCGCTGACGCGAGTGTTGTCGATGCCGTACCGTCACCAGCGTCACCATCCCGGGCGCCTCCAACGCCCGCAGGTGATAGTTGACCTTCTGCCGGGGCAGCCCCAGGGCGCGGGCGGCCGTCGTGGCCGACCCGGGCTCGGCCAGGACCCGGGAGCGGATCGGGTCCAGCGCCGGCGCCGCCGCCACGGGGGTCTCGATCACCTCGACGTCCGGCACCTGCCACCCTGCGATGTAGTTGTCAATAGGGGCGTGAGGGCAGCGGATAGGGAGAACACCCGATGTGGCCCGACCCGGTTCGCGACAGTCTCATCGGTATGACCACAACTGCCGCAGTACCCGACCTCAAGGCGCGCCACCGGACCATGTGGGCCTCCGGTGACTACCCGCTCATGGTGGACACGTTCCTGCTGCCCGTCGGGCAGCGGCTCGCCGACGCCCTCCCGATCACCCCCGGTGTACGCGTCCTCGACGTCGCCGCCGGGACGGGCAACGCCTCCGTCCCGGCTGCCCAGCGCGGGGCCCACGTCACGGCCACCGACCTCACCCCGGAGCTGCTCGAGGCCGGGGCGCAGCGTCCCGAGGCCCAGGGCCTGGATCTCGACTGGGTGCCGGCGGACGCGGAGGACCTGCCGTTCGAGGAGGACGCCTTCGACGTCGTGATGTCGTGCATCGGCGTGATGTTCGCGCCCTTTCACCAGACGGCGGCGGACGAGCTGGTGCGGGTATGCCGGCCCGGCGGCACGATCGGGCTTCTCAGCTGGACACCGGAGGGGATGATCGGCGGGCTCTTCCGCACGCTGAAGGAGTTCGCCCCGCCCCCGCCGGCGGGGGCCCAGGCGCCGCCGCTGTGGGGCAGCGAGGAGCACCTGGCCGGCCTGTTCGGCGACCGGGTCGCGTTCACCACGCAGGTCCGCGACTCGCTGGCGGTCACCGCCTTCGCGCAGCCGCAGGACTGGGGCGAGCACTTCAAGACCTACTACGGCCCGACCATCGCCGCCCGGGCGAACGCTGACCGCAACGGCCGCGCGGCCGAGTTCGACGCGGCCCTGGCGGCCTTCTGCACCGAGTGGAACCGGGGCACCGAGGACCAGGCCCACTTCGAGCAGGAGTACCTGCTCACGGTGGGGACGCGCGTCTAGCGTCGGCAACGAGGCGACGGACAGGAGCGGCCAGTCCCTCTAGAGCTGACGGGCTGCGTACGCCGCCGCCTCGGTGCGGTTATGGACGCCGAGCTTGGTCAGGATCCGGCTCACGTGGTGGCCTGCGGTCTTCTCGCTGATCACCAGGGTGCGAGCGATCCGGGCGTTGGACATGCCGCGGGCGACCAGCGCGAGCACCTCGTGCTCGCGCGCGGTCAGCTCGGTGCCCAGCTGCGGCCGCCCGCCGGTGGCGCCGCCGAGCTCGCGCAGCAGCGCCGCGGCGGCGTCCGTCGCCCGGGCCGCTCCCAGGGCCCGGAACACGGCCAGCGCCGCGCGGACCTCCTCCGCCGCCAGCTCGGCCGAGTCGGCGCCGAGGGCCCGGGCGAGCTCGAGTCGGGCCTCGCCGGCGTCCAGCGGCATGGCCAGCCCGCCGAAGTCGGCCAGGGCCCGGCGGGCGGGCTCGGCGGCCTCCCGGGGTGAGGGGCCGGCGAGGACGACCCGGGCCCGGGCCAGCTCGGCCCGGGCCCGGACCAGCCGGATGCCGGTGTCCGCCGCGATCCCTTCGAGCTGGGCCGCGGCGGTGCCGGCGGGCTCGACCTGCCCCGCGGCCAGCCGGGCGTCGACGAGGGTCGCCAGCAGCGCGGTGGCCTGCATCGCGTTCCCCCCGGTCGCCTGCAGGCCCCGCTCCAGCAGCGCCACCGCCACCCGCGGCTGGCCCTCGGCGATGCGGAGCAGCGCGAGCGCGCGGAGCGAGGGGGGCTGCTCCTCCCGGCCCGCCAGCAGCTGCGCGGCATCCGCGAGCCGGCCCTGCTGGATCCGCAGCGCCGCCAGCGTGGCGACCGTGGAGGCGTCCATCCCCGGCACGTAGCGGGCGTGCACGGCCAGCGCGCTCTGCAGGGCCCGCTCCGCCTCCGGCCAGCGACCGGTCGCCAGCAGCATGTCCGCATGGATCGTCCGGCAGGCGCCGAGCAGCGGTGCGGCATCGTGGCTGCGCGCGAAGTCGTCGACGAGCTCGCACCACTCGCGGGCCCGTTCCCAGTCGCCGGCGCTGGTGCAGGCCACGACGAGGTTGCAGTAGGCCGATCCCAGGGTGTGGACGTTGCGGACCCGGCCGGCCGAGGCGGCCGCCATCGCCTCCTCCAGCAGGCCCATCCCGGTGTCGCGGTGCCCGGCGTTCACCTCGCCCTTTCCCAGCACGCTGAGCGCGTAGACCTCCAGGTCGCTGTCGCCCTCCGCGCGGGCGATCTCCATCGCCTGGTGGGCGTACGCGATCTGGTCGCTCACCGCGGGCGCCGTCCGGGCCCGTTGCAGCGCCACCCAGCCGTGGCCGGCGCAGCGGCCGACCTCGGTGAGCACCCGCTCGGCGCGGGCCAGCCAGCCCCGGGCCGCGGACGAACGGCCGTCGATCGCGTGCTGGTGGGACACCCAGACGGCGACCCGGGCGGCGTCGCCGCAGCGGCCGTCCCGGGCGTACGCCTCGAAGGCCTGCTCGCGGGCGGCGATGCCGTCGGCCACCCGGCCGAGGAACCAGAGCGCCAGACCGAGCCCCTCATACGCCGGCGCGGAGTCGCCCACCTCGAGAACGGCCTCGAAGCCCATCCGGGCCCGTTCCCACTCCGCCTGCTCGAGAGCGTGCTGGGCCACGTCGAGCTGGTCGCCCTCCGCCCGAACGCTCATCCCGCGATTATCCCCGACGGAGGGAAGGGCAGCGCTCCCATGACGCTACTGTCCTCCCCCCGCGCGCGATCGCGGGCGATTCCGGCGTAGAACAAGCCGAGGTCGTCCTCGGGGCCGTTGGTCGCTCCCGAACCCAGCCCCGGCCTTCACGTCAGCGCTGCAGGAGGCGAGCCTCAGACGCGGTATGTCCGGTCCCTGTTCACCGAGGTCAAGCCTGCTCGACGCGACGAGACACGAAGCCAGATCGCGACGCGACATTGGAGGGGGCGGTCAATGGTCGGCCCTAGACCCCAACGCGATCGGCCGGAACTCGACGGTCATCTGCAGCTGGTCCACATCTTCTCGACGTACGCCCGGGCCACCGATCGCAGGGTGTGCGACTGGGAGCGTCAGGCGCAGCGCAGGCACGGTTCATCAGGCCGCCACCAGAGGTCGGCTCGTGGTCAGGCTGCAACTGCCGATGTCGCGGGCTAATCTAATGCAGGCAGCCAACATCGAAGGGGAGCCGTACGAACTGAGGTCGCGACCAGTCATCCTCTTTGGCGGCGGCCGGCGATGAGAAGGGCAGAGCCAACGGCCAGAAGGAAGGGCCCGGCTACCAGCGCCCACCCCGGCACATCGCTGCCGGTGTTCGGCAGCCGTGCCGTGTCCGACGACGGCTCCGACGGGGATTCTGGAGTTGGCTCCTCGGTCACCTCAACCGTCGCCTGGTCTGTATCAGAGGTGTCACATGGCGGGATCGCCTGCGCTTCGATGCGCTGCGCCTGCCCGGACGACGTACCGCACAGCGGAGTCCCGCCGGGGTCGGTCGGCGTTCCGGTGACGGTCACCACGTTGGTCGTCGTCTCGTCGATGGTTCTGACGCAGGTGAAGACCCACGTCTCGTCGGCGGCGTCTTCGAAGATGCTCGTGGGAGTGTCGAGCAGCCCGTCCCCGTCCGTGTCTCCGGAGACGTAGGTGACCGGTGAGCAGGTGTCGTCGGTGATCCGGTCGGCGACATCGGCCAGCGGCACGTCACCGGTGTTGCGCACCCGGTAGGTGTACGTCACCTCTTCGCCGGCCTCGACCTCGGTCGGATCGGCGGTCTTGTCGACCTCGATTCCGGGCCGGAACGGCTGCACGAACGCGGCGTCGATGTCGAACACGAACAGCCGCAGATCGAACTGGGTTCCGCCGAATGCTCCGACGACCGCTATGTCGGTGGTCGGGTCGGTGATCTCTGCCGCGCACTCGTAGCGCCAGGTCTCGGCCGGCACGCGGTCGAGGAAGTCGTCTTGGTTGCCGCCAACCTTGCTCACCAGCTGGGGTCGCAGACAGTTCGGGGTCGGCGGCTCCGAGACATCAACCAGGTCGACGTCGGCGAGCAGGTCGTCGGCCGGCACCGGGCTGGTGCCGACGTTGGTCACGTCGAAGCCGTACGTGACCTCGGTGCCGGCCGGCACCAGGGACTCGCTGACCGTCTTGACCAGGTCGATAGCCGGACTGATGACGCGCACCTCGGCCGAGGCGGTGTCGACGTAGTAGTTGCCCAGCGGGTCGACCGCGCCCACGCTCGCCGTGTTGGTGTCGATCGTCTCGGGCTCCGGGGGCAGCCCGATCGCTCGGGTGCAGGTGTAGGTCCAGGTCTCCGGCGCACCAGTGTTCGCGCCCTCCAACAGGCCGTTGTCACCGCGGTCGTCGCCGGTGAACGTCAGGTCGGCGCACTTGTCGTCGATCGGACCGATGATCTCGAGCCCGACGTCGCCGGTGTTGGTCACGCTGAAGGTGTAGGTGACCTCGCCGTCGGCCCGGACCACGCTGGCCGAGACCTCCTTGGTCAGCTGCAGTCCCGGCTCGATGACGGTGACCTGCGCGATGTCGTTGTCGCTGATCTGGTCGGTGGTCTGGCCCGGGTCGTCGGGCAGGAACGGTGTACCGGTCACGGTCGCGGTGTTCTGCACGAGACCGGAGATGGCGCTGCCGGGTGGGAGCGGAGGTGTGTTGCCCTGCTGACGCTGAAGCGGTGTGCTGCAGGTGTAGGTCCAGACCTCGTCGACGTCGAGGATGTCGTCGGTGTTCTCGTCACCGCTGACGAACGTGACAGCGGGGCAGATGTCGTCGGTGAGCTCGACGTCGGCGATGGGTGCCGTGCCGGTGTTCGTCACCTCATAGAGGTACTCGGCCGGACGGGGATCGGGCGTGTCGGGACCTGCGATCGGGTCGGCGTCCGGATCGAGGACGACGCCGACCAGGGCGAGCTTGGTCACCTCGATGCCGGGCTCGATGACGTCCACGAGCTCGTTCGCACGCCGGGTCAGCTCCTCGCCCACCGGTTGGCCGCCGACGACTGGCTGAGCGACGATGGTGGCGACGTTGACGGTCAGCTCGTTGATCTCGGCCGTGCAGGTGAATTCCCAGGTCTCGTCGGGGTTCATCAAATCGTCGGAGTTCGCGTCGCCGACGTTGACGTCACCGTCGAGCACCTGCTCAACGGGGGAGCACTGGTCATCGGTGACCCATCCCGCCTCCCCGGTGTCGTTGCGCAGGTCGGTGTCGCCGTCGTTGGTCGCTGTGTAGGAGTAGGTGACGGTGGTGCCGGGGAAGACGAGGTCCTCGTCGACCGTCTTGGTCAGCGCCAGCCCCGGATCGACCACGGTCACCTGCGCCGGGTCCTGGTCGGTCACCACCGGGTTCGGATCCGGGAACGCGGCGTTGTCGTCGTTCGGATTCAGCGGCGTGCCGGTGACGGTGGCGGTGTTGATGACGGATTGCGTCGCCTCGGCCGTGCACGAGTACGTCCACACCTCGCCCAGAGCGAGGATGTCGTCGTCTCCGGGTTCGGGACCTCCCACCGGTTCCTCGCACGGGGGCGTGTCGTCGGCCAGCGTCACCGACCCGAGCGGGGTGTTCCCGGTGTTCGTCACCTCGTACGCGTAGGTGACGTCGGTTCCGGTCTCCACGGTCACCGCTTCTTCACCGTTGACGACCTTGGTGACCTGAACCGCTGGGAAGAACAGGTCGACGTCGTCGGTGGCGTCGTCGGTGACGACCTGGCCGTCGGGGGCGACGCCGAGGACATCGACGGTGTTGACCACGTTCACCGCCGCGGTCAACCGCCGAGAAACCCGGGCCTCCCGGTCGCAGGTGAACTGCCACTCCTCGCCGGGGTCGAGCAGCAGGTCATCGTCGATGTCTCCGACGTTGGGACCAGAGGCGGGGACCGGCTCCACCGGCGCGCACTTGTCGTCCACCACCGTGATCTTGTCCAGCGGGGTGTTGCCCGGGTTGGTCACCGCGTACGTCGACCGCACCTCAGCCGGCGGCGTGAGGTCGCCGCGCACCTCGGTCGGGGTGTTCACCTTGGTGATGGCGATCGCCGGGGCGTAGTCGAAGGAGTTGTAGACCGAGCAGGTGACGATCTCCTCCTCGATCGGGGTCAGCGTGAAGCTCGCCGTGTCCCCGGTTACGTTGAGGTCCCCCTCGATCACCCGTGTGTCGCCGTCGGCGTTCTTGGCCTCGCAATGGAAGTCGTTGTTCTCGCCCGGCCGGCCGGGGACGTAGCCGGGGTCGACCGCCTCCTCGACGAGGGCGGACGAGGTGGCGTCGGCGGGATCGGGTTCCCACTGGAACTGGGCGAACCCGTCGGCGTTCGTCGTCAGAGTCCACGACGGCCCGGTCGCGCCGCTGGGCAGGATCCAGTCGAAGGTGCCTCCTGTCACTGTCGGGGTGACTTCGAAGTCCCAGCCACCGCGCGGCTCGTAGTTCGCGTCGGCGTCGGTCTGAGCGAACTTGCGGATGGTCAGCGACGGGGAACACAGCTCCAGCACCAGCGAGCGGACGGCATCGGCCAGGTCGTCGAAATCGCGGATGAGCGCGACGTCGGTGGTCTCGATGTCGAACTCGGCGAAACTGTCGGCGACGGTTGGTCCGGAGACCTGGATCAGCCGGTTCACGCTGGCCTGGTTCTGCAGGGCGTTGCCGACCCCGAGGGCGAGCACCCGCGCGTTCTTGGCCTTGACCGCGTTCGCCTCTTCGACGGCCCGATCGAGCGTGCTCGTCGCTGCGGCACTCGACCCGTCGGTGCCGACGGCGACATCCGGTGGCGGACCCGGACTGAACGGATCCCCCGGGCGGTTGAAGTCGTACGCCGTCGGGTCGCCGTCTGTGATGAACACGACCAGGTCGCCGGGATCGACCTCGGTGAGGTCAAGCACCTGGTCCCAGTTGGTGTACTGATTGCTGCCGTTTGAGCTGCTGAAGCTGCCGGCGGCCGTGATGCTGCCACCGTTGAAACGCTTGATCTCCACGTCGGAGGGCCGGGGTGGGATCGGGTTGTAGTAGCGGGTGATCGACCGGCCGAATGCCGCGTCCTCATCCAGACTCGGCGTGGTGACCACGGCGCGTGGAGCCAGCACCTCGGCGAGGCTGGCGAACTGGATGACTCGGGCGGTCGACCCGGTGTCAGCCAGCGCGTCCAAGAACGCCTCCGCCGCGTCGCGGACCTGCTCGACCGCCTTCGACGACTGCACCGATCCGGAGGCATCCAGGACGAGCGTGATGTCCAACCCGCACTCTTTGGCGATCGTTGGATTGGGGTCCGGCGTCGCAGCGGCGGCGGGCGTTGGTGCGCCGACGCTCACCAGGCAGGCCGTCAGCAGGGCGGTGGCGATCACGAGACGAACCAACCTCGCGGCGCGCTTGCCAAGCGCAAGCCCTCCAGGACGCATAGACGAGACTCTGTCACAAAGCAGTTATTCGATCTAGCCTTCGATGCTCACCAGAAAAAGCACAAGCGAAAGACTTCGCACTGCAGGCCGGCTGACAGACCACCGGTATGCGACTGCATCCATTTGCCGGACGAGACCGCCCGCCCACGTTGGTTCGAACCCAACACCTGCCACACCGGGTCGAACGTCGCCTGACCAGGGGGCGTTCGACCCTTTCGGCTGGTGGCTCACCGCTCGGGTCGGTTCTGGTGGAATACGGCTGCTCCACAGTCGTTCTTTGGACCCGCTTCTCTAAATGTTGGATGCGCGCAGCTCCGGTGAGCGGAGTCCGCCGGGCGTTCGACTGCGCCGAGGTCGCGGTACCGGGTGGCGACATCTTGGGGAGGATGCGATGTGCGCGTAGCGTGTATCACCTGGCCGAGGGAGGCATCGTGGCGAATCTCGTCGTGCATTTCGAAATCCATGCATCCGAACCGCAGCGACTCATCGACTTCTACGCCCGACTTCTCGGTTGGACGTTCACCCAGTTCGGTGACGCGCCGTACTGGTCCATCGACACCGGTGATGGATCCATCGGCATGACCGAGCCCGGTAACGGCATCAACGGCGGCCTCACGCAACGTCGAGGGCAGGCCCCGGAGCACGGCGCCCCCGTGAACGGATGCAATGTCGTCATCGGCGTCGACGGGGACATCGACGAGCTCTACCAGGAAGGTCTGCGGCTGGGCGGCACCGCCGCGCTGCCGCTCGAAGACATGCACGGCATCGGCCGCGTCGGCTACTTGCACGACCCGGACGGCAACGTCTTCGGGCTCATCTCGCCCATCCTGTCCGATGGCACCGACACCATGGCGGGTTGAATCGCGCCCGACCGTACAGGGGACTGACACCGCGTCGTGCGATCGTCAGAGGCTGACCTCTTCATGATCACAATCGCGGTTCCGCACGCGACCCCGCTGGGCCGCGCGTGACGCTGCCGGCCAACGATCCAGCGCAGGTGGGGCACCGGGAAGAGCCGCGGTACTGCGTGGGCACTTCAGTAGTCGGATAGGTGATCATCGGTAGCCGCTACGGATGCCGACCAGGCGGGTGGCAGGCACGGTGGTGACATGATCACGAACACTGCTGCCACCCGACGGATCGCCCTCGGGATCGGCCTGGTCGCGTTGACCCTCGCTGCGAGTGTGGTGCCGATCGTGCCCGCCTCTGCCGGACTGACCGGGGTGACGGCGGCGGTCGTCGCCGGCGACCTGCAGATCACCGGTGCTGAGCGGGCCGATGCCATCTCCGTCCGACTGCGAGCCGGCGACTCCACCGTCATCGAGGTGATGACCGGTCTCACGCGCGCTCCGGAGTTCAGCTTCCGCCGGTCCGCAGTGGAGCGGATCAGCGTCGTCACCGCTGCGGGCGACGACCGGGTCACCATCGATGACCGCTTCGGCGCCGTGGGTGACAGCACGCCCGTCACCATCGTCGTCGGTGACGGAGACGACACCGTGACCGGCGGGAGCGGCGAGGAGGTCGTGTTGGCCGGTGCCGGCGCCGATGCCGTGGCTACGGGCGCCGGCGACGACGAGGTGCTCCTGGGCAGCGGCGACGACCGGGTGAGCTGGAGCCCGATCGATGGCAGCGACACGGTGGAGGGCCAGACCGGCGCCGACGAGATCACCGCCGACGGCACGACCGCAGCCGATCACCTGGAGGTGACCGCCCAAGGGTCCAGGCTGAGACTGTTCCGGCCCGGCCAGCCGGGCGGTCTGGACGTATCGGGCGTCGAAGCGTGGTCGATACGTCCCGGAGCCGGCGCTGACACGGTGATCGTCAACGATCTGACCGGCTGCCCGGCGGCGGTGCTCGACCTGGACCTCGACACATCCGGCGGTGGGAGCAGCGACGGGTCGCCCGACACGGTGGAGGTGGCCGGCACCCCGGCCGCCGACCAGATCACCGCCAGCCACGACGGCGACGCCCTCGAGATAGCGGGTGTGCCCAACCGGGTGCGGGTCTCGGGCGCTGACCGCCTGGCCGACCGCGTCGTCGTCGACGCCGACCTGGGCGCCGACACGCTGCGCAGCAACCCGATCGTCGGGGATCTGCTGTCGGTACGACTCGAGGGCGGCACGGGTCAGGACACGGTCGTCGTGGACGGCACACCCATCGGCGACAACATGACGGTGGGCACCAGTGACAACGGGGTCAGGGTCACGCAGGCAGGGGCCTTCGTCGACGGTTCCGCCGAGAACACGGTCGTCAACGGGCTCGGCGGCGAGGACTGGCTGCGGGCCACCGCGAACCTGGAGGCGCTCACCAACCTCACCCTGAACGGCGGCCCGGGAACTGACGCGGTCACCGGTGGCGACGGAGGCGAGCTGCTGATCGGCGGCGACGGCAACGACCAGGTGATCGGCGAAGGCGGCGACGACGTGCTGCTCCTGGGCGCCGACCACGACAACACCTTCTGGTTTCCCGGTGACGGAAACGACATCGTCGAGGGTGGGGGCGGCAACGACCGGCTGCAGGTCGCCGGCGATGGCGGGGCGGATCAGGTCGATGTGTCGACTGTCGGCGGCCGGATTCGGTTACAGCACAACAGCGACCGCCAGGATCTCGACGACGTCGAACGGCTCAGCATCCACCCGCTGCGGGGGAGCGACGAGGTCAGGATCCACGACCTGTCGGGGACCGACCTGTCTGAGGTCACCGCCGACCTGGGCGCGACCGTGGGAGGCAACGGCGACGGCGAGCTGGACCGCGTGAGCTTCGAGGCGACCAACGGCAACGACACGGTCGCTGTCGTCGGCGACAGCGACTTCCTGGTGGCCCAGGGCCTGACCTGGTCACCGAGGGTCCGCCACACCGATGGCCTGACGGACCGACTGGCGATCGACACGCTGGCTGGAACAGATGCGGTCACCACCTCGGGTCTGGCACCGGGCACGATCACCCTCAGCATCACCTGATCGCGACCGCCGCCCTGTCTTTCAGGGCGCGCTGACCTCGACGGGCATCTCGACGAACGGCACGCCACCGCCGAGAATGCTGCCATGCGTCGACTGCGGTACCAGGTGGCCGTGAGTCTGGACGGATTCATCGCCGGTCCAGACGACGACACGTCGTGGATCCCGATGGATCCCGACATCGACTTCGCCGCCCTGTTCGCGCAGTTCGACACGTTTCTGATGGGGCGACGGACCTGGGAGCAGGCAGGCGCCATGGCCGGTGGTGGTCAGGTCGTCGTCGTCTCCACAACGCTCGATCCGGACTCCCATCCAACCGTCACCGTGGTCAGCGACCGGATCATCGAGCACGTGGGAGCCTTGAAAGAACAACCAGGCAAGGACATCTGGTTGTTCGGAGGCGGCCGGCTCTTCCGGTACCTGCTGGCCGCCGGGCTGGTCGACACTGTCGAACCAGCGATCGTGCCCGTGCTCTTGGGGCGGGGTACGAGGTTCCTCCCGGAGCCGGCCCTGCGAGCACCGCTGGTGCTGACAGGCCACCGGGTGTTCGCCACCTCAGGCATCGTGCTCCTCGAATACGCCGTCGTGCCGGTGGCGACCGGTGACACGACCGGGTCGGTGTAGCAACCGTGGGACGCTGCTCACCGGCCACCCGGCGGGGCAACAACGCCGCCGCCGACCGCCTCCACCTCTCTACGACAGTCACCATCACCTGACCGGTACGGTCACGACACCCAGGAGAACTGCCATGTGCACGGAACTGCCCCCGCAGCCCCCAGCCGCCGCCACGACGCGGCAGGTGACCGGCAGCCACGTCTCCCGGCGTACCGCGCTGCTCGGCGCCGCCGGCCTGGCCACCTCGACCGCACTCGCCGTCTCTGGTGTCGCTCCAGCGGCCGCGGACTCCCGCGGCCGCACCGCCCGGCACGGACGAATCGACCTCACCTACATCCTGGGTGAGGAGTTCCCCGCCTACACCCCCGGCGAGGAGGCGATCCAGCTGCCCGCCACCACCATCCCGGCCGACGGGTACTACATGCAGCGGTGGGAGCTGTACGAGCACACCGGCACCCACGTCGACGCCCCCGCCCATTTCAACGCCAACGGCCGGTACGCCAGCGAGCTCACCCCGGACGAGCTGATGGTCCCCGCCGTCGTCATCGACATCTCTCGCCGGGCCGCCGCCGATCCCGACACGATCGTCACCGTGGCCGATCTCCGGGCCCACGAACGTCGCCACGGCCGCATCGAGGACAGGGCCGCGGTGCTGATGTACTCCGGCTGGGGAGCCAAGGTTGCCGATCCCGACGCCTACCGCGGCACCGACGGCAACGGCGTTCTCCACTTTCCAGGCTTCGGCGCCGAGGCCTGCGACTGGCTCATCCAGCGCCGCCGGATCCGTGCCCTCGGCGTCGACACGCTCAGCATCGATCCCGGCAACTCCGCCACCTTCGACACCCACACCATCCTCAACGGCGCGGAGCGGTACGGGATCGAGAACCTCGCCAACCTCCGAGGACTCCCGGCCGGCGGGGCCCAGATCGTCGTCGGCGTCATCCCCTTCCAGGAAGGCTCCGGAGGACCCGCCAAGGTCCTGGCCTCCTGGTGATCGTAGGTACCACCAGCTGTCACACCCGGAATCGTGCGATCACGGGTCGGTGGTCGGAAGGAGCCGTCAGCTCCTCGAGGGAGGACGGGTCGGCGGTGACGCTGCCGATCCCGTCGATCGGGATCGCGAAGCTGCTGTCCAGGGCGTGGACCAGGGCGTGCGAGACCAGGATCTGATCGATCAGCTCCTTGACCCCGTTGTTGATGCGGGACCAGTTCGCGGCGGGCTCTCCGGTGGCGGGGTTCCCGGCGGGCATGCTCGGGGCGAGATTCCACAGCCGGTTGGCGTCACCGCGATCGGGACGCTCGAAGCCGCTGGTGCCGAGCTGCGATCCGGGCGGGCCGAGGAGGATCTGGGTGGTCGCGGCCTGGGGGAGGTCGTTCAGGTCGCCGCAGACGATCACCCGGCGCTGCTGACCCGCATCTTCCAGAGCTCGGGTCGCCCAGGCGCGGACCGTCGCTGCTTCCGCGGCTCGTTGGTTGAGCGCGTACAGCCCGAAGCGGGCGCGTTCACCCTCGTCACGGGTGTCGAAGCGAGGTCGGTCCGGGGTGACCCCGGGGAAGGTGAGGAGCTTGGACTTGAAGTGGGTGACGAGGGCCTGGACGGGCTGGCCGTCGGTGTGGGTGTAGGTGATCGCCAGAGCACCACGTTTGGCCGCGGTGACGGTCTGACCGGTGTCGTCGATGACGGTGGGCGGGACCAGCGGGGGATAGGCGGCCACGTCGACGGGCTGCGTGAGCGGACCGCGAGACAACCAGCCCACCCGAATGCCCCGAGGATCGGGGATCATGGACAGGTGACCTGACCACGCCGACCCGGTCAGCTGCGTGAGGGCGGAGGTCAGATCCTCGAACACCTGCGGCGCCAGGTCGTCTTCCCGGGCCAGCACCTCCTGGACACCCAGCAGGTCGGGGTCGGCATCGGCGATCACCCGAACGATCTGCCGGAGCTTGACGGCGTAGGCGGCCCGGTCAGCCGGCGCCGCGGTGGATTCCGGCCGCTCGAGGTTCTCCAGGTTCCACGTCATCACCGTCAACACGTCGACCTCCACCCGTCGCCTCGCAGCACCACCCACCCGTCACCGTACGGCGGCAGGCGGCGCACCGCGCCCGGGGGCCCGAGCCCGCCGGGATCGCGGGTCGTGGAGCATGGTCGCCAGGGCGACCGCCGGGCCGCCGAACCTGACCCAGGGGGCCTCATGATCACCAGCACGACCGGCAAGGTCGCCGTCGTCACCGGGGCGGCATCGGGCATCGGGCGCGAGCTCGCGTACGGTCTGGGTCGCCGGGGCTGTCGCCTGGCCATCAGCGACGTCGACGAGACAGGCCTGGCCGAGACCGCCGGGACACTGCGGTCGTCCGGCGTCGAGGTGCACGCCGTCCGACTCGACGTCGCCGATCGGGCCGCGGTGGCCGGTTACGCGAGCACGGTGGCCGAGCACTACGGGGTCGTCCACCAGCTGTACAACAACGCAGGGGTGGGGGTGGGTCGGCATCTCACCGAGATGTCGTACGCCGACTTCGACCGGGTGCTGCAGATCAACCTGTGGGGCGTCGTCCACGGGACGAAGGAGTTCCTGCCCCACCTGATCGCGTCGGGCAACGGGCACCTGGTCAACATCTCCAGCATCAACGGCTTCCTGGCTCAGCCGGGACTATCCGCCTACTGCACGTCGAAGTTCGCGGTCCGGGGTTTCACCGAGACCGTCCGGGCCGAGATGATCGTCGACCGGCATCCGGTGCGGGTGACGGTCGTCCACCCCGGCGGTGTCCGGACCAACATCGCCACGGCGACGCTCGCCCACGCTCGGGCGACCGGGTATCCGGTGACGGCCCAGGACCAGCGCAACACCGACTTCTACAACGAGAAGCTGCTGCTGGCCAGCGCGACGGCCGTGGCCGAGACCATCCTCGTCGGCGTGGCCCGCGGGCGTTCCCGGGTGATCGTCGGAACCCACGGTCGGAAGGTCGACGTGATCAGCCGTTTGGCGCCGGCCTGGGCTCCGTTCTGGGGGGCGCAGCTCCACCGGGCGATGTCTCGAAGCTGACCGGCCCGCCTCACCCACCAGGCTTCACCGACGTCAGACCGACAGCCCGATGACCAGTCCGAGGCCGGCCACCGCGGTCGTCACCACCAACGAGCCCAGTCCGTACAGCACTCCGGCCAGCACGCGTCGCTCCTGCACCAGCCGTACGGTCTCGAAGCTGGCCGTGCTGAAGGTCGTGTAGCCGCCCAGGAACCCGGTGCCGACGACCAGCCGTACGGTGTCGGGCAGCACATGGGCCATGGTCAGACCGGTCAGCAGCCCCAAGATCAGCGAGCCGGAGACGTTGATCACCAGGGTGCCGAGCGGGAACGCCACACCGGACCGGGCCTGGATCACGGCGTCCACGATGAACCGGCCGACGGCACCGAGACCGCCGGCGACGACGAGCAGACCGACGACGGCGGGACTCACGCCGCTGCCCGTGGGCCACGGCGTGCACCGATCCAGATACCGAGCGCGCAGACGCCGAAGCCGACGACCACCGTCGTGAGCCCGTACGCGACCCCGGTGGCCGGCTGTCCACCACGCAGCAGCAGATCGACGTCGACGGCCAACGCGCTGTAGGTGGTGAAGGCGCCGCAGAAGCCCGTACCGACGATGAGTCGGACTCGCCGACGCGTGCCCTGGTCCGGGCCGCGGCGAGCCAGCGCCTCGAGTAGCAGCCCGAGCACGAACGCGCCGACCAGATTCACCGACAGCGTGGCGAGGGGCCATCCGTGGCGGCTCGGCAGCAGCAGCGTCATCGCGTGACGGGCAGCCGTACCGGCCATCCCGCCGACCACCACCAGAGCGAGAGCGGCCGGGGTCAGGTGCAGCGGACTGGCCCGTCCGGACCGCCCGGGATGCTCGCTCACGCAGACGGGCCCGGCGGGTTCATCGCCACCGTGACCAGGCGGCTTGCTTCGTGGTGCCGGAGATCTGCGCCACCTGGCTCCAGGAGCCGCGCTCCGCGACCAGCCGGGCGGCCTCACCCAGGCTGGTCCCCACCTGGCCGCTCAGGGCGACCAGCATCGCGAACGACTCCGTGGTGCCCCGGTTGGTCAGCTCGGTGAGTGCGGCCCGGATCAGGGAGTCGAGCTCGTCGTCGCTGAGGTGGTCGAGGGAGTCCTGCGGTGGCGCCATGGTGACCCATTCTCAGGCGTCCTGCAGAACCACGTCCACGGTGTCACTGGGTGAGTCGAAGGTGCGTGGCCACGCCTGGCCCGGCCAGCGGTAGATCACGGTGCGCTCCGCCGGTCGGTAGTCGGCGGTGTAGAGGGTGCCGAACCCGCCCGCGTAGTCGCTCACGTGCAGCGGCGGGGTGAGCAGCTGGTGGGCGAGGTCGTCGGCGGTGGCGCGCGCGGCGACCAGGTCCTTGAGCTACTCGACCCGCTCGACACTGCGGTAGTAGGTCGCGTGGGCGACGTCGACCGGCTGCTCCCAGCGGTGGTTGGTCGCCGCCGGCTGGCCGGCGAACTCGGCGTCGTGCCCGGGCCGCAGGTGGGCCGTCCGCACCGTTCCGTGGGCGTCGATCATGGTGACGTTGTACGCCATCGCGATCGGCAACCTGGCCAGGGCCGCCTCGGCCTGCTCAGTCGTCTCGCAGGTCTCCAGCAGATAGCGCAGCACGATCGGGATGGC
>DATDAP010000529.1:0-3642 GCA_036525335.1 Microlunatus sp. | reverse complement strand
TGGATCGCGGTCTACCAGTCGGGGGTGCACGCGACTCTCGCGGGCGTGGCGATCGCGCTGATCCTCCCGGTCTACCCGCCGAAGCGGGAGGCGGTCGAGCAGGTCGAGGTGGTCACCCGGGCGTTCCGGCAGAGTCCGAGCGCGGAGTCGGAGCGGCTGGCCCGGCGCCAGATGACCGGCTCGGTGGCGATGAACGAGCGCCTGCAGGTGCTGCTGCGGCCCGTCATCGCCCTGGTCGTGCTACCCCTCTTCGCGTTGGCCAACGCCGGGGTCTCCCTGTCCGGGGACTCGCTCGCTGCGGCGGCGACCTCCCGGCTCACCTGGGGCGTGGTCGCCGGGCTGGTGCTCGGCAAGTTCATCGGAGTCCTGCTCGGTGCGGCCCTGGCGGCCCGGACGCCCTGGGCCGAGCTGCCACCGGGACTCACCCACAAGCAGCTGGGCGGGGGTGCGGCGCTCGCCGGGATCGGATTCACGATCTCGCTGTTCATCGTCGACCTGGCGCTCGACGACCCCGCGCTGCAGGACCAGGCGAGGGTGGGGGTGTTCGCCGCCTCGCTGATCGCCGCCGGTCTCGGTGCGGTGATCTTCTACGTCGGCCGGGCCGACGCCGCCCTGAGCGGACCGCCCGTGCAGCTGCTGCGTGCGGTCGACCCCGAACGGGACCACATCCGCGGCCCGGTAGATGCGCCGCTGACGCTGGTGGAGTACGGCGACTTCGAGTGCCCGTTCTGCTCCAAGGCGACAGGCTCGATCGCCGAGCTCCGTACGGGACTGGGCGATGACCTGTGCTACGTCTTCCGGCACCTGCCGCTGGAGCACGTGCACCCGCACGCTCGGGCCGCAGCGCTGGCCAGCGAGGCCGCGGCCGCCCAGGACGGCTTCTGGGAGATGGCCGGTGAGCTGTTCGGGCACCAGGACGCTCTGGAGCCGGACGACCTCCGGTCCTACGCGATCGCCATCGGGTTGGACGTCGAGAGGTTCGAGGAGGATCTGCGGACCAGGCGCTACGAGAACCGGGTCGACGACGACGCCATCGACGCCGAGGCCTCCGAGGTGCACGGTACGCCCACCTTCTACGTCAACGGGCGGCGGCACCAGGGGTCCTACGACGCCGTGACCCTGGCAGCTGCGCTGGAGGCGACGCGGTCGGATCGCTGACCCGGGTCCGGAGACCGGCCGTGCCGACATCGGGCCGCCTCGGCACCGCGAGGCGACCCGACCAGCGACGAGGAGCGGACGTCCGCGGTGAGCTACTGCCCTCTCAGCCCGACGGGGTTGCCATCGGTATCGGTGAGCACGCAGATGCGGGACCCGGGCGCTACCTGCTTCACCGCGTCCCGCTCGCTGGCGCCCGCCGCGAGGAGGGTGTCGCGAGTCGCCTCGAGATCCTCCACGTCCGCGAACGCGACCGGTCCGCCCGATGTGTCGCCCGGCGCGAGCGCGACCTCGAAGCCGCCCACGTTGTAGCCGACGTAGTACGGGCTGTCGGTGTGCGGATCGCCGAGCAGGGCGGTGTAAACCGACTTGGCGGCGTCGAGGTCGGATACCGGGATGACCAGGCTCTGGATGGTGGGACTCATGATTCGCTCCGTTCGATTGGAATGCGGTCACATTGTGGCCGCGGGTTCATCGATGAGTTGACGAACCGATCGAGGAGAATGTGACAGCGATGGACGACATGGATTCTTGGGACGATCTGACGGCGACCTTCGAGGCTCAACGTACCCACCTGCGTGCGGTCGCGTACCGGCTGCTCGGGTCGGTGCACGAGGCGGACGACGCCGTCCAGGAAACCTGGCTGCGCCTGCAGCGCAGCGACGTCGCCGAGGTCGACAACCTGCCCGCTTGGCTCACGACCGTGGTGTCGCGGATCTGTCTCGACCAGCTCCGGTCCCGGACTGCCCGGCGGGAGGATCTCGGGGCCGATCTGACGGCGCCCGGGGCGCAGGAGCTGCGCGACGAGCAGGTCCTGGATCCGGCGATCGAGGTCGAGCGGGCCGACGCCGTCGGCCGCGCCCTGCTGGTCGTCCTCGACACGCTGGCTCCCGCCGAGCGGCTGGCCTTCTGCCTGCACGACCTGTTCGGGCTGTCATTCGACGAGATCGCGACCACCCTCGGCCGCAGCAGCACCGCCTGTCGGCAGCTGGCCAGCCGCGCTCGACGTCGGGTGCGTGGTCAGGATGCCGCTGCGGAGGTGGACAGAGGCCGGCACCGCCAGGTGGTCGAAGCCTTCCTGGATGCTTCCCGGAACGGGAACTTCGACCGGCTGCTCGAGCTGCTGCACCCCGATGCCGTGGTGTCCGCCGACGCCGCGGCCGTGGCCATGGGGTCGCCGGCCCTGCTGCGGGGGGCCGGCGAGGTGGCACAGTTCTACAACGGGCGGGCTCGCGCCGCCCGACTCGCGGAGCTGGACGGTTACGCCGCGGCTCAGTGGTCGCTGCGCGGTGAGGTCAAGGCCGTCTTCGCGTTCTGCGTGGAAGACGGCCGGATCGCCGAGATAGAGCTGCTGGCGGGAGAGCTGGACCGGCTCGACCTGCGCGCCGACCGGACTCAGGAGTAGGGATCGCGACCACTAGAGCCGCCGGTTGGCCAGCACCGGGATGGACTTCCGTACCGTCTCCACCTCGCTCGGGTCGATGTCGACCACCAGCAGTCCCGGCTCGGCGCCCAGCGACGCGACGACCACGCCGGCGGGGGAGATCACGAGGGAGTGGCCGACCCCGGTGGGTGCGCTGCCACGCGTCGGCACCCCGATGGTCGCCGGGTCGGCTTGGTCGACGGCGGCGATGAAGCAGGTGCTGTCCAGGGCGCGCGCCCGGGCCAGCACCTCCCACTGCTCGATCTTGGTGGGTCCCGCCCCCCAGGACGCTGGTACGCAGATCACCTGGGCGCCGCGGTCCGCGAGCGTGGTGAACAGGGTGGGGAACCGTACGTCGTAGCAGATGGCGAAGCCCACGGCCACGCCGCTGACCTCGATCATCAGCAGCTCCGTGCCCGGCGCCACGGTGTCGGACTCGGCGAACCCGAACGCGTCGTACAGGTGGATCTTGTCGTAACCGGCATCCACACCAGGCCCGACGACCCGCAGGGTGTTGCGGACCCGCCCGTCGTCGGCGGGGGTGAACATGCCGGCGGCGATCACCAGCCCGTGGCCGGCGGCGATGTCGGCGAGCTTCCTCGCCCAGGGTCCGTCGGCCGGTTCGGCGATCTCGCCCAAGGGGAGGCCGAAGCACCGCATGGTGGCCTCCGGACAGATCAGCAGGTCGGCCCGCCGATCCGCGGCACCCCGGGCCGCCTCGGCCACCAGGTCGAGATTGGCCGCCGGATCGGCTCCCGCGACCAGCTGGGCCAGCGCGATCCGCATGGTCAGTGCGCGTGGTGGTGCTCGGCCTTGTCGGCCTTGGCCAGCGCCTTCTCGACCTCGGTGACCCAGCGCTCCTCGAAGATCGCCACGATCCCCGAGCTGCCCGGGGGCAGCGTGTTCTCCACGTCGGAGCGGATGTCGTGCTTGGTCACCTGGTCCACGACGACCCCGGCACCGGCTCCGATACCGGCGCCGACCACGGCCGACGCGAGCAGGGCCGGCGGGAAGATCAAGCCGACGATGGCCCCGCCGACCGCGCCCACGGCGGCGCCGACACC
>DATDAP010000528.1:0-9587 GCA_036525335.1 Microlunatus sp. | reverse complement strand
CTTGATCCAGCCCGGCAGGGCCCGCGGCTCGCGGATCGTGTCCAGGTGGCAGGTCAGCTGCAACCACACGGTCTGGCTGACGTCGGCGGCGTCCTCCCGGCCCAGCCGGTAGCGGCGGGCGACCGCGTCGATGATCGGCTGATGGCGCTCGACGAGCTCGGACCAGCTGCCCTGGTCACCCTCGCGGGCGCCATGGACCAGATCCTCGATGTCGGTGGTGACGGTGGTGACGTTCACGATCGTGATCCTGTCTCGAGCCGTGGTTGCGATAGGTCAACCCTCGTGTTTGACCGGGCTCGAGGCTGTGCTCCAGGTGACAGCTGCGGTGTTCACTGCGGTACAGGGGTGGGGAGAAGCAAGCGCCCATGGCGCGTGACAACAGCCTCGCTCTGTCTGGCCCTAGCTGGTCCTGTTACCGATCACGGCAGGTGCAGGCGCCGTACTCGTCGGGCAAGCGGAGGTAGGAGCTGCCGACGTGGAGGTCGAGCGGGGTCGCCCGGCCTCGCGGCTCTTCCCAGTGTTCTTGGCGTCCGAGTGCGGTGCGGTCCAGGTACGGGATGCCGTCGTGGAACTCCTCGAGGCCCCGGCCGAAGGTGGCATAGGTGTGGAAGACCTCGTCATCGACGCGGAGAAACGCGCTGATGCCGGGATAGTCGCCGCGCGTCCGCCAGTCCTGGCCCCAGGGAGTTCCTGCTGCGGCGAGGTCGGCTTCGTTGCGGAAGTGCACGAGAACCTACGACCTGCGAGTCCTAGAGTGCTCGGGGTGGATCTCTCGCATCTCGGTGCGCCGACCAGGCCGATGATCCGCGTCCACGGCGGGTTCGCCAACCGGATGTATCGGCTCGACACCGACCGGGGGTCGTTCGCGGTGAAGGAGCTGAACCTCGCCGACCGACGCACCCCGTACTTCGCCGACGACGTGTTCAGGTTCGAGCGGGCAGCCTTCGCCGCCGGTATCCCGATGCCTGAGCCGATCTCGACCAGCCCACACACGCTCGTCCACCGGTGGGTGGAGGGGGAGAAGGTGCCCGAAGCGTCGGTGTCGCCGGCCTACGGATTCGAGGTCGGCGAGATTCTCGCGCGCATCCATGCGCTCGACGTCGCGTGGACCCCTGTGGTGATCGACGACCCGGCGTCACGGGACTGGCCCGAGCTGGCCGAGCGGGCGGCGGCGACCGGCCAGCCGTGGGCCGACGAACTCACCTCTCAGGTCGAGACGTTCCTCGCGATCGCCCACTTCGTCGACACCTGCGAACGGCCAGGACCCGTCGTGCTGACCCACCGGGACATCCAACCGTGGAACCTGCTTACTCGCGATGGTCGGCCGGTGGTGCTCGACTGGGAGCTCTCGGGGATGCTCGACCTGGCCGGTGAGCTCGGCTCGACCGCGCTGAGCCTCGCGAAGGGACCCGGCTTCGACGACATCGACCCCGCCATCTTTCACTCGATCGTCGACGGCTACGTCGCAGGGGGCGGAGCGCCGCCCCCATCGGGTCCGAGCTGGTTCGTGTTCACGATCGGCGGCTGGTTGGGGCATACGAGGTGGAACATCCTCCGTTGCCTCGCCCGTGTCGCGGCGAGCACCGGCCCTGACCTCACGCTGTCGCACGAGGTCGTGCGCAACGGCCTTCGTGGTCTCCCCGACTTCTACGGGCGACTCCGAGAGCTCGAGACACTGCTCCGGTGACCCGACCGGCTGCACCTGGGCCGCCGCGTGCACAGCTCCAGTGTCCCCTGATGAGCCTGACACTGCCACATAGAGCCGACGATCACTGAGCACCCGGCGGCGTCGGCGGCGATGATCAACAACAAGGTTCCCGCGGCCGAGGACTACTCAGCCGCACCGCGGGTGCGGCGCTGGAGTCGCTGGGCATCCTGGGACCAGGCCGACTGCGCTTCCTGCTCGTGTCGGATGTCGTCGATCAGGCTTGTCAAGGTGCGGGTTTCATCTCGGACACGCC
This sequence comes from Microlunatus sp., assembly GCA_036525335.1. GTDB lineage: Bacteria > Actinomycetota > Actinomycetes > Propionibacteriales > Propionibacteriaceae > Microlunatus. The sequence goes on along the minus strand of DATDAP010000528.1, from coordinate 7,626 downwards.
TGGGAGGCGGTACTTCTGGTTGATCAGCTCGCGGATCTCCACGGCCCGGCGCGAGCGGTCGACCTCGCGGGTAGCTCGCGGGTAGCTCGCGGGTAGCTCGCGGGACCGGACGTGACGGCGGCGACCCGCCTCACACTTCTTCGTGAGCTGGCATTGTGGCTGCTCCCGGTGCCCTCGCCCGCAAGGTCACCGATCTCATCGCGCCCCTCTGACCCAGGACGAGATCGGGACGATCGTCGACGCGTCTGCGCGCACTGTCTCCCGCTGGTCCAGTGGCGACGTGGTTCCCAACGGCTCAACAAGCAGCGCCTCGTGGAGTTGGCCTACGTGGCCGACGCCCTCACCGAGGTGCTGCCTGCCGAGGCGGCCAACCTGGGATGTTCACGTCAAACCGGGTCCTGGACCACGACGTCACCGACGACGAGCCGTACAGAGCCAGAGACCCGCCACGCCAGAGCGAGTCAGGGCCACCTACCTGTCGGTTCGATTCGGGCCAGTACCGGCCCGAGTTGGCGAGTCGGGCCTGCCGCGTTGAAACTCTGGTCCGCCGGCCCGGCGAGTTGGAGGTCTGCCGGGCTCCGGGTTTCCGATCCACGTCACCTCCCCCTCCCGCTCGAGCGGAAGTGGGAGGGGGAGGGACGGTGGTCATGCCCATGACGGGCATCGGGTCCGGAGTGGCGACGCGCCCTGGTGTCCAGTCGGGTGCGCAGCGGACCGGACCTCGGTTCACGCAGCGACGACTCTGTAGCCCAGGCTGTACTCCGCGTTGTTGCGGGTGTACACACGGTGGATAACACCCTGGTTGACGTCGGTCGCGCCATCGACCGTGTACGTGCCCAGATCGTCGGGGTTGGACCCGGAGTCGATCTCGAGCAGCTGGACATCGGCGTCGTCGGTGAACAGCCGCGAATATCCGGTCCACGATCCGGTCGCCGGGACGCGGTCGCCGCGTCCGATCGGGCTCCCGCCGTTGCCGCCGTAGAGCACGCTCCCGTCGACTTTGATCTGCAGTTCGTCCTGCCCGGCGGCGTCCTGCCGCCTTTCGCAGTGGACGTGGTCGAGTTCCAAACGGTATTGCTTGGCCATGATGGCCCCCCCTTGATGATGTCCTTCCCGGACGGTCCGGGTCGGTAGCAACAACAGTGGCGTTCCCGCGTTGCCGAAATGTTGTGCTTCTGTTGCAGCGGCCGCCCGCTCCTTCGGAGGCTGGTGGTGACGTCGCTGTCCCCCGGGAGCCACGGCGACGACGTGACCACGACGACCTCGCTCCGGTCGGACGAGACCACACCCCTCTGCTCCCCGTCCTTCAGCGCTCTTGGTGCGGCGGACGACGAGTCGCTCGCGGGCCAGGCGTGCTTTGCCGGTCAAGTCCCGAGGTGCGGGTGTAGCAGTTGAGTCCTTCGTCTTGTTGATCTGAAGGGTGGCTGGTCTCCGCTCTGTCGGGGTTGGTCGCGGGTGTGAGGTTCGTGGTCGGCGTCGTCGAAGTCATCTGGCCAGGGGCGGGGACGCCGTTGTCGGGCTCTTCCATCGAGGGTGTGTAGTCGGGTCTGATCCCGCCGGTCCCCAGCAGTGATCTGGCGTGGTCGTTCGTCCTCGCCGTAGAACGGACGGCTTACGGGTACGTGCCGCACGAGAGTGTCAGCCCTGTGATCAGCGGTCGTGGACGAGACCGTAGATCGCTCCGTCGTGGAAGGTGCTGTCGTCCTCCCAGGAGTAACTTCGACGCGTTCCCTCCAGGGCGAAGCTCAGACGGCCGAGTAGTCGTGTTGACGAGTCGTTGTCGGCGATCGTCTGAGCCTCGATGCGGTTGAGCCGCATGTCGGAGAAACCGAAGCGGATGACGGCGGCGAGCGCCTCCGTCGCCAATCCCTGCCCCCACAGGTCACGTGCCAGGTCGTAAACCGATCCCTGCCCGTCGGTGGTACCGATCCCAGTTGTGGTACCCGAACAGTCCGCCGGCCCGGCCAGACGACTTGAGCGCCAACGCCCACTGCACGGCTGTCTCGGCCGCATAGTCGTCGCGGACCTCGTCAATCAAGGCAGCGCTCTGCTCAAGCGTCTGGAGCGGCTCAGAGTTGAACCGCTGTACCTCCGGGTCGCTGCGGAACACCAGTAGGTCCGCAGCGTCCTCGTTCCGCAGCTCACGCAGAATGATCCGGTCGGTGATCAGAAGGGGGAACGCAGAGTAGTCGAACGTCACTGAAGAGTTCTCACAGACGGGTCCGCTAGTGGTTTGTCTGTGGTTCGATCTGGTGGAGGTGGCGCGGCCTCGGGAGACCTTCTCGATGATGTCGTCGGCAGTGGCTTTCCAGATGAAGGGTTTCGGTCGTCGTTCCAGTGCTCTGCTCAGGTGAGGATCGCATGTCGGAAGAACGCCAGCACGTCCCCGCCGGCATGACTCTTGCGTAGGTGGGTGTGGACCTGGCCGGCGCCCACGTTCATCGCCGCGAACAGATCGATCGTGCCGTGCCGCTTGTCGTCGTGTCATGGTCGCGCCCCGGCCCGGTCGTATCGGCAGTGACGGCTGGGTCCGGTCCAGCGCCTGACACTGGGCATTCTCATCGAAGCTGAACACCACCGCACGAGCCGGCGGGTTGAGGTAGCGCCTCGTTGGCCACACCGTCGGCCGCCCACACCAACGCCCGCGCCTGAACCACCTGACGATGCGGCAACACCGACGAAGCCGCCATCCGGTCCAGTTCCCGGCGCTGATCATCCGTCACCGACAACGCTGCTGCCACCATGATCAACTACTACTGACCAGACTGATTCACAGACACGTCACTCGTGCCTGCTGCACAGACGGCTTGCGCCGTGACGGAGGCCGGCTTCTCCCAGATCGAGACGTGTTTGGTGCTGTCCGCGGTGAGGGTCGATCGATCCCAGTCCGACCAGCGGTGCTTCAGCCGCAGGCCCGCGATCCGCGCCATCAGATCCAGCTCGGCCGGCCAGGCGTAGCGGAACGGTATGCGGCGGAACTGGCCGGAACCGTCGGCGGAGACGGTGACGTGGTTCGACGTGAACTGCTGCGTCACCACGTCGTACTGGTCGAAGCCGACGTAGCCGCCCCCGGCCGGATCGGGAGCCACCGTGAAGGGAACGGTGTCCTGTCCGGGCGGCAGGCGCCGCAGGCTCGGAATCTCGACCTCGATGAGGAACAACCCCCCGGTGCGTAGATGGGCGGCGGCGTTGCCGAAGACCGCCAGCTGCCCGTCCTGGGTCGTCACGTTGCTGATCGTGTTGAAGACCAGGAACACCAGCGAGAACTCGCCCGGGACCTGCGCTGTGGTCATGTCGCCGATGGTGACGGCGACCCGTTCGCCCCCCGGCTTGTCGGCGATGCGCGCCGCCATCGCTCGACTGAGCTCGATCCCCTTGACGTCCAGTCCGCGAACCGCGAGCGGAGCGGCGATCCGGCCGGTGCCTACCGCGAGCTCGAGCACGGCTCCCTCCCCGGCGAGCTCGGCCAGGACCTCGACCATCGGCTCGACGACGCCGGGATCGTTGGCTCCGCCGGGAGCGTCGTAGTCGGCGGCCACGCTCTCCGGGAACCAGCCGTCGGCTGCGGCGTCTCGATCGGGATCTCCCCCTGCGGTGTTCATGAGGTCGACGTTACGTGTGTCGGTGCCGGTGTCGCACGCGCATTCCCCGGCCCCACTGCGCCGCCGAGGGTGCGGTGGGTTCAGCTGGTGAGCCGACGCTGAGCCGCCAGCCGGACCGGGGCATTGGGGGCGCCGTACCCGTCGTAGCCGTCCCGTCGTTCCAGGACCTCGACGAACAGCTCGCCGATCGTGACGGTGTAGAAGTGGACGAACTCGCCGTGCTCGTCGCGGTCGTAGAGGAGGCTGAGCTCCCGCAGCTCGGCGACCCGGTCGGCGTCGAGACCGAACCGGGCGGCCAGGTCGTCGTAGTAGTTGTCGGGGACCGGCAACAGCTGCAGGCCGCGGTCCCGGGCCTGCCGGGCCAGGCCGATCACGTCCCCGCAGCCGAACGCGATGTGCTGCGGGAGGCCGGCGGCGTCCAGCACCGGAGGCACCACGTTGAGCGGGATGCGGACCGCTCCGTCGTCGGTTCGCATCACCTGGCTGCGGACCAGACCGCGCGGTCCGGCGACCTCGGTGGAGGCGGCCGCTGAGAGGCCCAGAACGCTGCTGTAGAACAGGATCGCCTCGTCGAAGTCCTGCCATGGCTGGGCCAGGTTGACGTGATCGACGGCGATCACTCCGGAGTCGGTCACCGCCTCCCCGTGCTCGAACTCGGCGACCCAGCCGTCGGCGTCGGCGAGCGCGCCGGACAGGAAGATCTGGGTGCCGTCCGGGGCGGCGACGGCCGGCAGATCGAACTCGGTCGCATAGGTCCGCCGGTACACCGAGCTGGCACCGAGCTCGTACGCCCGGCGCAGCGAGGCCGCTGCGTCCGGGACGGTGAAGCCGACCGCGGCCAGGTGCGGCGGCTGGTCCCGGGCGTGCTGCTCGTTCAGGATGATCTTGGCAGCACCCGCGGTCCACAACGTGACCGGCTTGGTCCGGTGCCGCCCGCGGAAGGTGAAGCCCAGCTGGCCGAGCAGCTCCTCGTACGCGCTGGTGTCGCCGGCCTTGATCTCCACGAAGTCGATGCCGGTCGGGGGCGCCGCCTCGGCGACCCGAGGCAGCACGACGGAACTCGTGGTCCCGCGACCACCCCTCGCCGGGTCCACGGCCCAGCGCCTGGCCTGGTCGGCGACCCAGACCAGGGACCGATGGGCGTGGGCGGCCGTACGCCGGGTGTCGGTCTGCCGGAAGGTGTCGTTGAAGACCTCCAGCGAGTACGGCCCCTGGTAGCCCGCGGCGGCCACGCGACCCACGAAGTCGCCGAGATCCCAGGCTCCCTCGCCGGGGAAGAGCCGGTGGTGGCGGCTCCAGGACAGCACGTCCATCGACAGGGCGGGGGCGTCCGCAAGCTGCAGGAAGAAGATCTTCTCGGCCGGGATCTCGGCGATGGTGGCCAGGTCGTGCCCGCGGGACAGGATGTGGAAGCTGTCCAGGCAGACCCCGACCTCAGGGTGGTCGGCCCGCTCCACGATCCGCCAGGCCCGCCGGTAGTCGTCGACGTAGGTCCCCCAAGCCAGCGCCTCGAAGGCGAGCCGCACTCCGTACGCGCCGGCCAGATCGCCGAGTCGGGAGAGCTGGTCGGCGGAGACCTCGTCGGAGTCGATCGAGGCGGTGGCGACGTTGCTGCAGACCAACATCAGATCGATGCCGAGCCGGTTCATCAGGGCGAACTTGGCCTCGGCTCGCCGCAGGTTGCCGGCGAACACCTCATCGGTCACGCCCTCGGCGTCCCGGAGCGGCTGGTAGAGGTCGAGCGTCAGGCCGAGGCGGTCGGCCAGCGCCCTGATCTCCTCAGGGCTCTCCTCGGCGGCGACCAGGTCCGGTTCGAAGATCTCGACGCCGTCGAAACCGGCCGCGGCGCAGGCGTGCAGCTTCTCGACCAGGCTCCCGCTCAGACAGACGGTGGCGATCGAGGTCAGCATGCAGGCTCCTGAGATTGCCGGGTGAGTAATGTACTAAACAGTACATTGGTGGCCCCGAGTGCGGAAGGGGTCGCCCCCGCGGCCACTAGGCTCACCGTCATGAACGCCGCCGTGCCTCCGGTTCGCCAGCGTGACGCCGAGCGGACCCGGGCCGAGCTGCTCGCGGTGGCTGCTCGGGTGTTCGCCGAGGACGGTTACTCCGGGGCCCGGGTGGACGACATCGCGGAGCAGACCCGCACCACCAAGCGGATGATCTACTACTACTTCGGCGGCAAGGAGCAGCTCTATCTGGCGGTGCTGGAGAACGCGTACCTCGGCATCCGCAAGGCCGAGCAGTCGCTGCGCGTCGATGATCTGGACCCGATCGTCGCGGTACGCCGGCTGGCCGAGCTGACCTACGACCACCACGTCTCGCACCCGGACTTCATCCGCCTGGTCTCGATCGAGAACATCCACCAGGGCGAGTTCATCAAGCGGCTGGACAGCTTGCGGACGACGGCCACGCCTGCGCTCGGCGTGCTCGACGAGGTGCTGGAGCGCGGCCGGGCGGCCGGGGAGTTCCGCTCCGACGTCGACGCCCTCGATGTGCATCTGGTGATCAGCGCCTACTGCGTCTTCCAGGTGGCGAACCGGCACACCTTCGGGTTCCTGTTCGGGCGCGACCTGGGGGCCCCGGAGCATCGCGACCATCTGCGATCGATGATCGGCGACGTGGTCGCGGGGTGGCTCACCGCGCACTGACCTTCCGAGAATCGACTCTTGACCTCCGTACGTACCAGTTAGTACATTACTGGAATCGCACGAACGTCGTCGTTCGAAAGGGTGCAGCGGATGCCGCAACAACCGTTCCTGGTCGGGCTCATCGGAGCCGGCATCGGGCCGTCCCTCACGCCGCCGCTGCACATGGCCGAGGCCAAGGCCCTCGGTCTGGACTACGTCTACCGGACCATCGACATCGCCTCTCTGGGGATCGCCCCGACCGAGGTGGGCACCCTGGTCCGGGCGGCACGCACCCTCGGGTTCAACGCCCTCAACATCACCCACCCCTGCAAGCAGCTGGTGGTCGAGCACCTCGACGCCCTCGACAAGCGGGCGGCCCGGCTGGGCGCAGTCAACACGGTGATCTTCGGCGAGCGCGGCGCGGTCGGGTACAACACCGACGCCAGCGGCTTCGCCACCGCCTTCCGCACCGGACTACCGGATGCGCCGGTGACCGAGGTGGTCCAGCTGGGGGCCGGGGGCGCCGGCGCCGCGGTCGCGGATGCTCTGCTCGCCGACGGCACCGAGCACCTGACCGTGGTCGACGTGGACGTCGACCGGGCGACAGCGCTGGCTCGGGCCCTTACCGACCGCTTCCCGACGGCCCGGGTCGATGCCGGCGAGATCGACAAGCTGCCGGTGCTACTGCCGCACGCCGACGGGCTGGTGCACTGCACCCCGACCGGGATGGCGGACCACCCGGGTCTGCCCGTCGATCCCGATCTGCTGCACGCCGGGCTGTGGGTCGCCGACATCGTCTACCGGCCGCTGAACACCGAGCTCCTGCAGGCTGCTCGACGGGCCGGCTGCCGGACGCTCAGCGGGGGTCACATGGCCGTTCACCAGGCCGCCGACACGTTCACCCTGGTGACCGGGATCGATCCCGACATCGACCGCATGTTCACCACCTTCACCCACCTGCTCGGCGGCGAGGCCCACTAGGGCTCGACCGTCTCATCCGAACGACCAGCTCCATTCACCACCCATCTCCCAGAGGAGGGTCGATGTCGACCACAGTGAGTCATGAGAGAACCCCCCGGAAGGCCGCCCTGGCCAGCTTCATGGGCAGCGCCGTCGAGTACTACGACTTCTTCCTGTTCGGTGCCGCCGCGGCCCTGATCTTCCCGCACGTGTTCTTCCCAGACGCCGACACGTCGGCGCTGGTGATGTCCTTCGCGACCTTCGCCTTCGCCTACGTCGCCCGGCCCATCGGCGCGGTCATCCTCGGCCACTACGGCGACCGGATCGGCCGGCAGCGGGTGCTCATGTTCACCCTGGTCCTGATGGGGGTCTCGACCTTCACCATCGGCTTGTTGCCGACCTTCGACCAGATCGGTTGGGCCGCGCCGGCCCTG